>JBEIIL010000020.1:0-38902 GCA_040380755.1 Methylobacteriaceae bacterium | reverse complement strand
GACATGCCGGCTACGCCGCAGCGGGTCTGGCAGGCCATCCGCGATGCAAGCCTCAGCCTGGCGTCAGCCCCAGATGCGCCCGGAAACGGGTCTTGATGAAGACCGCATCGCGCGACGGCAGGGAGCGTGGCGGGTTGTCGGCGGTGACACGCACCACATAGAGCCGCGGCCCTGCCGCGGGCTCCGCCAGCGTCCCGCGCAGCGCCTCGACGGCTGCCAGCGTGGTCAGTGTGCAGGCCGCCGCAAAGCCGCACGCGGCGGCGACGCCGGCGAGATCGACACCCCGTCCCGTGTGGCTCGCCTGCATGCCGGTCTCGCCAAAATGCTGGTTGTCGATGACGACGACGGTGAGGTTGCGCGGCGCCGCAACGGCGATCGTGGCCAGGCTGCCCATCGCCATCAGCTGTTCGCCGTCGCCGGTGATCACCAGCACCCGGCGTGACGGCTGCGCCTGCGCCAGCCCCAGGCCGACCAGCGCGGCGCCGCCCATCGCCCCCCAGAGGTAGAAATTATCCGCCCGGTCGCCCGCGGCATGGACGTCGTAGGTCGGCGATCCCAGCCCGGTGATCACCAGCGTGTCGCCCCGGTCGCGCAGCAGCGTGGCGACGGCCGCGCGGCGATCGGGCAGGGTCTCTGACGAAGCGTGCATCGGGCTCACCATGTCTTGCGGCCGAGCAGCCGCTGGCCGATCAGGATCGCGATCTGCTGGTCGGAGTCGAACGCCAGCGCGGCGGCGGCCGCGACCGTCTCGACGAGGTCGGGCCCCGTCTCTGCGCGCAGCACCCTGACGCCGATGGCCTCCAGCGTGGGCTGCGTGGCGCGCGACATCGGCACCTGCCAGGGATTGAACTCGGCCCATTCGCCGCGCATCGTCACCAGCATCAGCAGCGGTGTCCGCGCCATCACCGGCAGCGACAGCATGTTGATGCAGTTGCCGACGCCGCTCGACTGCATCAGCACCACCGAGCGCTGGCCGCCGAGCCAGGCGCCAACCGCGATGGCGATGCCCTCCTCCTCGGTGGTCAGGACGTTGCAGGTCACCTGCGGGTCGGCATCAAGCATCTGGATCAGCGCCGCATGACCGGCATCCGGCACATAGCTCATCTGCCGGATATCGGCGGCCCGCAGGGCGCGATAGACCCCGGCCGGCCAGTCGGCGCCTGCCTGCGGCGGCTGCACGGCATCGCCGCCCGCGACTGCGGATCGGGCTGCATCTGTCTGCACGGCGGTCTCCTGCGTCGGACGAAGCCTGATCTTAGGCAAAAACAGCGAGCTGGCGATGCTGAAAAACGGACAGGGGTCGCGCCCAGGCCGGCCCGGATCACGCCGCCGCGGCGGCGTCAGTCGCGCGGGTCGACAAGGTTGCGATGGCGCGCACCGGCGTCTCCGCCGCGATCTCCGAATAGGCCAGCACCGGGATCGGCACGCCCTGCGAGGCGAGGAACAGCCGCAGCCAGCGCCGCACCGGGGCGGGCGCCAGCACCACCGGGTGCCGGCCCTCCCGCATTGCCGTGGCCTGCATGGCGCGGGTCTGCCGGACGAGCCCGGCTGACACCCCCTCGTCGGCGGGCAAGGTGGTACCGGTGGCGGCACGACGGACGAAATCCTCGACGTCCGGACCGGCGACGATCGCGGCGATATGGCCGTCGAGGCCGGTATGCCGGTGCGAAATCTGCCGCTGCAGCACGCCACGCAACCCTTCGCACAGCGTGTCCGGATTGGTTTCGCCCGAAAACTGCAGCAGCGCCTCCAGGATGGTCCGGCGCTGGACGATCGGCACCTCCTCGTCGAGCAGCCGGCGCAGCGTGTCGACGAGGCGCAGCATCGGCACCTGCTGCTGCACGTCTCCGACCAGCCGTCCGAGATCGGCGCGTGCCTCGTCAAGCCAGGCGCCGGCCTCCTCGAGGCCGAACAGCCGGGCCGCATAGCGGCGCTGGTACTCCGCCACCTGGTCGGCGATCTCGTGCACCTGCTGTCCGAGTGCTGCCGGATCGAGCGGCATCTCGAAGGCGGCGACGCCGTCCACCTCCAGCCGTAGCGCGCCGATCAGCCGTCCGTCGGCGACGAGGCCCGGCATCGGCACGGTGAAGCCGAGCCGCCGCGCCATCATGCCGGCGCGGGCGTGCACCGCCGCCGCGAGACCGGCCGCGAGCAGCGGTTGTTCCAGCGCCGGCGCGACGCTGAGCACCAGCAGGTCGTTCATCCCCGGCTCGCGCAGCCGCGCGGCCGGCGGGGCTGCGGCGGCGGCGGTTGCCTCCTTCGCCCGCGCCAGCGCGGCGGCGCGGGTCCGGGTGAGCGCGAAGGCCAGGCCTCCCATGCCGGCCCCGAGCGTCAGGAACACGCCCGCCGGAAAGCCCGGGACCAGACCCATCAGCGCCATGAAGGCTCCGGCGACGCCTAGCGCCTGCGGCTGGGCGGCGAGCTGTCGCGACAGATCGCTGCCGAGATTGCCGCGCTCCTCGGAGGCCACGCGGGTGACCAGCGTCCCCGCCGCCACCGCCATGAACATCGCCGGGATCTGCGCCACCAGGCCGTCACCCACCGTCAGCAGTGCATAGAGCTGCGCCGCCTCGCGCAGTGGCATGCCGCGCTGCAGGGTGCCGATCAGCAGCCCGCCGACGAGGTTGACAACGACCACCAGCATCGAGGCGATCGCGTCGCCCTTCACGAACCGCATGGCGCCGTCCATGGCGCCGAAGAACTGGCTTTCCCGCTCCAGCACGAAGCGGCGCTGCCGCGCCTCCTCCTTGGTGATCTCGCCGTTGCGGAAATCGCTGTCGATGCTCATCTGCTTGCCCGGCAGCGCATCCAGCGTGAAGCGCGCCCCGACCTCGGCGACGCGCTCGGCGCCCTTGGTGATGACGATGAACTGGACGATCGCCACGACGGCGAACACCACGAGCCCGACCACCACATTGCCGGCGACGACGAAGCGCCCGAAGCCGCTGACGATGGCGCCCGCATCGCCCTGCGCCAGGATCAGCCGCGAGGTCGACACCGTCAGGGCCAGGCGGAACACGGTGGTGACCAGCAGGATGGCCGGGAAGGCCGACAGGTCGAGCGTGTTGCGCAGATAGATGGCGCTGAGCAGCACCACCAGCGTCAGCCCGAAATTGACCGCCAGCAGCGTGTCCATCAGCAGCGTCGGCATTGGCAGGATCAGCATGCCGACGACGAGCACGAACAGCGAGGCGAACACCACGTCGCCACGCCGCCCGGCGCCGGCGAGAAACCGCGCCAGCAGCCCCTGGGCGGTCGCCGGCGGGACGTCCGGTGTGCTGTCCTGAACCGTCATGGCAGCCTCCCCGGCCTGGCGGCGCTCAGAACCGCACCCGTGTCTCGGCGCCGTCGCGCAACAGGGTCAGCCCGCTCTCGCCGATGGCCGACAGGACCGAGCCGTCCGGCAGCCTGTCGCCGGGGCGGAAGCGCCGTCCGTCGCGCCAGGTCACATAGGCCCGCGGCGCGAGCGCCACGGCCGTGAGCTGCGCCGCCGCCGGATCGGTTTCGGTGGTGATGGCGGTGATCACCGGAACGCGGCTGCGCCGTGCCGCCGCGTCGGCGAGGCCGCGCATCCTGCGCGCGTCCTCAGGTCCTGCTGCGCCCGCCACCCGGACGGTCCCGTCCCGGACCGTGGCTGTGGCACCGAGATTCTGCTGCGCCAGCCGCGCCGTCAGGTCGGCGGCGAGCGCTTCCGCGGTCTCGGGCAGGGCGCCGCGCAGGCCGGCCACGGCCGGTGGTGGCGACGGCAGGCCTGGAACGCCCGCCAGAGCCCACAGGGCGAGCACCGCGCTGCCGCCGAGCAGCGCCGCCGGCAGCACCCAGCGCGGACTTGCGGTGGCTGTCGCCTCGAACTGCAGCGTCAGCGCGCCCGCCGTCACGGTTGCGCGGTCGCCGAGCGGCGCCGGCACGCCGACGCGCAGGATCCGGTCGCGCAGGCGCAGCCCGTCGGTCAGCGCCACCGCCACCATGGCGCCGGAGCCGGGGGGGTCGTCGCAGCGCAGCAGCAGCGTCTCGTCGGCCGGGGCATCGGGCACCAGCAGGTCGGCGGCAGGGCCGCAGCCGAGCACATGCTCGCCGGCGCCGAACTCGACGACATGCGGCTTCCCCTCCGCGTCAGGAAGGCTGACGCGGAAGCCGGCACCGGGCTTTAGCCCGGCATGACGGGATGACGCCGCGGCGCGGCGCGGCAGGGCAATGATGGCGTTCACAATGGGTCACGTGCTGAAAAAAGTCGTAATGCGAGGCTGGAGCATGGGCCTTAACGGAGCGTGAACGGCTGTCCCGTTAGGACACGGTTAACCGGACCGGGTGTCTAAACGGGCGATGCCGCACCGGGTCGGAGCCTTCGCCATGCGCATGCCGGTCCTCGCAGCCGCGGTCGTCGCCCTGCTGGCGATCCCCGCTGTCGCCTCCCCGCTGTGCCCCTCCGAGCGGTCCGATGAGTTTGCCGCGCGTCTCGCGGCAGATCCCGCCGTGCTGCGCGCCGTGCTCCTCGACCAGCCGCTGTCCGAGGCTCTCGCAGAGCTCGCAACGCTGGCCGGCCGGCCGCTGCGCACGGGCCCCGGCATCGCCGGCCAGATGCGGCGCTCGCGCGTCGAGGGTACGCTGGCGGATGCGCTCGATGCGCTGTCGCGCGACCACGGCCTCGTCTGGTGGACGGACGGCCACACGGTCGAGGCTGCCGGCCTCGCAAGCGTCGACTCCAAGGTGTTCAACGTCTTGGCAGCGTCGGAATCCCGCCTGTGCGCGACGCTGCGCCGCTACGGCGCCGAGGGGCACGGCGTGCAGGTGCAGGTCGACGAGCCGTCGGCGACCGTCCGCGTCGTCGGGCCGCCGGGCTTCATCGCCTTTGTCGAGACGGTCCTGTCACAGGGGTCCACCCCGTCCACGCGGCAGGAGCCGGTTTCGGTAATCAAGTTTGGAAGAATCGCGGCGGACTGAGCCGCGCTCTGGTAGAAAAGGGTCGGGACATTTTGCGTCCCGGACCACCCGGATGATTGCCATGATGTTGATTGCCCCTGCCGCTCGAGCGGCCACGACTCCCGTTGCGACCCCGTCCCCCACCCCGGCTTCCGACGACGCGACGCGCCGTCTCGATGCAGCAGCCACCCGTGCGGCTGCCGGCATCTTCGGGATGGTGATCACCGAGACCCTGAAGTCGGTGCAGAAGGCCGGCCGGTGACACTCCTCCAGCGGCCGGCCGGCCCGTTTAGGGCTTCGGCCGGACGCTCCTTGCAACCGGGAGATTCCCTCATGCTCATCGCACCCGTTGCGGGCGCGGTCGCGCCGCCTGCTGCCCGCCCCGAACTCTTCGCCGCCGAGGCTTTCGCCGGCACGTCGCCCCAGGCCCGCGATCCGGCCTGGCATGCTCAACGGATCGTTAACGACGGTGCCGCTAGAGTCGGGTCCATTGTTCGAACGCCGTTGGATGGCGTCCTCGGTGAGGCTCAGCGCCTCATCGATCTTGGTAAGGGACTGAAGGGTTCCGCTGTTCCTGCGCCGGTGTCGGTTACGACATCATCAGCCGGCTCGGGGTTGTCGATCGATTTGTCCGGCTTGAACCGGGCCTATGATTTCGCGATGCGGACCTATCTCCTGTCCAAGGTCGTCTCCGAGGTATCCGGCGGGGTGAGATCCCTGTGGCAGGGCCAGTAGGCATGATTGCGCCGCGGCCCGAGGAGAGACGATGTCATTCTCGTCCCGCTGGGCCTGGGCGCTTGTCCCGGTCGCGCTCGCGTCGTGCCGCGAGGAAGTCTACCGCAACCTGTCGCAGCGCGACGCCAACGAGATGGTGGCGGTGCTGGCGCAGCAGGGCATTCCGGCGACCCGCGACGGCGGCGAGACCGGCGGCTACCGCGTGCTCGTACCCGGCGGCGATTTCCCCGCCGCCGTCGAGGCGCTGAAGCGGGCCGGCTATCCGCGCGAGAGCTTCCGCACCCTCGCAGAAGTGTTTCCCGCCGACGGGCTGATCGTCTCGCCCTTCGAGCAGCGCGCCCGCATGATGTTCGCGCTGAACCAGGAGATCGGCCGCACGGTATCGGGCATCGACGGGGTGGTTTCGGCCCGCGTCCACGTCGTCGTGCCCGAGCTCGACCTGCGCGGCGCGCCGCAGAGCCGGGCCTCGGCCTCGGTGGTCGTGCATTATCGCAGCGCCGCCGACCCCGACGAGCTCGTCCCCAAGATCCGCCAGATTGTCGCCGCCTCGGTGCAGGGTCTCAACCCGCGCGACGTCACCATCGCCTCCTTCGTCGCCCAGCCCGGCTCCGATCCCGACCTGCGGCCGGCCCGGCCGGCCCGCACCCTGGGCGGCGGCTTCGGCACGCTGGCCCTGCTTGGCGCCGCACTGCTTGCGCTCGGCGGCGGGATCCTCGGCCTGCGTGGCCTGTTCCGGCGGCCCGGTTGATGCCCGGCGCCCCGTATCACCGGTCCGCAGTGGCACCCCAGGCCGACGTGATGGTCCATTCCCGCGTGGCACGCCATTCCACCCGGGTTCCCCAGGCCGTCGCCCCGCCCCCACTGCTGGCTGTCGTCTCGGGAGGCCGTCTTGCCGCGGCGCTCGGCCTGCCGGCGCGGCCGGACCTCGCCGCGCGGCTGGCCCGGAGTCCACGTCTGCGCGGCCGGGTGTCGCGGCTGGCGGCCGTCCGGCTGCAGCTAGGCGACACGTCCGACCCCGGTGTCGAACCCGCCTGGGCCTGGCTGGACGTCCACCCACCGGCAATCCTTGCCCGTGCCGCGCTGCTGCTCGGCCTCGCGGTGGCACTCGCCGGCAGCGGCCCGGCGATCCGCAAGGCCGACTGGCGGGCGCTGCCGGTCGCCGTCGATGACGCCCTGCTGGCGGCGGCGCTGGCCCTGCGCGGTGCGATGCCCCCGGCCGAAGGGATCGACCTTACGGCCGCCGCCGCCGGGCGCTGCGACCTCCCGGCGCTGGGGGCGGCGCTGATCGCCGCCTGGTCGGCACGCTTCGGCCCGGGGGCGGCGCTGGTCCGCGCCGCACTGCCACCGGCGACGCGCTGGCCCGGCCCGATCCCGCCTGAACCGGTTCTCGACGCGCTCGTCGCCGCAGCGCTCGCGGTCGCGCGGGAGCCGGCGGCGTGAACCGCCCCGTGTCCCCTGCACCGGTTTCGCGTCGTCTCGCAGGCGACCCGGGCCGACCAGTCGGCCGGGTCATCCGCGCCGCCGAGGTTGACCGCCTGATCGCATCGACGGCAGCCCATGACGCGATCCACGACCTGCACCGTCAGGCCGTGGCTGCCGCCGAGGCCGCCCGCGCCGAGGGCCGCCAGGCCGGTCTCGCGGCCGGCTGGCGCGACGGCCTGCGGCATGCGCTGGACACGCTCGAGCCGGCGATGCGCGAGGCCCGAGACCGGCTGCGCGAGATCGAGCCGTTGCTGCAATCCCTTGTTATCGAAGCGATTCGTCGCATCCTCGGCGACCTGCCGCCCGACGAGCGCCGCCGCCGCATCGTCATCGCGGCGCTGGACGAGGCCGCCGCCGCGGTTGGTGCGGTGCTGCGCGTGCCGCCGCCGATTGCCGGCCAGGTCCGCGCCACGCTCGCTGCCTGGCAGGCCGAGGGCTGCGCTCTGGCAGTGCGGGCGGTCGAGCCGGACCCGACGCTCACCGGCGACGAGATGGTGCTGGAGGCCGGCGGCGGGCGCGTGCATGTCGGCCCCGGCCAGCAGCTCGACCGCCTGCGCGATGCTCTGGGGGGCGACGCATGAGCGCCGGCCCGCTCGCCGCCGAACTGCACCGCCTCGCCGGCCGGCTCGACGGCGCCCGATTCCGGCCCGAGGCCGGCCGGCTGGTGGCCGTCACCGGGCCGCTGCTGCGCGCCGAACTGCCCGCCGCCCGCATCGGCGAGCTCTGCGCGCTGCGCAATCCGGAGGGTGGCGAGACCCGCTTCGCCGAGGTGGTGGGGCTCGACGGTGCCGTCGCCGTCCTGGCGCCGCAGGGCAGTACAGCCGGTCTGTCCGCCCGCACCCTCGTCACCGCGCTCGGCCGCGTCGCCGCGATCCCGGTGGGCGATCATCTGCTGGGCAGCGTCGTCGATGCCTTCGGATTGCCACTGGAGGGTGCCGGCAATCCGGCCCCTCCCGGCGCCCAGCGCCGACCGTTGGATGCCCCGGCGCCGCCGGCCCTCGCCCGCCGGGCCATTGCCCTTCCGCTGCCGGTGGGACTGCGCGCCATCGACGGGCTGCTGACCTGCGCGGAAGGCCAGCGCATCGGCATCTTCGGCAGCGCCGGGGCGGGCAAGTCCACGCTCGTCGGCGACATCGTCGGAGGCACGGGGGCCGACGTGATCGTCGTCGCGCTGGTCGGCGAGCGCGGCCGTGAGGTCGGCGACTTTGTCACCCGGGTGCTGGGCCCGCGGCTGCGGCCACGCTCCGTCGTGGTGGCGGCCACCGCCGACCGGCCACCGGCCGAGCGCATGCAGGCCGCCCGCGTCGCCACCACCATTGCCGAGCACTTTCGCGATCGGGGGGCCCGCGTGCTGCTGGTCGTCGACAGCGTCACCCGGCTGGCGCGGGCGTTGCGCGAGGTCGGGCTGGCGGCGGGCGAACCGCCGGCGCGGCGCGGCTTCCCGCCCTCGGTCTTCGCCGCCCTGCCGCAGCTGTTCGAGCGCGCCGGCATGGGCGTCACCGGCTCCATCACCGCCTTCTACACCGTGCTGGTCGAGGGCGACGCCGCCGCCGATCCGGTGGCGGAGGAGACGCGCTCGCTGCTCGACGGCCACATCGTCCTGTCCGATCGGCTGGCCGCCGCCGGCCATTTCCCGGCCATCGACGTGCTGGCCAGCCGCAGCCGCGTGATGGGGCAGGTGGTGAGCCCGTCCCACCGCGCCGCCGCCGCGCGTGTCGCCGCCCTGCTGGCGAAAGGACGCGACATCGAACTCCTCGTCGAGGTCGGGGAGTATCGCCCGGGCGCCGATCCGCTGGCCGATCTCGCGCTGGCGCGCCGCGACGCCATCATCGCCTTCCTGGTCCAGCAGCAGGGCGAGACGACGGGCTTCGACGCCACCGTCGCTGCCCTGGCGGAGCTGGCCCGATGAGCGCCCGGCTGCCCGCGCTGCTGCGCCTGCGCAGGCTGCGCGAGGAGCGCCGCCGTGCCGAGCGTGCCGCCGCAGCGCTGGCGCACACGCAGGCCGAGCAGGGATTGCATGACATCCGCGCAGAGGCTGCCGCGGCACAGTCCACCGATGCAGAACGCCTTGGCGAACGTCTCGCCGGCCTCGCGGGACGCAGCCTCGCCGCTGCCGATCTGGCCGGCCTGCAGGCCGCCGCGGGGGCAGCACGTCGCCGTCGCGCTGCGCATGAGGCGAGTGTTGCGGCCGCCACCGCCGGTCTCTCGACCGCGGCATCGGTCCTTGCCGTCGCCAGGCGGCAGCACGATGCCGCCCGCCGGGCGGGAGATCGGCTGTCCGCGCTGCAGGACCGCCTGCACGCGGACCGGTTGGCGCGGGCGGCGCTGCTGGCCGAGGAGTCCGAGGAGCTGGCCCTGGCGCTGACGGGGATCCTGCCGTGACCGACCGAACCGTCCCCGTGCCGCTGCCGCTGCCGTCCGTCGCCCGCCGCCAGGCCCGCCGCGATGGCTGGCTGGCCATGCCGCGCGAGCCGTTCCGCCTGCCGCTCGGGGAGGGCGAACTGTCCCTCCAACCCGCGGCGGCCGAGCCTCGGCCCGCCGGTCCGCTGCTGCGGATCGACGCGCTGGTGGCCGGCCGTGCCGCCGGCCTGTGGTGTCCGCGCGAGCTGGTGGACGCGCTGCTGCGCGACAGCTTCGCGCTGGCGCCGGCCGATGCCGATCCGGCCCTGCTGCCGCTGCTGGTCGAGGAGGCCGCGATCCCGGTGCTGGCCGCCTTCGAGCGCGCCTCCGGCCTGTCGGTTGCGCTCACCGCCGTGACGCCCGTGGACGTGGTGCCCGACGGCGCCTGCGCGGCCTTCATGGTGACGGCACCCGGCTGGCCGGCTGCCAAGCTCTGGCTGGCCTGCACCAACGCCGACATGCTGCGCCTCGACGCGGCGCTGCACGCCCTGCCGCAGCGGCCGCAACCCTGGCGCGACCTGTCCACCAGCATGGCGCTGCGGATCGGCATCGCCACCCTGTCGCGCGCCGAGATCGCCGGGCTGGCCCCCGGCGACGCCGTGCTGCTCGACGTCTGGACCGGCGCCTTCGGCAAGGCCGTCGCGATCGTGGCCGAGACCGCCGGCCAGACCTGCACCACAAGCCCGGCCGGTTTCGTCCTCGACGGACCGCTGCAGCCCCGCCGCCGCAGCCGTTCCGCGCCGGCTTTTGCCCACCCCCCGCAACCCCGCACCTGGGAGGCCTTCATGCCCGAAACCGAGACCGCCGCACCGCCCCTCGACGGCGCCCTGCGCGACGTCCAGATCCGTCTGGTCTTCGAGCTCGGCCGCCTCGATCTGCCGCTGGCCAGCCTGGAATCGCTGGGCGCCGGCCATGTCTTCGAGCTCGGCCGGGGCGAGGACGAGCCGGTCGACATCATCGTCGGCTCCCGCCGCATCGGCACCGGCCAGCTGGTGCGCATCGCCGACCAGGTCGGCGTCCGCATCGTCAGCCTCGCGCGATGACCGCCGGCATCGGCTCCAGCATTGTCGGGCTCGTCGTCCTCACCGGGCTGTTGAGCCTGATGCCGCTGCTGGTGGTGACGGTGACGTCCTTCGCCAAGATCGCCATCGTGCTGTTTCTCGTCCGCAACGCGCTCGGCATCCAGCAGACGCCGCCCAATCTGGTGCTGTACGCCGCCGCCATCGTGCTGTCGGCCTATGTGATGGCGCCCGTGCTGCAGGGCGTCTGGGCGGTTGTCGCCGATCCGCGGCTGCCGCTGGCCAGCATCGCCGACTGGGAGCGCGCCGCCACCGAGGCCGCTCGGCCGGTGCGCGGCTTCCTCGACAAACACGCCACGCCCGAAAGCCGCAGCTTCTTCATCGAGAGCTCTCACCGGCTGTGGACGCCCGAGCAGGTGCGCGCCATGGCGGGCGAGCGGGATCTCGCCATCCTGGTGCCGTCCTTCCTGGTCTCCGAGCTGAAGCGCGCCTTCGAGATCGGCTTCCTGCTCTATCTGCCCTTCGTCATGGTCGACCTCGTGGTGTCCGCCGTCCTGATGGCGCTGGGCATGCAGATGATGTCCCCCACCGTCGTGTCGACGCCGCTGAAGCTGCTGCTGTTCGTCGCCGTCGACGGCTGGAGCCGGCTGCTGCAGGGGCTGATCCTCACCTATGCGCCGGTGGCCTGAGCCATGACCCCCGGCACACTCACCTGGCAGATCTACACCGGCCTGACGGCCGCCGCCGCGCTCGCCGGCCCGCCGCTGGCCGTGGCCGCGCTGGTCGGCCTCGTCGTCGGCATCCTGCAGGCCGTCACCCAGATCCAGGACGCATCCCTGACCCAGACGGTGAAGATCATCGCCATCGGCGCCTCGCTGTTCATCGTCGCCGGCAGGTTGGTGACGCCGCTCTACGAGTACACGCTGCTGATCTTCGCCACCTTCCCGCACCTGGTTCGCTGACGCCGTGGAGCCGCAGGGCACAGCCGCGCTGCTCGCCGCCGCCGAGTCCCTGCTCGGCGCGGTGACGCTCGGGTCGATGCGGGTCTTCGGCCTGACCTTCGTGTTCCCGCTGTTCAGCTGGACACGGCTCACCGGCGTCCTGCGCATGGTGTTCGCGCTCGGCGTCTCGCTGCCGGTGAGTCTCGCCGCGCGCCATACGCTGGCCGTGCCGGACTGGCCGATGCTGCTGGTGCTGGCTGCCAAGGAGTTTGCCGTCGGCGCCTTCCTCGGCCTGCTGCTGGCCGTGCCGTTCTGGGGCCTGCAGGCCGCCGGCGACGTGGTCGACGCGTATCGGGGCGCCAGCGCCGCCAATCTGCAGGACCCCATGAATGCCGCCGAACAGACCGTGCTGGGCGCCCTGCTGGTGCAGCTGGGGCTGGCGCTGTTCGTCGTCTCGGGCGGGTTGCTGGCCCTGCTCGGCGTGGTCCACGAGAGCTATGCGGCCTGGCCGCTGGCGCGACTGACGCCGCCCTTCGACATGGCGCTGGGACGGCTCGTCGGTGCCGTGCTGGGTGCGCTTGTGCGGGTGGCCGTCACGGTCGCCTTCCCGCTCCTGATGGTGCTGCTGCTGGTCGATCTTGCGCTGGTGTTCCTGGCCCGCTCGGCGCGCCAGTTCCCGGCCTTCGACCTGTCGGTGACGCTGAAGAACCTGGCCTTCCTGCTGATGCTGCCGGCCTGCGCGGCGTTTCTCGCCACCTGGTTCCGCGGCGAGTGGGAGGCGGCTGTCGCGGTTCTGCGCATCGTGCTGCGGGGGAGCTGATGGCCGGCGCCGGGGATGCCGAGGACCGCCCGCTTCCGCCCAGCCTCACACGGCTGCGTGACCTGCGCCGCGACGGCCAGGTGCCGCGCAGCCGGGATTTTCCCGCTGCGGTGGCGCTGGTGGCGGGGCTCGCCTGGCTGGCGCTGTCGCTGCGCGGCATCGGCGCCCGCATGGAGGCGGCCTTCATGGCCACCGTGCTGGTGGGCCGTCCCTTTGCCGAGACCGCCGTCGCGCTGGCGATGGACCTTGCCGTCATCGCTGCCGGCGTGATCCTGCCGGTGTTTGCCGTGATGGCGGTCGCCCATGTGGCGGCGTCGGTTGCCGAGACGCGCGGCGTCGTCGCCTCCTTCGCGGCGGTGTCGTTCGACGTCAACCGCCTCAATCCGGCCGAGGGGCTGCGCCGCCTGTTTGGCCTGCATGGCTGGGTCGAGCTCGGCAAGAGCCTCGTCAAGGCGCTGGCCGTGCTCGGCGTGCTGGTGCTGCTGCTGCGCGGCCGGCTGAACGACCTGCTCTGGGCGCCGGCCTGCGGCGTGGGCTGCCTGCCGGGCGTCGCCGTCGTCACCATCGGCACTGCGCTCATCGGCGGCAGCGCCGTGCTGCTGCTGCTCGGCCTTGCCGACCTGCCGCTGTCGCGCGCCCTGTTCCGCCGCGACCACCGCATGAGCCTGTCGGAGATGAAGCGCGAGACCAAGCAGGACCAGGGCGATCCCGCGATCCGGCGCGAGCGCCGCGACCGCCACCGCGCGGCGCTCGATGCGCCCGGACTGCGCGGGCTCGACGCCGCCGCCGTGGTGCTGGTGTCGTCGACGACCGCCATCGCCATCGCCTGGCGTCCCGGGCGCACGCCGGCGCCGGTGCTGGTCGCCCGGGCGGACGGCGCCGAGGCCGCCAGCCTGCGCATTGAGGCGCTGCGCCGCGGTATCCCGATAGCGCAGGAGGAGTCGCTCGCAGACATGCTGCGCCGCCGCGCCACGCTGGGCGACTATGTCCCGCAGGACACCTTTGCCGAGGTCGCCCGCGTGCTCGTGACGTTCGACCTCGTCGGCTGAGATGGCCTGCTCCTGGCGCGGATAGCCCCGTGTGACAACCGCGCCGCCGCTGTCGCGACCCCGATCAGGCCCCCGTCTTCGCCGCCTGGATCGCCTCCCAGACACGCAGCGGCGTCGCCGGCATGTTGATGTGGGTGACGCCCACACCCGACAGCGCGTCGACCACCGCGTTCATGACCGAGGGAAGCGCGCCGGCGCAACCGGCCTCGCCGCACCCTTTGGCGCCGAGCACATTGGTGGTTGCCGGTTGCGGCCGGCTCTCGAAGGCGAAGAACGGCGCGTCGTCGGCCCGCGGCATGGCGTAGTCCATGAACGAGCCGGTGGCGAGCTGGCCCTCGGCGTCGAACACCACGCCCTCGAGCAGCGCCTGGCCGATGCCCTGCACCACGCCGCCATGCAGCTGGCCCTCGACCAGCATCGGGTTCACGATGGTGCCGAAGTCGTTGACCATGGTGTAGCGCACCACACGGGTCACCCCGGTCTCCGGGTCGATCTCGACCTCGCAGACGTGGCAGCCATTCGGATAGGCCGAGGGCGAGCTCTGGTGCACATGGTCGACGTCGAGCGTCGCCGGCACGTCCGGCGGCAGCGCCGGTGCGGCGTGCAGCCACGCCGCCAGCTCCATGATTCCGATGGCCCGGTCGGTGCCGGCAATGCTGAAGCGCCCGTCGGCAAACGCGATGTCGGCGACGCCGGCCTCCAGCACATGGGCGGCCGCGACGCGGCCCTTCTCGATCACCTTGATGCTGGCCTCGGCGATGGCCGCGCCCGACGCCATGATCGATTTCGACCCGCCGGTGCCGCCGCCGGCAATCAGCAGGTCGCTGTCGCCCTGCATCAGGCGGATGCGCTCGAACGGCACGCCGAGCTTCGAGGTGAGCACCTGCCCGAAGGCGCTCCAGTGGCCCTGGCCGTAGTCGAGCGTGCCGGTCAGGATCGTGACGCCGCCATCGGCATCGAAGCGCAGGCCGCCCATCTCGTTGGAAGGCGGCGCCGTCACCTCGAGGTAGCAGGCGAGACCCCGGCCGCGCAGCAGCCCGCGCTTGCGGCTGTCGCGCTGGCGGGCCGGGAAGGTCTTCCACTCCGACGCCTCGACGGCGCGGTCGAGCAGCGCCGAGAAGTCGCCCGAGTCATAGGTCGTCCCGACCGGCGTCGCGTAGGGCAGCTCCGACGGCCGGATCTGGTTGCGCTTGCGCAGCTGCACCGGGTCGATGCCGAGCTGGCGCGCCGCCGCGTCCACCAGCCGCTCGGTGAAGTAATTGCTCTCCGGCCGCCCCGCGCCGCGATAGGGCCCGATCGGCACCGTGTTGGTGAACGCGCACCTGGTGCTCACCTCCATCAGCGGGGTCCGGTAGGTGCCGATGCCGTTCTTGGCGATGTTGAGCGTCGAGAACATCGGCCCGACCGGGGTCAGGTAGGCGCCCAGATTGCCCCAGCCGGTGACGCGCAGGGCCAGGAAGGTGCCGCGCGCATCCAGAGCAAGCTCGCCAAGCACGCCCTGGTCGCGGCCGTGATAGTCGGACAGGAAGCTCTCGCCGCGCTGGTCGGTCCACTTCACCGGCTTGCCGAGCACCCGCGCGGCGTGCAGCACCGCCACATATTCGGGATAGACCGCCGACTTCATGCCGAACGAGCCACCGACATGGCCTGTGAGCACGCGCACGTCGGCCGGCTTCGCGCCGAGGATCTCGGCCAGCGACGCCCGCAGGCCGAACACGCCCTGGGTCGGCGCCCGCAGGATCCAGCGCTTGGCCTTGCGGTCATACTCGCCGATGGCGGCCCGTGGCTCGATCGACGCCACCACGATCCGGTTGTTCTCGAGCGGCAGCGTCACCACGTGCGCCGCCTTGGCGAAGGCCTCGGCAACCTTGCCGGGATCGCCATACAGATAGTCGAGCGCCAGATTGCCGGGCGCATCCTCGTAGAGCTGCGGCGCGCCGGGCGCCAGCGCGTCGAGCGGCCGCACGGCGGCCGGCAGCGTCTCGATGTCGAGCACCACCGCCTCGGCGCCGTCACGCGCTGCCGCCACGGTCTTGGCCACCACGACGGCCACCGGATCGCCGACGAACCGCACCTTGTCGGTCGCCAGCGCCCCGCGCGGCGGCTGCACCAGCGGCGACCCGTCCCGGCTCTTGAACGGCAGCACGCATTTCAGCGCGCCGTAGCCGGCCGCCGTCAGGTCGGCGCCGGTATAGACCGCTACAACACCCTTCACCGCCAGCGCCGCCGCCGTGTCGATGCCGCGCAGCGCGCCATGCGCGTGGGGACTGCGGACAAACACGGCATAGAGCTGCCCGTCGACATTCAGGTCATCGGTGTAGCGTCCCTCGCCGCGCACCAGGATCGGGTCCTCCAGCCGGGGGACCGGCTGGCCGATGCCGAACTTCATCACGGCGAGAGCGTCTTGCGAGGCGGGCTTGTTCATGTGGGGGATCCCTTGATGGGGCAGTGTCGGACAATCGGGGTGCGGCCGGGAGGCCGGCCGGCGTGGATCTACGCTGCGCTGCAAGCATGGGACGGACCAGGCGTCGCCGCGTCAGGGCATGTTGTCGCGCAGAAAGATGTCGATGCCGATACGCTCCTGTCCGGGCAGCAGCGTATCGCCCGTGCAGTGCGCGAGCAGCACCCGCGCCGCCGAGCGCGCCTCGTGGCCGGGGTCCTGGCCGATCACCGCGTCGGCAATCCCGTGCAGCAGCGCGCGGCGAGTGTGCGGCGTCAGGTCATGGGCGATGTACACGATCTTGCGACCGGCCTGCGCGACCGCCGCGATCACCCCGCGATTGCCGGCGCCGAGATTGTAGATCCCGGCGAGGTCTTGATGCGCCGCCAGCAGCTCTGCCGCTGCCGCTCCGGCGCGCCCGGGCTCGTCCCGGCTCTCGCACACCGGCAGCAGCGCCAGGTCGGGATAGTCGGCCGCGATCACCTGGGCGAAGCCGGACTGCCGCTCGGCATGATCGCGCAGGCCGAGCGAGCCGGCAATCACCCCGATCCGGCCGGAGCGGCCACCCAGGAACCGCCCCATCAGTGACCCGGCCGTGCGGCCCGCCGCCGTGTTGTCGATCCCCGCATAATGCAGGCGGCGCGAGGACGGCGCATCGGACACCAGCGTCACCACGGCGATGCCCTGGTCGGCGAGGTCGTCGATCGCGGCCCGCACCCGCGGATGGTCGAGAGCGATGGTGGCGACGCCGTCGCAGGCGCCAGCGAGAGACTCGAGCGTCCCGGCCAGCGCGCCGGCATCGAACACGTCGACATGGCGGATCTCGACAAAGGCCCGCTGCGTCGCCAGCCAGCCGGCGCAGGCGCGCACCTGGTCGGCCAGCAGGTCCATGAAGGTGTTGGAACCGCCCGGCAGGACGAAACAGAAGCGCCAGTCGCGGTTGCGGGCCAGCCGCGCCGCCGCAGGGTCGGGCCTGTAGCCGAGCCGCGCCACCGCCGCCTCCACCTGCACCACCATCCGGCCGCGCACCCCCGGCCGGCGGTTGACCACGCGGTCGACCGTCGCCAGCGAGACGCCGGCTTCGCGGGCGACATCCTCCAGCGTGACGCGAAGCAGCGGCTCAATCATGCCGGCGAGCATGCCTGCACCGCCTGAGGTGCGCAACTCAGCAAGAGGCCCGGGAGGGCGCTCCGCCCACAGTCTCTGGCTGGACGCTCTCGCCAGCACGCCGGCTGCATGGTTATGGTGCGGCCGGAGGACCGCATGACCCTGACGCGCGCCATCCGCTTCGCCCGGCTCGCCAGCGGGCTGGTGCTGATGCTTTTCACCGCGGCCCACCTCGCCAATCTGGCAGCGGGCCTCGTCTCCCTGGCTGCGATGGAGCGGCTGCGGCCGGTGCTGACCGGGCCGTGGTCGGATGGCATCGGCGGCATGCTGCTGGTCCTGTCGGCGGGCCTGCACGCGGTGCTCGGGCTCGCGTCCGTGGCCGCCCGGCGCAGCGGCGCCATGAGCACGACCGACCGGATCCAGTTGCTGCTCGGCCTCGCCGTGGTGCCCTTGCTCGTCGGCCATGTGCTGGTGACGCGGGTCAGCTACGAGCTCAGCGACGAGGTTTCGATCTCCTATCCGCTGCTGCTGGTGAATTTCTGGCTGTACGCGCCCTCGGTGGCGATCCAGCAGCTCGCCGTCGTGATGGTCGTGTGGATCCATGGCGCCATCGGGCTGCACCGGTGGCTGCATCTGCAGCGCTGGTGGCCGCGGGCCGGATGGGCGGTGCTCCTGCTGCTGTTCGGCGTGCCCGTGGTGGCGCTGCTGGGCTTCGTCGAGGCCGGCAAGGAGGTGCTGGGGCGGATGGCCGCCGACCCGACATTCCGCGCCGCAATGCTGGCCGACCTCCAGGCGCTCGGCCGCCTGTTCCCGCGCCTCGAGGCGATCAAGTCGGTCGTCCTGTGGGTGTGGGCGGGATGTGCCGGTGCCGCGATCCTCATCGCGGTCCTGCGCCGGGCCCTGCAGGCGAACACGCCCGTCCGCATCAGCTATGACGGCGGCGACAGTACCCGCGGCCGCGCCGGCCTGTCGATCCTCGAGCTCAGCCGACTGGCCGGCGTGCCGCACACCAGCCTGTGCTCCGGCCGCGGCCGCTGCGGCACCTGTCGGGTCCGCATCGTCGACGGGGCCGAGAACCTGTCCGCGATCAACGCGCTGGAGCGCGGCATCCTGCACGGCGAGGCCGGGCCCGTGCGCCTTGCCTGCCAGGCGCGGCTGCTGGCCGGCGCGGCGACGGTGGAGCGGTTGATCCCGGTCGACGCCGATCCCACGGCCGTGCATGCGCCCGCCACCTGGATCGCCGCCCGGCACGACCCTGAGGGGGTGCAATGATCGTCCGCCCGTTCGGTTGGATGACCCTCCCCGCGCTCGCCCCGATGCCGGCAGTGGCCGTCGCCCAGACGCCGCCGCGCGAGCCCGGGCTGGTCGGATCCGCCTTGCGCAGCCTGCACATCCGCGGTGCATCGTTGGCCGACGATCTCGGCGGTGCCGCTCCGCAGGCCGGCGCGCTGGCCGCCAGCGTCTCGACGACCCTCCAGTCGGCAGATGGCGTGCGGTCCGTCGCCTACCTGCTGGTGCTGTTCTTCATCGCCGCCGGGGCGGAGTGGTACTACTGGACCTTCGCGGCCGGGCGGCTGCGCGCCATCGAGGCTGCGGTCCCGCCCGACCCGCGCGCCATGGTGCTGCTGGCGCTGCGCGGCATGGCCTTGCGCCTGTCGGGACTGCTGCTGTTCGTCTGCGCGCTGACGGCGACGTCAGCCGCCTTCGTCTGGCCGGCTGGCGTGCAGGACCTGGTGCTGGGCCTCGCCGCCATCGTGGCGGCGGTGCGGTTCGCCTGGATTTTCGCCGTGACCCTGCTGGCACCGCGGGCGTCACGCCTGCGCCTGATCAGAATGCCAACCCGCCGCGCCAGGCAGGTGACCCTCCTCGTCACCGGCGGCGCGACAGTGTTTGCCGTCCTGATCGTCGGCGCCGAGCTTGCCGCGCGGATCGGGGCCGCACCACGGCTGGGTGGTGCGCTGCGGCTTGCCGCCGCCGTGCTGGCGGCGGTCGCCGCTGTCTTCGTCGCCCACCGCATCGAGGCGGATCGCCGCGGGCGTCCTGCCGTTGCTGTCCGTCGCCGCCGCGGCGTGCCGTTGCCCTTCGGGGTGTCGCTCGGCTGCGCTCTTGTGGCCGCGCTCTGGCTGGCCGGCCACGAGCGCATGGCACTCACCCTCCTTGTGATCGCTGCCACGACCGCAGCAGTCAAGGCGGCGCCGGGCATCGTCGCCTTCCTGTGGAGTGCCTTTGTTCCCCCCGCGCCGGGCGCGTCGGCTTTGGCGCCAGGCGAGCGAATCCTCGGCCGCGACCTGACGCTGCGGGCGGCGCGTTTCGGTCTCGCTGTGATCGGCCTCGCCACCTGCGCGGTGCTGTGGGAGGTTCCCCTCATGGCCATGGAGGGGACGGAGACCCCGGCCGCGCGGCTGGCCGGCCGTCTGCTCGGCGCTGCGGCGATCATGCTCGTCGCCGACATGGCGTGGGCGGCCGTGCGCGGCTTTGTCGACTCGCGTCTCGATGCCATCGCGGCAGCGGGTGGCGATCCGGAAACCGGATCGCAGGCGCGACACATCACACTGCTGCCGATCCTGCGGATGACCGCGGGCGTCGTCATCACCGTCCTGCTCGGCCTGTCGCTGTTGTCCGTGATGGGCATCGAGATCACGCCCCTGCTCGCCGGCGCCGGCATTGTCGGCATTGCCGTCGGCTTCGGCGCCCAGACGCTGGTGCGCGATATCCTGTCGGGATTCTTCTACCTGCTGGAGGACGTGTTTCGCATCGGTGACTACATCGAGGGCGGGTCGGCCAAGGGGACCGTCGAGCGCATCACCCTGCGCACGGTGGCGCTGCGTCACCAGAACGGCCCGCTGCATTTCGTGCCCTACGGCACGCTCGGCAGTGTCCGCAACAACTCGCGCGATTGGGTCATCGACAAGTTCGAGATACCGCTGCCCACCAGCGTCGACAGCGAGTTCATCCGCAAGCTGGTCAAGAAGATCGGCGCCGAGATGGCCGAGGACCCGGCCTTCGCGCCGGTCATCATGGCGCCACTGAAGACCAAGCTGTACCGGATCGAACCGGGCGTGAAGGTCTTCCGCTGCAAGGTCCAGACCCCGCCCGGCAAGCAGTTCGAGATCCGCGGCGAGGCCTACCGGCGAATCGAGGCGGCCTTGCGCGCCGCCGGCATCAGCTTTGCCGATTCACGCTCCCACATCGTGCTGGAGGGGGCTCCCGCATCCCCAGCCCCACCGGCTCCGTCAGTGATGGCTCAGCCGGCGAGCACCTGAGCCGGGACGAGCGGCACCACGTCGACCGCTACGCGCAGGCGCTGCCCGCCCGGCCCGAGCAGGACGCCGGAGACCGGCGCGACGTCGGAATAGTCGCGACCGATGGCCAGCACGAGATGGTCCTCCCCGGCCGGGATGGCGTTGGTCGGATCGAGACCGATCCATCCCAGCGCCGGCCCGCACCAGGCCCGCGTCCAGGCGTGGCTGGCATCGGCGCCGGCAAGCCGCTCGCGGCCGGGCGGCGGATCGGTGCGCAGGTAGCCGCTCACATAGGCGGCCGGCAGGCCAAGCCCGCGCAGCCCGGCAATCATCAGATGGGCGAAATCCTGGCAGACGCCGCGACCGGTCTCCAGCACCGTGGCTATCGGGGTCGACACCTCGGTGGCCTCGGGGTCATAGGCGAAGTCGGCATGGAGCCGCGCCGTCAGCTCCAGCAGCCCGGCCAGGACCGGCCGGCCGGGCGGAAACGATACGGCGGCATAGCGCGTCGCCGCCGCCAGGTGCGGCACGTGCCGGCTGGCAAAGAGGTGGTGCACCGGGCTCTCGGGGCCGAGATCGGGGACGCAGGCGGCCGCCGCCGCGACCTGTTCCCAGGCTGGCGTGTCGCTCGGGACCGGCCAATGCGGGGCCGTCACGGCAACGCGCGAGCGCGCCCGCAGCACCAGCTTCGAATGCGGCGCGGCAAAGCGCAGCATGCGGGTGCGGTTGCCGAAGAAATCGGTATGGGTGGTCTGCTCGACCGGCCGCGGTTCGATCTCTACGGAGGCGAACGCCACCTGCTGGTCCGGCAGGTTGCGCGGTTCCAGATGCAGCAGGCAGCGGGCGGCGGCGACCCGGCTGCCATACTCGTAGGTCGTCACATGCGAGACGTCATAGTTCATGGCCGCCCTCCGGGCCTGGCTTCCGAGTCGTCGGGCAGCATCTCCTCCTGGGTGAAGAACCGCAGGGTGATCTCGTTGGAGAGCTCCATGAGCCGGTTCTCCACCGCCAGCACGTCATCGCCGTCGAGCGCGTGGATATCCTGCACGCGCAACGTGGTGGCGAGCTGCAGCACGATGCGCTGCGGCATGTCGAGGGTGGCATGGGTCGGCAGGTCGGACAGCGCCGCCAGGTGATCCTTGAGACGGCCGATCTGGAAGGCGACGGCCCGCGGATTGCCGTCGTCCAGCACCACGAGGTCGACCACCGGCAGCCGCAGCGCGCCCATCAGGTAGCGGGCCCGGTAGGTGATCTGGCTGTCGGTGAGCTCGAGCAGCGCGTCGAGGCACGAAGCCGGGGCGCTGCGGTCGGCAAAGCGCCGCACAAAGCGGCCCGTCAGGATCCCGCGCTCGATGCGGCGTCCGACCTCGAGGAAGCGCCAGCCCGACAGCCGGTTCATGTTCTCCTGCACCAGGCCGGAGAAGGCCGCGATGATCCGCAGAGCCTGATCGGCGGTCTCCAGAGCCTCGCCAGGGCCCTGCGTGGCGCCCTCCTCGTCGAACGGCATCGACAGGTCCGCCAGCGCCCGCACCGCGTCGGGTGACAGCCTGTCGCGGATCACCGACGCGGTCCGCCGTGCCTCGGCCAGCAGGCACCGCACCGATCCACCATGGTCGGGACTACGCAGGGCGGTTGCAAACACGGCCGCCGCCGTGCCGCGCCCGATGGTGGACGGCACCGCCGCCGCCCCCCACGCCCCCGCCATGTCGACGAGCCGCAGCAGCGCCTCGCGGGACGGACCCGCCGTCTCCGAGTTCTCGACTGTCAGCGCCGCCAGGCAGCGGACGACGCGCAGCGTCGCCTCGGCCCGTTCGCAATAGCGGCCGAGCCAGAACAGGTTCTCGGCCGCCCGGCTCGGCAGGTAACCGATGATGCGCTTGATGGCGACCCGATCCGGCGCAGGCAGCAGCGTCACCTGGTCAACCGGCTTCGTGCTGGTGATCCAGACGTCGGTTGAGCGTCCGCCATGCTGCATCGACAGCGCCCGCGGGTCCTGGCCCTCGGCGACGCGGCCGAAGCCGCCGGGCAGCACCTCCCAGCCGTCTTCCGTTGCCACCACATAGGCGCGCAGCGTGAACGGGTGCGGCCGCAGCCGGCCAGCCTCCCACACCGGCATGGTCGAGAGCCGCACCACCTCCTGACCGACGACCTCGACCCCGCGCTGCCGGATCAGGGTGCGCAGCTGCTCGCGGTCGGCGGGGCCCAGCGACGCGCCCGCCACCGGCCCCGGCGGCCATGGCCACGCGGCGCTGCGGCTGAAGGCCGGAGCCAGCGCCAGCCGGTCGAGCGACGCGTCCACATGGTCGCGCTCCTCGGCCTGCCCGCACCACCAGGTGGCGATGTTGGGCAGGATCAGATCCTCGCCGGTCAGCCGCCGGCACAGCGCCGGCAGGAAGCCCAGCATGCCGCGACTTTCCAGCACGCCCGAGCCCAGCGCATTGGCGAGCACCACGCTGCCCGACCGCACGGCCTCGACCAGCCCGGTGACGCCGATTCGCGACTTGGAATCGAGCTCCACCGGATCGGCGAACTCCGAATCGAGCCGTCGCACCAGCACGTCGACCCGTTTCAGCCCGCCGATGGTGCGCACAAACACGGCGCCGTCGCGCACCGTCAGGTCGCCGCCCTCCACCAGCAGGAAGCCGAGATAGCGCGACAGATAGGCGTGCTCGAAATAGGTCTCGTTCAGCGGGCCAGGAGTGAGCAGGCCGATGCGCATGCCCTCGCGCTCCGCCTGCCCGGCGAGCGCCTCGCGCCAGGCCTGGAAGAACGGCGCCAGCCGTCGCACATTCATGCGCCCGTAGGTCTCGGGCAGGGCGCGCGACAGGGCGATGCGGTTTTCCAGCGCATAGCCCATGCCCGACGGCGCCTGGGTGCGATCGCCCAGCACCCACCACCGCCCGTCGGGGCCACGGCCGAGATCGGCCGCATAGACCTGCAGGCGGCGCGTACCGCGCGGATGCAGTCCCACCATCGGGCGCAGGAAGTCCGGGCTGCCAGCGACCAGCGCGGCCGGCAACGCGCCGTCACGCACCAGGCTCCCGTCGCCATAAAGGTCGCCCAGCACGGCATCGAGCAACCCGGCGCGCTGCTTCAGTCCGGCGGCGATCGCCTCCCACTCGGCCTCCGGCAGCACCAGCGGCACGTGGCTGAGCGGCCAGGCCCGTTCCTGGCTGCCCCTGGCGTCGTAGACCCGGTAGTAGACGCCGCTGTCGCGCTGGTGGCGGTCGGCGAGCCCGAACGCCGCCTCGACGGCCGCCGGATCGCCGCTCAGCGCCTGCAGCAGCGGCCGCCAGTGCGGGCGCGGCCGGCCGGCCTCGTCGACCAGCTCGTCGCGAACGCCGGCCAGCGGCGCATAGCCGGCCAGCAGGGTCGCCACCGGATCGCCGGACGCAGATGAGGCGGGCGCCCCCGGCGTCATGCGGCCCAGTGCGGCGGCAGCCGCCGCATGTCGAGCGTCATCGGAAATTCGTCCGACGGTTCCGCCCTGGGGATCGGTCTCGCCCCCGGGCTGTGCCCGTGCGCCTGGAAGCGCGCCAGCCGCCGCGCCTCGGCCTCATAGGCGTTGACCGGCATCGTGTCGTAGCTGCGGCCGCCCGGATGGGCGACATGGTAGACGCAGCCGCCGAGCGCCCGGCCGTTCCATGCATCGAGAATGTCGAAGGTCAGCGGCGCATGCACCGGGATGATGGGGTGAAGCCCCGAGGCCGGCTGCCAGGCCTTGAAGCGCACGCCCGCCACGGCTTCGCCCTGCCGCCCGGTCGGTGTCAACGGCACGCGCCGTCCATTGCAGGCGACGACGTGCCGGCCCTCGACGAAGCCCTCGACCTTGACCTGCAGGCGCTCCACCGAGCTGTCGACGAAGCGCACTGTGCCGCCGATCGCGCCGGTCTCGCCCATCACGTGCCAGGGCTCCAGCGCCTGGCGGATCTCCATGCGCACCCCGCCATGCTCGACATGGCCGAAGACCGGGAAGCGAAACTCGCGCTGCGCCTCGAACCACAGCGGGTCAACCGGATAGCCCTGCCGGGCGAGGTCGCCCAGCACGTCGCCAAAATCGTCCCAGACATGGTGCGGCAGCATGAACCGGTCATGCAGGGCAGTGCCCCAGCGTACCAGCGGCCCGTCCTGCGGCTCGCGCCAGAACCACGTCACCAGCGCCCGCAGCAGCAGCTGCTGGGCGAGGCTCATGCGGGCGTCCGGCGGCATCTCGAAGGAGCGGAACTCGACCAGCCCCAGCCGGCCGGTCGGCCCGTCCGGCGAGTATAGCTTGTCGATGCAGATCTCGCTGCGGTGGGTGTTGCCGGTGACGTCGACGAGCAGGTTGCGGAACAGCCTGTCGACCAGCCAAGGCGGCGTCTGCGGCCCGCCCGGCGACGACACCATCGCCATGGCGATTTCCAGCTCGTACAGCCCGTCGTGCCGCGCCTCGTCTATCCGCGGCGCCTGACTGGTCGGGCCGATGAACAGGCCCGAGAACAGATAGGACAGCGACGGATGGCGCTGCCAGTAGACCACCAGTGACTTGAGCAAATCGGGCCGGCGCAGGAACGGGCTGTCGCTCGGTGTCGCCCCGCCCAGCACCACATGGTTGCCGCCGCCGGTGCCGCAGTGGCGGCCGTCGATCAGGAACTTGTCGGTCCCAAGCCGCGCCTTGCGGGCATCCTCGTAGATCCCGAAGGTGATGTCGCACGCCTCGCGCCAGCTCGTCGCCGGCTGGACGTTGACCTCGATGACGCCGGGGTCGGGCGTCACCTTCAGCACCTCGACGCGCGGATCATGCGGCGGCGCGTAGCCCTCGATGCGCACCGGCAGCCCGACCTCGCGGGCGGTGTCCTCCAGCGCCGCGATCAGCTCGAGATAGTCCTCCAGCTCCACCACAGGGGGCATGAAGGCGTAGAGGACGCCGTCGCGCACCTCGAACGCGATGGCGGTACGCACCGCGCCCTCGATCGCCACCTGCTCGACCACGTCCTGCCGGCCGGAATCGGCGGCCGGTCCGGCCTCGCGCCGCTGCACCCGCTGGACGATCTCCTCGGTCGGCGGCAGGTCTGGTTTCGGCTCGGTTGGATCGGCGGGGACGACATACGGGTAGCTCGTCGGCGGAACATGATTGAGCGAGGCCAGCGGCATGCGGAAGCCGGCCGGCGAGTCGCCCGGCACCAGGAACAGCTTGCCGCGCCTGAGCTTCCAGCGCTCGCTGCGCCAGCGCCGGTCGGTCGACACCGCCTGCCAGCGCTGCACCGGCAGCACCCAGCCGACAGGATTGCCGAGTCCGCGCTCGAACACCCGCGCGATCCGCGCCCGCGCCTCGGCGTCGGCCAGCTTGCTGTCGAGCGGGTCGACATTGGGCGGCAGCTCGGCCTCCTTCAACACCCAGGCGGCGGTGTCCTCATAGGCCGGGACCGCACAGTCGCGCTCGACCCCGAGCCGTTCGGCGATGCCCTGGGCGAAGCGCTGCGGCGCGTCGGCGGGAGCCGGGACGGCCGGCGTCTCCACCGCCAGCAGGGCCTGGTCGCGCCAGATCGGCCGCCCGTCCCGGCGCCAGTACAGCGCGAAGGTCCAGCGCGGCAGCGTCTCGCCGGGGTACCATTTGCCCTGGCCGTGGTGCAGCATCCCGCCAGGCGCGAACCGGGCCCGGGCGCGCCGCGCCAGATCGTCGGCCCGCTGCCGCTTGGTCGGACCCACCGCGGCGGTGTTCCACTCCTCGCCCTCGTAGTCGTCCACCGACACGAAGGTGGGCTCGCCGCCCATTGTCAGCCGCATGTCCTGGGCGACGATGTCCTGGTCGATCCGCTCGCCCAGCGCAGCGAGCCCCTGCCAGGCCTCGTCCGAGAACGGCAGCGTCACCCGCGGCACCTCGCGCACGCGCGTGACACCCATGTGGAAGGCGAAGTCGACCTCCGCATACGCCACCATGCCGGAGATTGGCGCGGCCGAGCGGTAGTGCGGCGTCGCCGCCAGCGGCAGGTGGCCCTCGCCGCAGAACAGGCCGGAGGTCGGATCCATGCCGATCCAGCCGGCACCCGGGATGTAGACCTCGGCCCAGGCGTGCAGGTCGGTGAAGTCGTGGTCAGTCCCCGAGGGACCATCCAGCGCCTTCAGGTCGTGCTTGAGCTGGATCAGGTAGCCGGACACGAACCGCGCCGCCAGGCCGAGCCGGCGCAGCACCTGCACCAGCAGCCAGCCGCTGTCGCGGCACGAGCCCTTGCGCAGCCGCAGTGTCTCGTCCGGCGCGTAGACGCCCGGCTCAAGGCGGACGATGTAGCCAATGTTTGACTGCAGCCGCTGGTTGATCGCGACGAGAAAATCGACGATCGGCGTCGGCTCGCGCGGAATGGACGCCACCAGCGTGTCCAGCAGTGGCCCGTCCTCCTCCCGTTCCAGATAGGGAGCGAGCTCGTGCTTGAGTTCGGCCGGATAGGCGAACGGGAAGGCCTGGGCATAGTCCTCGACGAAGAAGTCGAACGGGTTGACGACCGCGAGCTCGGCGACGAGGTCGACCTCGATCTTCAGCTCGGTCGCCGGCTCGGGGAACACGAACCGCGCCAGCCAGTTGCCGTGCGGATCCTGCTGCCAGTTGATGAAATGGTTTTCCGGCGTGACCTTCAGCGCATGGCTGAGGACCGGCGTGCGGCAATGCGGCGCGGGGCGCAGGCGGATCACCTGCGGGCCGATGGCGACGGGACGGTCGTAGCGGTAATGCGTGACGTGGGTCAGTGCGGCAACGATCGACAACGGATCTCCTTCCGGAGGCTCGCAGGCCAAGGACGGCTTGGCCAGAACGGATTGGCAACTCGGCCGGACCGAGGCGATGCCGCGGATGCACCACCATGGCACACCCTAGGCACGACAGACAGGCAGGCAGGCAAGGGTCGTGCCGCACGCCAGCGCAGCTGTCCACCGCCATGGCGGCGCCGTGTTCACCGCCCAGCATGCGCGAACAGGAGGCCCCCATGCCGCAGACCCGCACCGAATCCGACAGTTTCGGCCCCGTCGAGGTGCCTGACGCGCACCATTGGGGCGCCCAGACCCAGCGCTCGCGGGACAATTTCCGCATCGGCACCGAGCGCATGCCGGAGCCGCTGATCCGGGCGCTGGTGCTCGTCAAGAAGGCCGCCGCCGAGGTCAACAGCGAACTCGGCGAGCTCGACCCCCGCCTCGCCGGCGCCATCGTGGCGGCGGCCGACGATGTGCTGGCGGGGCGGCTTGGCGATGGCGAGTTCCCGCTCGTGGTCTGGCAGACCGGGTCCGGCACCCAGACCAACATGAACGCCAACGAGGTGCTGGCCTCCCGCGCCAACGAGATGCTCACCGGCACCCGCGGCGGCAAGAGCCCGGTGCATCCCAATGATCACGTCAATCGCGGCCAGTCGTCCAACGACACGTTCCCCACGGCCATGCATGTCGCCGTTGCGGGCGCGATTGCGGGCACGCTCCTGCCGGCGCTGGAGCGTCTGCAGACCGCGCTGGAGGCCAAGGCGGAGGCCTTCGCCGACATCGTCAAGATCGGCCGCACCCATACCCAGGACGCGACGCCGCTGACGCTCGGCCAGGAAATGTCGGGCTATGCCCGCCAGGTCGAACTCGGACTGCAGCGCGTCGAGGATGCGCTGCCCCAGCTCTGGCCGCTGGCCCAGGGCGGCACCGCCGTCGGCACGGGCTTGAATACGCACCCCAAATTCGCCCAGGCCATCGCCGCGCGCCTGGCGGCCCACACCGGGCAGCCCTTCGTCACGGCGGCCAACAAGTTCGAGGCGCTCGCCTCCAACGACGCGCTGGTGCTCGTCCATGGCGCCCTGAACGCGCTGGCAACCGGGCTGTTCAAGGTCGCCAACGACATCCGCTTCCTCGGATCGGGGCCGCGATCCGGCCTTGGCGAGCTGATCCTGCCGGACAACGAGCCCGGCTCCTCGATCATGCCCGGCAAGGTCAACCCGACCCAGTGCGAGGCGCTGACCATGGTGTGCTGCCGGGTGTTCGGCAACCAGACCACCGTCACGGTGGCGGGCAGCCAGGGCCATTTCGAGCTCAATGTCTACAAGCCCGTGATCGTCGATGCGGTGCTGCAGTCGGTGCGGCTGCTGGCCGACGCGACCGACAGCTTCCGCCGCCACTGCGTCGAGGGGCTCCAGGCCGACCGCGCCCGCATCGACGCCCAGATGCGCCGTTCGCTGATGCTGGTGACGGCGCTGGCACCCCGGATCGGCTACGACGCCGCCGCCAAGGTCGCCAAGACCGCCCACGCCAACGGCACGACGCTGCGCGAGGAGGCGGTGCGGCTCGGCTACGTCAGTGGTGCCGAGTTCGACGTGCTGGTCCGTCCCGAGGCGATGGTCGGTCCGGGCTGAAGCGGGGCCATATGGCCTCGCGGTCGGGCCGGTCGCCTCAAGCGTGGCCCTCGCGCCGGTCGACCCGGCGCAGCAGCAGGGCCGCGCCGGTGCCCACGCCAGCGAGCAGCACCGCGCTGCCCAGCAGCATCGGCGTGGCACCGATGCTGTGCAGGCCGATCCCGAACAGCGCCGGCGCCAGCGCCTGGCCGATGAAAAAGAAGAACGCATGCAGCGATACCGCCGAGCCGCGCGCATGCGGCGCCAGCTCGGTAGCCCGGTTCTGCAGCGAGTTGTGCAGCATGAAGAAGCCGAGCCCGATCACGGTGAAGCAGGCCATCTTGAACGGCCATGAGCCGCTGAAGGCCAGCCCGGCGAGGCCCGTACCGCCGATCAGCCCGCCTCCGACCATCAGGCCGAACGGACTGAACACCCGCAGGAACTGCGCGACGAAGAGCGAGAACATCAGGCCGCCGATGCCGAGCCCCGCGATCGCCAGACCTGCCTGCGTGGCCGTTCCGCCGCCGCGCTGCGCCAACAGCTCGGGCACGAACGGCAGCACACCGTAGATGGCGATCGATTCGAGGAACACGCTGCCATAGCAGACTGCGGCACGCGGGTTGCGCAGCACCAGCGCGAACGTCGCCATGGCACCGCCGACGCCGAATCGGCCGCGCGGAGGGTCTTCCGCGCCCGGCTTCAGCCAGCCGACGACGCCGGCGGCTGCGATTGCCGCCACCAGTGCGGTGGACGCCAGGCCGCCGCGCCAGCCAATCCAGTCCGACAGGACCCCTGCCGTGGTGACGCCGACGAGCTGGCCGACAAGCGCGGCAGTGAGGAACCGGCCGATGGCGACCTGGCGCTGCTCCATCGGAAACCGGTCGCCGATCATCGCCAGAGCCAGCGGGATCACGCCGCCTGCCGCGATACCGGCGACGATACGGCCGGCGGCGAGCGTGCCCAGGTCCGGCGCGATCACACAGGCCGCCAGCGCCAGCGCAAACACGATCGTGCACACCTTGAGCACCGCCGCCTTGCCGAGGCTGTCGCCAAGCGGCCCGAGCACCGGCTGGCACAGCCCGTAGGGCAGCGTGTAGGCCGAGGCGAGCAACGCCACGGTGGCGACCGGCGTGGCGAAATCGGCCGCGATGGCATTGACCATCGGGTCTGTGGCGCGCGCGGCAACCGCGCTCGCGAAGGCGCTGCCTCCCAGCACCAGCAGCAACAGCCTGTCGTCCGACGTCATCCGCACCTCCGAGACGAACACCCTAGCAACGGGACGGGAGCGCCGGCGACAGGAACTGCACGGCCAACCGCATGCCAGCCTTGCGTCCGCAGGGTTGTGCCCGATTGCTAAAATTTGAACGAATTTCTCGCGATTTTAAGTTTAACAAGTGATGCGTCTGGACAAATTGCTGAAAAAGACGAATTATATTGGAGTATTCAGCGTATTATTTTTTTAATCATATTTGAGGATCAAAGCCATGTCGTTTGGATGGATTGGAAATATTTTCAAGGCCAAGTCTGAGATTGTCAGCAACGTCGTGCAGCAGAAGGCCGATTTTTTCGGCAAGGTGGTCGAGGCCAAGGCCAATTTCGTCGGCGGTCTCGTCCAGGGCGGTGCCAACCTCATCGGCGGCGTCATCAAGGCCAAGACAGACTTCGTCGGCGGCCTTGTCCAGGCCGGTGCAAACCTCGTCGGCGGCGTCATCAAGGCCAAGACCGATTTCGTCTCCGGACTGTTCAGTGGCCTCGGCAACTGGTGCAAGTCGATCTTTTGCCCGCCGAAGCCCTGCCCGCCGCCGCCCTGTCCGCCGAAGCCGCCGGCGCCGCCCTGCACCGACTGGAAGACCGAGAACGACTGCCGGTCTGCGGTCATCACCCTCAACGCCTCCACCGAGCTCCGCCTCGACCAGACGGACCAGTCGGTGGTGTTGGTTGACCACGTCACCAACACGGCGACGCGTCTCTCCGGCCAGGGCGGGTTCGACCAGGGCGCTGACGGCACCGTCGACGCCACCATCAAGCAGGACACCACCTTCAACCTGGCGGATGGCACCAAGATTACCGTTCAGCGCTACGAGGGCTTCGCTGACCGCGTGTCGGTGACCAAGGGCGACAGGGCGATCCTGGTGGAAAATCTGGCGGCCGACGCCAAGGGCCAGAGCGCCAACCTGTTCCTGCAGCAGTCCCACAAGGACGGCCGCTGGCTCGACGACAGCGTCAACGACGGCCTGTCGCTGGCCAACTCGGGCGGTCAGTGGCAGCCCGCCACGGCCTGATCCGCTCCTGACCTGAGCCTGAGGGGCGGCCGGTTGTCCGGCCGCCCGCCTACGCCCTCCCACCTGTCAGCCCGGAGCACACGCCATGGCCACCGCCGTCGAATCCTCCACCAGCACCACGTCCACCGCCGCCGACAGTGCCGCGTCGCTGAACGCGGCCTTCAACACCGCCATCCAGGCGCAGCTCGCACTGCAGCAGGTGTCGATCACCCGCCAGCCGGAGCTCGACGCCTCCAAGGAGAAGCCGCGCTGACACGCTGGCCTCTCGTTTGATCCTGGAGACGGCGCCCCTCGGGGCGCCGTTTTCGTGTGCCGGGGACAGGGCCACGCCCGCCAGCCCCAGCCGGCCTCACAGGGTGAAGCCGGCCAGCCGTTCCGGCAGCAGGCCGATCGCCGCCTCGTCGGCATTGGCGAAGGCGACGCGCAGGTGACCCTCCTGGCCGGGCCCGAAATAGTCGCCCGGCAAAGCCAGCATGCCGCGCTCGCGCGCCAGAGCGGCGGCGACGCGGGGTGCCGGCAGGCTCGCGAACGGATGCGCCACATAGGCAAAGTAGGCGCCGAGCGACTCGACCCGCCAGCCCGGCAGCGCCGCAAAGGCCGCCCGGAACGCTGCCGCCCGCGCGGCGATCTCGCCCCGGTTCGCCTCGCGCCAGCCCGCGAGTGCCGGAATCGCCCAGGCCACGGCGGCCTGTCCGGGCCGGGCCGGGCAGATCTGGACGCAGTCCAGCACCTTGCCGATCTGGGCGATCACCGCCGGCGCCGCCGTGATGGCGCCGAGCCGGTGCCCGGGCACGCAATAGGATTTCGAGAAGCTGTAGAGTCCCACCACCGTGTCGCCCCAGTCGGGATCGGCGAACAGGCCGTGCGGCGCCGTCGATCCGTCGGGCAGAAAATCGCGGTAGGTCTCGTCGACGATCAGCGCGATGCCCCGGCGCCGGCACAGCGCCGCGAAGGCGGCGATGGTCGCCGGCGGATACACCGCGCCGGTCGGGTTGTTTGGCGTCACCAGCACGATGGCGCGCACCCGGTCGTCGATCAGCCGCTCGGCATCGGCCGGATCCGGCACGAAGCCGGCCCCGGCGCGGCAGGGCAGGGCGCGGGGCTCGATGCCCAGCATCGCCAGCGTCATCTGGTGGTTGAAATACCAGGGCGACGGAAGCAGCACGGCATCGCCGGCCTTCGCCAGTGCCAGCGCGGCGATGACAAAGGCCTGGTTGCACCCGGCCGTGATCGCTACGCAGCCGGCATCGATGCCCGCCCGGTAGACCTGCGACACATGCGCCGCATAGGCCTCGCGCAACGCCGCGTCGCCGAAGATCGAGCCGTAGCCGGCCAGCCGGGCATCGCCTACCGCCGCCGCCAGCCGCGAGAGGATCCCGTCATGCGGCGGATAGCCGGGCACCGCCTGCGACAGGTCGATCGCCGGCCCGCGACTGCCGGAATAATCCCGCAGCCAGCCCTGGGCTTCGGGGATCGGCGGCGTGCCGGTGTCGAAGAGGAGCGGATTGATGGCGATCATCGGGCCTGTCCATGCGCCGGCGCCTGCTTGCGCCCGCGCGGCCATTCCTACAGGCTTCGCCCTGTCGGTCCAGACCACGACCCCCGGAGAGTGACCCATGGTTGATGCCGCCAAGCTTGCCGCCCTGCGCGCCCGCTATGCCGGGACGGGCGGCCAGGATTTCCACGATCCCGAGTTCCGGGCGGTCGCGGAGGGCGAGTTCCAGGGCGAGCGGCGCAAATGGCCCTTTGCCGAGCCCGGGACCCTGCTGGGCGCGCCCTACCGGCCGCAGGCGCTGGCCGAGGGCTTTGCCGGCCTCGACGTGGCGCTGGTCGGCATGCCGATGGACCTCGGTGTCACGAACCGCGCCGACGCCCGCCTCGGGCCGCGCGCGGTGCGCGCCGTCGAGCGCATCGGCCCGTTCGAGCATGTCCTGCGCCGCACGCCGCTGCGCTCGATGCGTGTCGCCGACACCGGTGACGTGCCGTTTGCCAGCCGCTATAGCCTCGAGAGCTGCCACGCCGACATCGAGGCGCATATCGGTGCCATCGTGCAGGCCGGCGTCGTGCCGCTGTCGATCGGCGGCGATCATTCGATCAGCTACTCGATCCTGCGCGCCATTGGGGCAGCGCGCCCGGTCGGCATGGTGCATGTCGATGCCCACTGCGACACATCCGCGCCCTATGAGGGCTCGAAGTTCCATCATGGCGGCCCGTTCCGGCAGGCGGTCCTCGACGGGGTGCTGGACCCCGAACGCACGGTGCAGATCGGTATCCGCGGCGGCGCCGAATATCTATGGGGGTTCAGCTACGAGTCCGGCATGACGGTGATCCACGCCGAGGAGTTCGCCGCCATGGGCGTCGACGCGGTGATCGCCAAGGCCCGGGCGGTGGTCGGCGATGGCCCGGTCTACGTGTCATTCGATGTCGACAGCCTCGATCCGGCCTTCGCACCCGGCACCGGCACGCCCGAGATCGGCGGCCTCTCGACGCGCGAGGCGCTGGCTCTGCTGCGCGGCCTCGCCGGCATCGACGTGATCGGCGCCGACGTGGTCGAGGTTGCGCCGCAGTATGACGCCACCAGCAACACCGCCCACGCCGCCGCGCAGGTGGCCTTCACCCTCCTCAGCCTGATCGACATCGCCCGCGCCCGTCGCGGCTGACGCCGGTCCCGGCCGGATCGTGGACCGTGCGGGGCGTCCGGGCGGGATCGCGGCGTGGTCCCGCCCCCGGTTTGGGCATGTCACGTCTGCGTTGCCGCGGTTGGCGGACGGCGCGGGATCGCCCAGACTGGCGGTGTCAGTTTTCCATGGTGCCGCCTCAGGCGTGCGCCTCAGTGCCGGAGCCGTCATGTCCCCCCGTCTGTTCACGCCGCTCGAACTCGGATCTGTCACGGTGCCCAACCGCATCGCGGTGGCGCCCATGTGCCAGTACACCGCCGATGACGGCTCGCCGACCGACTGGCATCTCCAGCACTGGATGAATCTGGCGATGTCGGGCGCCGGCCTGGTTGTCGTGGAGGCAACCGCTGTCGAGCGCATCGGCCGCATCACCCATGGCTGCACCGGCCTCTATTCGGACGCCAACGAGCGCGCCACCGCGCGGGCGCTGGCCGCCGCCAGGGCGGTGGCGCTGCCCGGCACCGTGTTTGGCGTGCAGCTCGCCCATGCCGGCCGCAAGGCGTCGAGCCAGCGTCCCTGGGAGGGCGGCCAGGCGCTGCCGTCCGGTGACGATCCGTGGCCGACCATCGGCCCGTCGGCCATCCCCAACGCCGATGGCTGGCATGTGCCCCGTGCCATGCAGGAGGCCGATTTCGAGCGCGTCCGCGATGCCTTCGTGGCCGCTGCCGTGCGCGCCGTCCGCGTCGGCTTCGAGGTGCTCGAGATCCACGCCGCCCACGGCTACCTGTTCCACCAGACGCTGTCGCCGATTGCCAACCAGCGCACCGACCTGCGCGGCGGCGACCGCGCCCACCGCGCTGCCTTCCTGCTCGAGGTGGCGCGGGCCGTCGTCGCGGCGGTGCCATCTTCGGTCGCCGTCGGCGCTCGCATCACCGGCACCGACTGGGTACCCGGCGGCTGGGACATCGACGACGCGGTCTGGCTGGCCGGCGAGCTCAAGGCCGCCGGGCTCGTCTATGCGTGCGTCTCCTCCGGCGGCGTCTCGCCCGCCCAGAAGATCCCGCTCGGCGAGGGCTACCAGGTCCACCTCGCCGCCGCCGTCAAGCCGACCGGCATCGTCACCCGCGCGGTCGGCATGATTGTCCGGCCGCAGCATGCCGAGGCGATCCTGCAGAAGGGCGATGCCGACCAGGTCGCCTTCGCTCGCGCCTTCCTCGACGATCCGCGCTGGGGATGGCATGCCGCCGACGCGCTCGGCGTCGAGATGCGCCGCCCGCCGCAGTATGACCGTGCCCGGCCCCGCCTCTGGCCCGGCGCAGCCCTTAAGGGCTGAGCGCCGCGTCGATCCTATCGCAGTTGTCGGGCCCGGGCGTATCCCGGGCTCGGCCTCACAGGCCGCCGCGGGTCTGCCGCTTGCCAGCGCCCCCGCCGCGGCCTAGCTGTCAGCACGCGACACGGAACCGTCATGCAAGTCACAGAATCCCCCTGCGTGCAGATCTGCATCGTCGATCCGGCCTCGCGGCTGTGCGTCGGCTGTGGCCGCACCATCGACGAGATCACCGCCTGGGCCGCCATGGCGCCGGACGCGCGCCGGCAGGTGATGGCAGAGCTGCCCGCGCGCCTCGCCGCGCTCGACCTGCCACCCGCGGCGCCGCGCCAGCGCACCGGCCGTCGCCGCCTGGTGACACGCGGCTGACCGCGGCCGAATCGACACCCGTCCCCAGCCCAGGAGCATGGCCGTGGCCCATTCCTACCGCGTCACTCCCGGCAGCCAGGTCGACCTCGGCGAACATGATCCCCGCGACACGACGGCCGTCGGCGACGAGGCGGCGGCCCGCTCCAGGCTGGCCGAGGACGTCGTCGCCATCGATCGCCTGCAGGACCGGCTGTTTGCCGAGGGCCGGCGCGCCCTGCTGGTGATCCTCCAGGGCATGGATACGTCGGGCAAGGACGGCACCATCCGCGGCGTGTTCAACACCGCCGGCCCGCTGGGGGTGACCGTCAACGCCTTCCGCCAGCCGAGCGAGCTGGAGCTCGCCCATGATTTCCTCTGGCGCTCGCACATGGTCGCGCCGCGCCGCGGCACCATCGGCATCTTCAATCGCTCGCACTACGAGGACGTGCTCGTCGTCAAGGTGCGGCGGTACGTCAAGCCGAAGGAGATCGAGCCGCGCTATGACCAGATCAACGCTTTCGAGCGCCTGCTGGTCGACAACGGCACCACGGTGCTCAAGTTCATGCTGCATATCTCCAAGGCCGAACAGAAGGAGCGCCTGCAGGAGCGCCTGGACGATCCGCACAAGCACTGGAAGTTCAACCCCGGCGACCTTGAGGACCGCAAGCTGTGGGGCGAGTACCGCGGCGCCTACGAGACGGCGCTGTCGCGCTGCTCGACCGAGCACGCGCCCTGGTACGTCATTCCGGCGGACCGCAAATGGGCCCGCAACGCCGCCATCGCGGCGATTGTCCGCAAGACGCTCGAGGACATGAACCCCCGCTATCCCAAGGTGACCTGGGACCCCAAGAGCTTCACCATCGAGTGAGCTGCGGGCCTTTGCGGGCGGCCCCGGTGGACCGTCAGCCTATCCGCTTCATCGGGTTCGTCGCCGCCAGCACCAGCCCCACGGCGGTGAAGGCGGCGATCGTCAGGAAGGCAGCCCGGAAGGCGCCGGCGATCGCCTGCCTCAAGGCAGCCTGCATCGCCGCGTCGAGCCTGTCGAGCGCCGCCGGGCCATGCTCCAGCAGGTCGGCAAACAGCGTCACCGCCTTCGGATCCGCCGCCGCGATGCTGCCGAACAGCACGATGCTGACGGTGGCCGTCCCGATCGCCGCGCCGATGGAGCGCGAGAACTGCACCGAGGCCGCCGCCGAGCCGACCATGCCCGGGCCGGCGGCGCTCTGCACTGTCACCTGCACGACCGCCATCACCGAGCCCATGAACAGCGTCACCGCCGCCAGCATGGCGATGACACCCGCGGTTCCGACGAAGGGCGCGCCGAAGGCGAGGACCACCAGGGCCACCGTCGCCAGCGTCAGGCCGATCGTCGGGATCACCGCCAGCCTTCCGGTGGCCGAGGCGAGGCGGCCCGACAGCATCGAGCCGAACCCCAGCGCCATGGTCAACGGCAGCAGCAGCAGGCCGGTCTGGGCCGCTGTCGTCCCGCGAACGGTGGTCAGGTAAAGCGGCAGATAGGTGATCAGCGACACCAGCGCCGCGCCATGGCAGGCCGCCAGCGCGTCCGCCCGCCAGATCGCCGGCCGGCCCAGCAGCCCCATCGGCAGCAGCGGCGACGGGGTCCGCTTCTCGTGCCGCACCAGCAGCACGACACTTGCCAGCACCAGAGCTAGCCCGCCCAGCACGCCCCAGAGCCCGACCTGCCCGGGCCGGGTCAGCTGCCCGAGGCCGCCGAGCATCACCACCACGAAGGTGGTCAGCAGCGCCAGCCCGATCAGATCGAACCGGAACGTCGCGTCAGGAGCCGCGCGCCGTTTCGGCAGCCGCAGGGCCAGCAGGGCGGCGATAAGCGCAAGCGGCAGGTTGACGATGAAGATCGAGCGCCAGCCGAAGGTGCCGGAGAGCAGCCCGCCCGCCACCGGCCCGAACATGCTGGCGGTGACGACGACAGTCGCCAGATAGCCCTGGTAGCGGCCGCGCTCGCGTGGCGGCACGGTCTCGCCGATCAGCGCCTGCGCGGTGGTCATCAGCCCGCCGCCGCCCAGCCCCTGCAGCACCCGGAAGGCGGCGAGCGCCGCCACGCTGGTCGCCAGCGAGCACAGCACGCAGGCGGTCGCGAACACGGCCAGCGCCACCAGCATCATCCGCCGCCGGCCGAAAACGTCGCCAAGGCGCCCGTAGACCGGCGCCGCGATGGTGGTGGCGACCAGATAGGCCACCACCACCCAGGACACGCGCTCAACATCGCCGAGGTCGGCGGCGATCGCCGGCAGCGCCGCCGCCACGATGGTCTGGTCGCCGACGGCGAGGAACATCGGCAGCATGATGTTGGGAAAGACGCGCAGGAACAGCGCGCGGGCGCTGGGCGGCGGCGCGTCCGGCGCGGGCGCCTCGCCCTGCGGCAGCGTCATCTCAGCCGACTGCCCCGTGCACGGCGGAGCGGGCGATCATGCAGTGGATGCCCTTTGAGCCGTTCACCGTCTGCGTCACCCGCAGGTCGGCGGCCAGGCTGCACAGCGTGTAGGCGTCCTCCCGGGACAGGCCCCGCACCTCGCCCAGCAGGACGATCATGTCGCGCAGCGCCTGCACGACGCACTGGTCGAGGTCGGGGTCCATCGCCATCGTCATGTAGTGGGTCGGGGTCTCGGCGCGCGGTATGGCGAGGTGCAGGTCCTTGCGCAAGTGCAGCGCGAACCGGCCCTGGACGGCGGTCTCGATGGCGGTGACGCAAACCTCGCCATCGCCCTGCACAGCGTGGCCGTCGCCGCAGGAGAACAGGCCGCCGGGCACGAACACGGGCAGGAACAGCGTGGTGCCCGGCACCAGCTCCTTGTTGTCGAGATTGCCGCCCATGGCGCGCGGCACGATCGAGGTGATGCGGCCCCAGGCCGGCGGCGGCGCCGTGCCCATCACGCCGAAGAACGGCGCCAGCGGCAGGTCCACACCCCATGGCATCCGCCCGACCATCCGCTCCCGGTCGAGCGGGATGTGCAGCAGGCGGGTCTCGTGGAAATCGTCCTGCAGCGTGCCGGCCAGCGGGCGGATGAGGTTGTATCCCCAGTCTTGCCGCAACTGGACGTCCAGGATCCGGACCTCGATCACGTCGCCCGGCTCGGCTCCCGTCACCGCGATCGGCCCGGTGAGGATATGGCCGGGCAGCATGCGCGGGCTGCGGGCGTGGATGTCGGCGAGCTCCGGCGGCACATGGAACTGCCCGGACGGCGGCAGCATCTCGGCCGCACCCGAGACCGTGTCGATGGTGACCTCGTCGCCGCTGCCGACGGTCAGCACCGGCGCCAGCGAGGCATCGAAGTAGCCCCAATGGCAGGTCTCGGGGCTGGCGGCGAGGTGGTGGTGGGCCATGGGGGAGATCCGGGAGAGGGCGGGCCCGCCGTGTCGTGACCGATACGTGGCGCGCGGTGCAGGGACGGGCTGAGACCAACTATCCGCCAAGGCGCCGGCGCGCGCCAGCGCTGAACTTCGTCGGCCTTCCGCCGGCAGCACAGGGTTGCGCCGGGCGCATCAGGGTCGGGAAAGGGTGCAATTTTCTCAATACAATGTGATTTTGAGAAAAATCCTCTAACAATTGTAAATTGAGAAATTTCACAATTTCTTGTACCTTATGGGCTCGAGACCTGACCCTGAAAGGCCCTTTCATGCGCCTTCTCTTCGTGTCTGCCGATCGTCCGCACCGGATGTCCGCCCGATGACCGTCGCCCGCCGCCCGCCTCTGCCGGTGATCATGATCGCCCATTCCGGCCCCTGGCTGGAGGGTTTTGCCACCGCGGTCGGCGAGATGCCGGAGGTGATGGAACTCTACCGGATGGCCGGCGACGTCGACT
>JBEIIL010000019.1:0-39192 GCA_040380755.1 Methylobacteriaceae bacterium | reverse complement strand
TCCCCGGCCACTGGCGGGCCCAGTTCGACCTGACCGTCGACGGCAAGGACCCGGTGGAGATGCGCTGCTTCCTGCGCAGCGGCGAGCAGGTGCTCAGCGAGACCTGGCTGTACCAGTACCACCCCTTCTGACGGACGGACCAGGGGCGACGGGAACCGCGGCCTGATCGGCAAAGGGCGGGTCGAAAGCTGGTGCAGACGGCCTGACTGTTACACTGTTACAAAATCCTTGAGCCTTCGGTTTTGTTACAGTATAACAAAGGCTGTGGCGGCCGCTCCGCCGGAGGCCCCATGGCGACGGATCACGCTCACAACCACACCTCTCACAACCACGCGTCGCACCATCACGCACCGCGCGCCCTTGCGCCGACGGCGTCACTGCTGCGGCTTTCCGCCACCTGGCGGCTGGCCGGTGCGGCCGGGCTGGCGCTGGTCCTGTGGGCTCTGGTCGGCTGGGCGCTGCTGCCATGAGCGCGATCCGCTTTGACGACCTCACCCTGGGCTATGGTCGCCATCCGGCCGTGCATCACCTCGCCGGCACGCTGGAAGCCGGCAGCCTGACGGCGGTGGTCGGCCCCAACGGCGCGGGCAAATCGACGCTGCTGAAGGGCATCGCCGGCGCCCTGCCGCCGCTCGCCGGCCGCATCGAGCTGGACCGGCGCGCCACGCCGGTGGCCTATCTGCCGCAGGCGGCCGAGATCGACCGCTCCTTCCCGATCGGCGTCTACGACCTCGTCGCCATGGGGCTGTGGCGGCGCGCCGGCCTGTTCGGCGGCATCACGCGGGCCGACCACGGACGCATCGAGGCGGCGCTGGCCGCCGTCGGCCTGACAGGCTTCGAGCGCCGGACCATCGGCACCCTGTCGGGCGGCCAGATGCAGCGCGCGCTGTTTGCCCGCCTGTTGCTGCAGGATGCCGCCGTGATCCTGCTCGACGAGCCGCTCACCGCCATCGACACCCGCACCGCCACCGACCTGATGGCGATCGTGCGCCGCTGGCATGGCGAGGCCCGCACGGTCGTGGCCGTGCTGCACGACCTCGACCTGGTCCGCACCACCTTCCCGCAGTGCCTGCTGATCGCCCGCTCCCCCATCGCCTGGGGACCGACCGACGCGGTGCTGACCCCCCAGAACCTGCTGGCGGCACGCCACATGGTCGAGGCCCACGACCCCCACGCCGACGCCTGCCAGCGCGCCGCCTGAATCCGAACCCGGATACATGATGCTGTACGACGCGCTGGTCGCGCCCTTTGCCGATTTCGCCTTCATGCGCCGGGCCCTGGTCGGCACGCTGGCGCTGGCGCTCGGCGCCGGCCCTGTCGGCGTGTTCCTGATGCTGCGCCGGATGAGCCTCGTCGGCGACGCCATGGCCCATGCGATCCTGCCGGGAGCCGCGCTCGGCTACCTCGTCGGCGGCCTGTCGCTGGGCTGGATGACGGCCGGTGGACTGGCCGCCGGCTTCGCCGTGGCGCTCGGCGCCGGCGCCGTTGCCCGGCTGACGATGCTGCGCGAGGACGCATCGCTGGCGGCGTTCTACCTCGTGTCGCTGGCGCTCGGCGTCACGCTGGTGTCCCTGAAGGGCTCGAATGTCGACCTGCTGCACGTGCTGTTCGGCACCGTGCTGGCGCTCGACGACGCCGCTCTGGTGCTGCTCGCCGCCATCACCACCATCACGCTGCTGGCCCTTGCCCTGATCTACCGGCCGCTGGTGCTGGAATGCGTCGACCCCGGCTTCCTGCGCTCGGTCAGCGGCGCCGGCGGCGTCACCCATCTGGCCTTCCTGGCGCTGGTGGTGCTGAACCTCGTCGGCGGGTTCCACGCGCTTGGCACGCTGCTGGCGGTCGGGCTGATGATGCTGCCGGCCATCGCCGCCCGCTTCTGGACGCAGGACATCACCCTGCTGATCGTGCTCGCGACCCTGATCGGCATCGGGTCGGGCATCGCCGGACTGCTGATCTCCTTCCACGCCGGGCTCGCCAGCGGCCCGACCATGATTCTGGCCGCTGGCGCCGCCTACGCGGTGTCGCTTGCGGTCGGCCCCGAGGGCGGGCTGCTGCTGCGCCTGCTGCCACGCCGACACCTGCAGGCCTGAGTCGACAACCCCGAAGGGAGGATCCGCCATGCTGACCCGCCGAAGCGCACTGTCCATCTCGACAGCCTTGCTGTTCGCCACGATCTTGCCGGCCAACGCCCAGTCGACAGGCGCCACGGCGCCGCTGCAGGTCATTGCGAGCTTCTCGATCCTCGCTGATTTCGTCGCCGAGGTCGGCGGGCCGCGCGTGACCGTCACCGCGCTCGTCGGTCCCGATGGCGACGGCCATGTCTACCAGCCGACCCCGGCCGATGCCCGCGCGGTCGCGGCCGCCCGGCTGGTGGTGGTCAACGGCCTCGGCTTCGAGGGGTGGATGGACCGCCTGGTGAAGGCGTCGGGCAGTCGCGCCGCCGTCGTCACCGCTACGCGGAGCGTGAAGCCGCTGCGTGACCCGGGCGCCGGCCAAGGCCACGGTCACGCTCACGGTCACGGTCACAATGTCGACCCGCATGCATGGCAGGACGTGGGCAATGCCCGCCTGTATGTCGCTGCCATCCGCGATGCTCTCATCGATGTCGATCCGGCCGGCCGTTCCGACTATGAGGCCCGCGCCACGGCCTATCTGGCCCGCCTCGAGGCGCTCGACGGCGAAATCAGGACAGCCATCGCGAAGATCCCATCCAATCGCCGACGGGTCATCACGTCGCACGATGCTTTCGGTTACTTTTCAAAGGCCTATGGCCTCGTCTTCGTGGCGCCCCAGGGGGTCTCGACCGAGAGCGAGGCGTCGGCCAAGGACGTCGCCCGGATCATTCGCCAGATCCGGGCCGAGAAACTGCCGGCGGTGTTCCTCGAGAATGTCTCGGATCCCCGCCTGATGGAGCGGATCGCCAAGGAAACCGGCGCGCGCATCGGCGGAAGGCTCTATTCGGATGCGCTGTCGCGCCCCGATGGGACCGCCGGGACTTACATCGAGATGATGCGCAACAATATAAGGGAGCTGTCGTCGGCGCTGTCGTCCTGAGCCCCGATGCAACCAGGAACACCCGCCGTGTCCGACCGTGTCGTCCTCTATCCCGATCCCCGGCTGCGCCAGTCCGCTGCGCCGGTGACGACCTTCGACGACGGGCTCCAGCGCATGGCCGGACTGCTGCGGACCGCCCTGCGCACCATTCCGGCGATCGGCCTCGCCGGGCCGCATCTGGGCATCATGCACCGCATCGTCGCCCTGGACACCGACCGGGCCGGCGGCGGCGCTGGCCTCTATATCAACCCCACGGTCGCTTGGGCGTCCGCCGAGACCGCTGAGCACGAGGAGGGCAGCGTGTCGCTGCCCGGCCTCACCGCCAAGCTGTCCCGCCCGGCCCGTGTCCGCGTGACATTCCAGGACCTCGACGGTGCCCTGCGCGAGGAGGAGGCCGACGGATTCCTCGCGGCCTGCGTGCAGCATGAGATCGACCAGCTCGACGGCCTCTTCTGGCTCGAGCGCCTCTCCCGCCTGAAGCGCGAGCGCCTGCTCGCCCGCTTCGCCAAGCTCAACCGTGCAACCCCGGGCGCCATCGCGGCGCCGGGTCGCCCGCGGACCGAAAGGACCAGCCCATGACCGCCCTCTCCCCAGCCGATGGCAAGATTCCCGTCACCGTCCTCACCGGCTATCTCGGCGCCGGCAAGACGACGCTGCTGAACCGCATCCTCACCGAGCCGCACGGCAAGAAATACGCCGTCATCGTCAATGAGTTCGGCGAAATCGGCATCGACAAGGACCTCGTCGTCGGCGCCGACGAGGAGGTGTTCGAGATGAACAACGGCTGCATCTGCTGCACCGTGCGCGGTGATCTCATCCGCATCATCGAAGGCCTGATGAAGCGCCGCGGCAAGTTCGACGCGATCATCGTCGAAACGACGGGCCTCGCCGACCCGGCACCGGTGGCGCAAACCTTCTTCATCGACCAGGACGTCTCCGACAAGGCGCGCCTCGACGCGGTGGTGACGGTGGCGGACGCCAAGTGGCTCATCGAGCGGCTGGCCGATGCTCCGGAGGCCAAGAACCAGATCGCCTTCGCCGACGTGATCCTGCTGAACAAGACGGACCTTGTGACCCCTCAGGAGTTGGCCGAGGTCGAGCGCCGAATCCGCACCATCAACCCCTACGCCAGCCTTCACCGGACCCAGAAGGCGGCGGTGCCGCTCGAGGCGGTGCTCGGCCGCAACGCGTTTGATCTGGACCGCATCCTCGAGATAGAGCCCGCTTTCCTCGAGACCGACGATGCCCACGACCATGACCATGGCGACGGGCATCACCACCATGGCGGACTGCATCACCACCACGACGACGAGATCCAGTCGGTGGCGATCGCGCTCGGCGAGGTCGATCCCGAGAGGTTCATGCCCTGGATCAGCGACCTGATCCAGCGCGAGGGTCCCAACATCCTGCGCAGCAAGGGCATCCTGGCCTTCTCCAGGGAGCCGCGCCGCTTCGTCTTCCAGGGCGTCCACCAGATCCTCGACGGTGACCTGCAGCGCGAGTGGAAGCCCGGCGAGGAGCGCCGCTCGCGCCTCGTCTTCATCGGCCGCGACCTCGACGCCGAGGCGATCCGCCGTGGCGCCGAAGCCTGTGCGGCCTGAGCCCGACATGGCGTCGCCCCAGCCCGCCTTCACCTCGCTGACCGAGCATGTCACGCCGCTCGAGGCCGGCGCCCACGTGGTCGCTGCGGCCTTTTTGGGTGACCGCCCGGCGCTGGTCCTGGCCGAAGGCGGCATTCTGATGGGGGCGGCCGGCGCCCAGCTCCGTCATGAGCCGCATGCCGGCGGCGGCATCCTCGTCGCCACCGCCGACGGCGCCACACTCGTCACCGGTGGTGACGACGGTCGGGTGGTGCGCACGGCGCAGGACGGTACATCCGAGGTCCTCGGCGACGAGAAGGGCCGCTGGATCGACGCGCTCGCGGCCTCGCCGTCGGGCGCCGTCGCCTGGTCAGCCGGCAAGCGCGTCACCGCCCGCGACGACCGCGGCCGGCTGCGCCAGCTCGACACGCCCAGCACGCCGCAGGGACTCGCCTTCGCGCCCAAGGGCTACCGGCTGGCGTTCTCGCACTATGGCGGCGCCACGCTGTGGTTCCCCAACACCGAGACCGCACCCGAGCGGCTGGAGTGGAAGGGATCGCATCTCGACATCACCTGGTCGGCGGATGGTCGCTTCGTCGTCACGTCGATGCAGGAGAATGCGCTGCATGGATGGCGGCTGCCCGAGAAGGCCGACATGCGCATGTCCGGCTATCCCGCCAAGACCCGCAGCTTCTCCTGGTCGCATGACGGCGCATGGCTTGCGACGTCGGGAGCGGATGCGGCGATTGTCTGGCCGTTTGCCTCGAAGGAGGGGCCGACCGGCAAGCCGCCGCGCGAGTGCGGCGTGCGACCCGCCAAGGTGTCGCGCGTGCAGTTCCACCCCGGCGCCCTGGTGCTGGCCATCGGCTATGACGACGGCTTCCTGATGCTAACCCGCCTGACCGACGCCGCCGAACTGCTGGTGCGACGGCCCGATCCGGCCGGCGGACCGGTCACGGCCCTGGCGTGGGACAGGCGCGGCCGGCACCTGCTGTTTGGCACCGACGGCGGCGCTGCCGGCGTGCTGGCGCTGCCGGGTTGAATGCGATGGGCCTGGGCGACGTCCTCAAGCGCGTCCGGCCGTCCCGGCCCGATCCCGAGGACGTGGCAAGGATCAAGGCCTGGGTGCGCGAGATCGCCGCCCTGCCCGACGGTGCCGAGATCACCGTCAGCGAGATTGCCTGCACCGATCCGGCCTGTCCCGGGCTGGAGACGGTGATCCTGATGATGCGGCCCGATGCGCCCACGCGCGCCGCCAAGGCGCGCGGCAGCATCCTGGTGCAGACCCGGCCCGACATCGTTCGAGCCCTGGCGGAGGCCCTGCCATGATCGCCCGAACGCTGAGTCTCGCCCTGGGGCTGGGCGGCGCCCTGACGGCGTCGCAGCTGCCCGAATTCGCCCAGCAGTACCGCCAGCGCCTCGGCGGCGCGATCGACGAGATGCAGGCCGTCGTGGCCCGGTTCGACCAGGAGGCAGCAGCCTACCGGCTGCAGCGCGAGGAGGCGATCCGCCGGCTGGAGGCCAATGCCGACCCGCTCGCCAAGGAGCGCGGCCGCGCCGCCGCGGCCGATGCGGCCCGCCTCACCCGGCTCGCTGACCAGCGCCGCCGGATGGAGGAGGCCGGCCCCTTCGGCCGCATCGCCGCGCTGGTGACCGCCCCCGATCCGGTCTTGTTCAGCGGCACGACCGAAACCTTCGAGCCCGCCATTCCCACCACGATGGAAGGCGCCGTCGCCGCCGGCGGCGGATTTCTGGCCGGATGGGGGATCGTAGCGCTGCTGCGCAGCCCGTTCCGCCGGCGGTCGCGGGTCACGGTGCCGCAGCAGTAGCAGCCGTGGGCCTGTCAGGCTGGTCGAGGTCGAGCTGCATGAGCGTGTCGTCGAAGGACCGGCCGTCCGGCAGCCGCATCGCATCGGGCTCGACGCCGAACACCCGGAAGCCGAGGCTCTGGTAGAGCCTTGCCGCCGGCAGGTTGTCGGCCGAGACCGACAGCACGATGGCGGCCAGTCCACGGTTGCGGGCCTCGGCGATCGCCGCCTGCATCAGCCGGCGCGCGAGCCCCGTGCCGCGCTGCGCCGGGTTCACATAGACGTTCCAGATCTCCCCCTTGTGCCGCAGCTTGCGACCGGTCCGCGCCGACAGCGCAAGCGTGACGATGCCAACCAGCCCTCCGCCTAAGAATCCGCCGAAGACGACGTTCTCGGCAATCCGCGCCTCCGCGTGGGACACGGGAACGTCCCACTCCTCCGCCGCGGAATGATACGCCTCGGGGTGATCGCGCAGCGCCCGCTGCCGCAGCACCAGGAAGGCCGGCGCGTCGGCAACGGTCAGGACCCGGATGGATGCGGTATTGCTCACCGCACCAGGACGTTGCGGAACTGCCAGGGATCCGACGTGTCGATGTCCTCGGGAAACAGCCCTGGCCGGTTGGTCAGCGGCGTCCAGTCCGTGTAGTGGCCCTCGACCGGGCCCAGATAGGGCAACTGCACCTCAAGGCAGCGGCGATAGTCGATGTCATCGGCCTCGACGATGCCCGCCTCGGGGTTTTCGAGCGCCCACACCATGCCGGCCAGCACGGCCGAGGTCACCTGCAGGCCCGTGGCGTTCTGGTAGGGCGCGATCTGCCGCGTCTCCTCGATGGAGAGGCGGGAGCCGAACCAGTAGGCGTTCCTGGCGTGGCCATAGAGCAGCACGCCGAGTTCGTCGACGCCGTCGACGATCTCGTTCTCGTCGAGGATGTGCCAGCTCGGCTGGCGGACGCCCTCGGCACCGAACATCTCGTGCAGCGACAGCACGGCATCGTCGGCCGGATGGTAGGCATAGTGGCAGGTCGGCCGGTAGACGGCCTTTCCGGTCGCGTCACGCACCGTCAGGTAGTCGGCGATCGAGATCGACTCGTTGTGGGTGACGAGGAAGCCATATTGCGGGCCGGGCGTCGGCGTCCACGACCGCACGCGGGTGTTCGCGCCGGGCTGCAGCAGGTAGATCGCCGCACCGCAACCGGTCGCATGGGTGCGGCCGTTTGCCGGCATCCAGGTCTCGTGCGTGCCCCAGCCGAGCTCGGCCGGCTGCAGGCCCTCCGACACGAAGCCCTCGACCGACCAGGTGTTGACGAAGACGTTGCGCGGCTTGGGCGTCTTGCAGCGCTGGGTGTCGCGCTCGGCAATGTGGATACCCTTCACGCCCAGCGTGTGGGCCAGGCTCGCCCAGCCCTCGCGGGTCGTCGGCTCGGCGCCGTCGACGCCGATGTCGGCCTTGAGGTTCATCAGCGCCTGCTTGACGAACCACGACACCATGCCGGGATTGGCACCGCAGCACGATACGGCGGTCGGCCCGCCCGGGTTCCGCCGGCGCGCCTCGAGCACGGTCTCGCGCAGCGCGTAGTTGGAGCGCGACTCCGGCCCCTTCGACTTGTCGAAGTAAAAGCCGACCCACGGCTCCACCACGGTGTCGATGTAGAGCGCGCCGATCTCACGGCAGTATTCCATGATGTCGAGCGAAGAGGTATCGACCGACAGGTTGACGCAGAAGCCGCGGCCCGGGCCCGCCTTCAGCAGGTCGCCGAGAAGCGTCTTGTAGTTGTCGCGCGTCACCGCCTGGTGGATGAACGCAACGCCGTGATCGTCCAGCAGTGCCCGGTCGGTGTCGACTGGATCGATGACCGTCAGCTTCGCCTTGTCAAAGGTGAAGTGCCGCTCGAGCAGCGGCAGCGTGCCACGGCCGATGGAGCCGAAACCGATCATCACGATGGGACCGTCGATGCGGCCATAGACGGGGTGAGAGCTCACGGGCGGACCTCCAGCTGACTGAACGAGGGGGATGCACGCCCCGTGTGACGGGACGACGACGACATGACGGCGGTGACGCAGAGCCCACCGCGGTCTTCAAACCGAAGCACGCGCCCGCCGTCAACCCCGCGGATGACCGGGTCGTCTGCAGCCGGGCTACAGCCCGAGCGCCAACCCGTCCTTGCGGTGGTCGGAGGCGCCGTACAGCACGCCCTGCTGGCGGTCGATCCAGATCGCCTGGCACCCGCCCGTCGGGTCGGGCGTCAGCGCCACCGTGTGGCCGCGGGCCTCCAGCTCGGCGACGGCAGACGGCGCCACCGTGTTCTCGATCGTCAGCGTGCCGTCGAAGGCGAAGCTGCGCGGCAGATCGGCGGCCTCCTGCACGCTGAGGCCACGGTCGAGCACGCTGGACACGAGGTGGGCATGGCCGGTCGCCTGGTACTGTCCGCCCATGACACCGAACGGCATCACGCACTGGCCGTCGCGCGTCAGCATGCCGGGAATGATCGTGTGCATCGGCCGCTTGCCCGGCGCGATGGCGTTGGCATGGCCCGGCACCAGCTTGAAGCCGAGGCCGCGGTTCTGCAGCACGACGCCCGAGCGCTCCGCATAGATGCCGCTGCCGAAGGCTGCGAAGAGCGAGTTGATGAACGACACCGCATTGAGATCGCGGTCGACAACCGTGAGGTAGACCGTGTCGCGGTGGATCGCCTCGTCCCAGGCCGCCTGCGGTGTCGCCTTGTCCATGCGGATCAGCGACCGCATCCGGCTGATGGTCGCGTCCGACAGCACGGCGTCGACATCGACCGGCGTCACGGCCGGATCGCAGACGATCAGGTCGCGCTGCCGATAGGCCGCCTTGGTGGCCTCGGCCAGCAGGTGGATGCGGTCGGCCTCAGACAGCGACGGGCTCGCCAGGTCGAACCCGGCGAGGATGCGCAGGATGATCAGCGCCGCGAGGCCCTGCCCGTTGGGCGGGCATTCATGCATGTGGTGGTCGCGATAGGGGGCGGAAATGGCGTCCACATACGCGCCGCGATGCGCCGCAAAATCCGCAGCCGTATGCAGGCCGCCCAACGCCTGCAGGGTGGCCGCGAGGTCGTCGGCGATGGCCCCCGTGTAGAAGGCGTCACGTCCGTGCCGGGCGACAGCCCGCAGGGTGGCCCCAAGCGCCGGCTGCGCCCGCTTCTCGCCGATGGCGGGCGGACGCCCGTCCGGCAGGTAGTGGCGCGCTGCCGCCGCATTGCGCGACAGCTTCGGCGCCGCCTTGGCCCAGTCGAAGGCGACGCGCGGCAGGACGCGGAACCCATCCTCGGCATACGCGATGGCCGACCGGAACAACCGCTCCAGGGGCAGCGAACCGTGATCCTCTGCGAGCTGGCACCAGGCGTCGATGGCGCCCGGCACCGTCACGGCGTGCGGGGTCTCGTCGGGAATCGCCACCATGCCGCGCTCGCTGTACCAGTCCAGCGTCGCGGCGGCCGGCGCCCGGCCGGAGCCGTTATAGGCCAGCGGCAGCCCGCCCTTGGGGGCGTAGAGCACGAAGCAGTCGCCGCCGATGCCGGTCATGTGCGGGTCGACGACGCTGTGGACCGCGATGGCGGCGAGTGCCGCATCCATCGCGTTGCCGCCCTCCAGCAGGATCTCGCGGGCGGCCAGCGCCGCGGCCGGGTGCGAACAGGCGACCATCCCGCGTTCGCCAACGGCGAGCGAGCGGCCGGGGCGGACGAAATCGCGGGTGCTGCGCATGGGGGGTCCCTCCGAACGGTGCGGGTCGTGGTCTGCGCCTGAGCCCGCGCCGTCAAGCAGATTCGCCATGACCTCGTCCCGCGTGGTGGACAGGGCGGCCTTACCGTTCCACTCTTGCCTCAGCCCTCGCCTGCGGATTGGAGACGCCGTTCCATGACACCCGAACACAAGCTTGCCGCCCTCGGCCTCGTGCTGCCCGACGTGCCGACGCCCGTCGCCAACTACGTGCCGTTCCGCCTCGCCGGTCCGTTGCTCTACCTGTCGGGCCAGGGGCCGAAGCGGGCAGACGGAACGTACTCGGTCGGCCGGCTGGGCCGGGACGCCACGATCGAGCAGGGCTATGCCGACGCCCGGCTCACCGGGCTCGCCCTGCTCGCCGTCGCCAAGGCGGCGCTGGGCGACCTGTCGCGCATCGAGGCGGTGGTCAAGCTGCTCGGCATGGTCAATGCCGAGCCTGATTTCGCCGACCACCCCAAGGTCATCAATGGCTGCTCCGATCTCCTCGTCGAAGTGCTGGGCGATGCCGGACGGCACGCCCGCTCGGCGGTCGGCATGGGCTCGCTGCCCAACCGGATGACGGTGGAGATCGAGGCCATCCTGCTGGTGCGGCCGTGACCGGCAGCCTTGACGCCCTCAAGGCCGAGATCGCCCGGCGCTACTCCACGCCCGCGGTCGTGATCGACCTCGACATCGTCGAGCGCAACATCGCCCGGGTGCAGGCGTTGTGCGACGCCGCCGGCGTCGCCAACCGTCCGCACATCAAGACCCACAAGAGCCCGGTCATCGCCGCCATGCAGCGCGAAGGCGGTGCGCAGGGCCTCACCTGCCAGAAGCTCGGCGAGGCCGAGGTCATGGCCGCAGGCGGCCTCGACGACATCCTGATCAGCTACAACCTGCTGGGCGAAGAGAAGATCGGCCGCCTCGGTGCGCTGCTGCGCCGTACCCACGTCACCGTCGCCGCCGACAACCCCACTGTGGTCGCCGGCCTTCCGGAGGCCGGACGCCTCGCCGGCCGGCCTCTGCCGGTCGTGGTCGAGTGCGATACAGGCCGTAAACGGGCCGGCGTCGAGACGCCGGCCGAGGCCGTGGCGCTGGCGCGCCAGATCGCCGCCAGCCCGGACCTCGCCTTCGCCGGCCTGCTGCTCTACCCGCCCGAGACCGCCCAGGCCGAGACCCAGCGCTTCATCGACACCGTGAAGGCAGGCCTCGCGGGTTCCGGCCTGCCGGCACCGGTCATCGTCTCGACGGGTGGCACGCCCAACCTCGCCCATCTGGGCGAGATCGCGGGTGTCACCGAGCACCGCGCCGGCACCTGCGTGTTCAACGACCGCATGATGCTGCGGGCCGGCATCGCCACGCTGGCCGACTGTGCGCTGACCGTCTACGCCACCGTCGTCAGCCGCGCCGGCGCCGAGCGCGGCATCCTCGATTCGGGCTCGAAGACGCTCACGGCAGACACCGGCGGCGGCCTCGACGGCCACGGGCTGATTCTCGAACACCCGCAGGCCCGCATTGCCCAGTTCTCCGAGGAGCACGGCTATCTCGACCTGGCGGCCTGCAACGACCGCCCGAATGTCGGCGACGTGGTCCGCATCATCCCCAACCATGTCTGCGTCGTCGCCAACATGGTCGACCGCTACGTCACGGTGCGGGGCACGACGCTCGTCGGCGAACTTCCCGTCGCCGCGCGTGGCCGGCTGTCCTGAACAACTGCCAAACCTTGCACGACTCATTTATGTCAGCTATGCTGACTTATCAAAAGGTCTGAGCGCCGCGGCTCCGACCTCGCCGAGAAGGTTCGACGAACGAACCCGGGACAACATGGCGGCCTAGTCGATCCGGAGGACTGCATGACCCGCGTGATCAAGTCACTCCGCGACGTCTCCCTCGACGACAAATACGACCTTGACCAGGAGCAGGTGTTCATCACCGGCACGCAGGCCATCGCCCGCCTGCTGATGATGCAGCACGAGCGCGACCACCGCGCCGGGCTGAACACCGCCGGCTTCGTCTCCGGCTATCGCGGCTCGCCTTTGGGAGCTCTCGACCAGCAGCTGATGCGGGCCCGCAAGCTGCTCGAGCCGCGCAATATCGTCTTCAAGCCGGGCCTCAACGAGGAGCTCGCAGCCACCGCCTGCTGGGGCACGCAGCAGGCCGAGATGCGCGGCGAGGGCCGCTACGACGGCGTCTTCTCGCTCTGGTACGGCAAGGGCCCCGGCGTCGACCGCTCGGGAGACGTCTTCCGCCACGCCAACATGGCCGGGACCTCGCCGTATGGCGGCGTGCTGGCGCTGATGGGCGACGACCACACCGCCGAGTCGTCGACGACGGCGCACCAGTCCGAGTTCCATTTCGTCGACGTGATGATCCCGATCCTGAACCCGGCGGGCGTGCAGGAGATCCTCGACTACGGCCTCTATGGCTGGGCGATGAGCCGCTTCTGCGGCGCCTGGGTCGCCTTCAAGGGCATGAAGGACACCGTCGAGTCGACCGCCGTCGTCGACGGCCGCGTCGACCGCGTCAAGATCGTCACGCCCGAGTTCGCCATGCCGCCCGGCGGGCTGAACATCCGCCCGCGCGACGGTATCCTCGACATGGAGGCGCGGCTGCACGACTGGAAGCGCGACGCCATGCTGGCCTTCGTGCGCGCCAACGGGCTCAACCGCATCATCACCTCCGGCGGCCCCAACGCCCGGATCGGCATCATCACCGTCGGCAAGTCCTATCTCGACGTCCGCCAGGCCATGGATGATCTCGGCATCGACGAGGTCAAGGCGAATGCCCTTGGCCTGCGGCTCTACAAGATCGGTTGCCCCTGGCCACTCGACCCCATCGGCCTGATGGATTTCGTGCGCGGGCTCGACCTCGTGATCGTCGTCGAGGAGAAGCGCTCGCTGATCGAGGTCCAGGTGCGCGAGGAGCTCTACGGCAGCGCGAACCAGCCGGCCTGCATCGGCAAGAAGGACGAGGCCGGCAGCTGGCTGTTCCCGGTGAAGGGCGCACTCGACCCCAACGACATCGCGGTCGCGGTCGGTGAGCGCATTTTGCGCTACCACGCCGACGACGACCTGTCGGGCCGCGTCGCGCGGCTGAAGCAGGCCCAGGCGATGCTGTCGGAAACGCAGGATATCGCCGCGCGCACGCCGGGCTTCTGCTCGGGCTGCCCCCACAACACCTCCACCAAGGTGCCGGACGGCATGCGCGCCTATGCGGGCATCGGCTGCCACTACATGGCGCAATGGATGGACCGCTCCACCGACGGCTTTACGCAAATGGGCGGCGAGGGCGCCAACTGGGTCGGCGAGGCGGCGTTCTCCACCCGCGGCCACGTCTTTCAGAACCTGGGTGACGGCACCTACAACCATTCCGGCGTGCTGGCGATGCGCTTCGCCATCGCCAGCAATGTCAACATGACCTACAAGCTGCTGTTCAACGACGCCGTGGCGATGACCGGCGGCCAGCGCCACGAGGGTGGGCTGACCGTTGACGCGCTGGCCCGGCAGGTCTCGGCCGAGGGCGTGCAGCGCATCGCCCTTGTCTCCGACGAGCCCGACAAATACCCGCACGGCACCGCCTGGCCGGCCGGCATCACCTTTCATCACCGCGACGAGCTCGATGCCGTGCAGCGCGAGCTGGCGGCGCAGCCCGGCGTCAGCGCGATGATCTACGACCAGACCTGCGCGGCCGAGAAGCGCCGCCGTCGCAAGCGCGGCGAGTATCCCGACCCGGACCGTCGCGTCGTCATCAACACGCTGGTGTGCGAGGGCTGCGGCGATTGCGGCGTGCAGTCCAACTGCGTCGCCGTCCAGCCGGTCGAGACGGAGTTCGGCCGCAAGCGGCAGGTCGACCAGTCGAACTGCAACAAGGACTTCTCCTGCCTGAAGGGCTTCTGCCCGTCCTTCGTCACGGTCGAGGGCGCGAGGGTGCGCAAGGCCACCCCGCCGGTCGCCGATACCGGTGAATGGAGCGACCTGCCGGAGCCTGACCTGCCTGCGCTCGACCGACCATTTTCGGTGATCGTCACCGGTATCGGCGGCACCGGTGTCGTCACCATCGGGGCGATCCTCGGCATGGCGGCGCATCTGGAGGGCAAGGGCTGCGGCATGATCGACATGGCCGGCCTCGCGCAGAAGGGCGGCGCCGTCTACAGCCACGTCAAGCTGGCGGCACGGCCGGAGGACATCCACTCGATCCGGGTCTCCGCCCGCGAGGCCGACCTCGTGCTCGGTTGCGACCTTGTCGTCACCGGCACCCGCAAGGTGCTGGCAGCCGTCCGGCCCGGCGAGACCGCGCTGTTCGTCAACACCGCCGAGGTGATGCCGGGCGATTTTGCCCGCAATGCCGACTACACGCTCCCCGCGGCCCGCATCCGCCGCGCCATCCTGGCGGCAGCCGGCAATGAGGGCGTCACCTTCGTCGACGCCACCGCCATCGCCACCGCGCTGACCGGCAATGCCATCGCCGCCAACATGTTCATGCTCGGCGTCGCCTTCCAGAGCGGCCGTGTGCCGCTCTCCGCCGCCGCGATCGAGCGTGCGATCACCCTGAATGGCGAAGCGGTCGCCATGAACCAGGCCGCCTTCACCTGGGGCCGCCGCGCCGCCGCGGATCTGCCGCGCGTGCTCGCACAGGTGGCTCCCCCCGCCGCTCCGGGCGGGGACCGCGAGTTGTCGGACAGTCTCGACGAGCGGATCGAGCGCCGCGCCGCTTTCCTCGCCGCCTACCAGGACGAGGCCTATGCGGTGCGCTACAGGGACGCAGTCGCCCGCATCCGCGCCGCCGAGACCCGCGTCGCGCCGGGCTCCACCGCGCTCGCAGACGCGGTCGCCCGTGGCCTGTTCAAGCTGATGGCCATCAAGGACGAGTACGAGGTTGCCCGCCTCTACACCGATGGCAGCTTCGACCGCACCCTGAAGGCGCAGTTCGAGGGCGAGCTGAAGCTCACCTTCCATCTCGCCCCGCCGCTGCTCGGCCGCCGCGACGCCGACGGCCATCCGGTGAAATCGACCTTCGGCCCCTGGATGCTGCAAGCGTTCCGCGTGCTGGCGCGCCTCAAGGGGCTGCGCGGCACCTGGCTCGACGTATTCGGCCGCACCGCGGAGCGCCGCATGGAGCGGCGGCTGCTGGTCGACTACGAGGCGCTGCTCGGCGAGATCGCCGCGGCACTCACGGCCGCCACCCTGCCGACGGCAGTCGCGCTGGCGGCGCTGCCGGAGAAGATGCGCGGCTTCGGCCACGTCAAGGAGCGCAACGTGACCGCCGCGCTGGCCGAGCAGGCCGTCCTGCGCGACGCGCTGCGCGCTGGCGGCGCGCCACGGGCCATGGCCGCCGAATAGAACCCGGACCGCGAAATCGGCCGCAAACACAACCAAACGGCCGGACGGTGCACGAAAGTCGGCCTTGAGTTTGCGGTTTTTGCCGCTAACCTCCGCCCTTCCCGCATTGGTAATGTCAGCGGGACGAGGCCGAACGGACAGTCTTGACGTCCGCCAGCCTGCAACGACAGAGCCGGGGCCCAGACGGTCGAAGACCGCATGCACCCGGCCGGGGCCGATAAGCGGCCCAGGGAGGGAAGATGACCGTGGCGGCCGTCGAGGCTTCGCGCGAAGACACGTTTCCGAAGCTTCTGGCCCGCAACGCGCGGATCCGGGGAGCGCGACCGGCCGTGCGCCAGAAGGATCTCGGGATCTGGCAGACCTGGAGCTGGACCGAAGTCTGGCAGCAGTGCCGCGCCGTCGCCGTGGCGCTGCGCGACCTCGGCGTCGTGCGCGGCGACACCATCGCCATCGTCGGTTCGAACCGCCCGCGCCTGTATTGGTCGATGATGGCCGCCCAGATGCTGGGCGCGGTTCCGGTACCGGTCTATTCGGACAGCGTCGCCGACGAGATGGCCTATGTGCTCGCCCATGCGGACGCCAAGCTGGCGGTGGTGCAGGACCAGGAGCAGGTCGACAAGCTGCTGTCCATCGCCGACCGCCTGCCCGTGCTGACGCGCATCCTCTACGACGAGCCGCGCGGTCTGCGCGACTATGACCACGCCCGCCTGCACGCGCTGGACGAAATCATCGCCCGCGGCCGCGACACGCTGGAGACCAACCCGCGCCTCGCCAAGGAGCTGGACGAGACGATCGCGTCCGGCGGCGGAGGCGACCTCGCCATCATCCTCTACACGTCCGGCACCACCGGCCGGCCAAAGGGCGTGATGCTGACCTATGACAACGTGCTGATCTCGGCCCGCAACGGCTGCAGCTTCGACACGCTCGACGAGACCGACGAGGTCATCGCCTATCTGCCTCTGGCGTGGGTGGGCGACCACATTTTCTCCTATGCGCAATCGTTGGTGGCAGGCTTCTGCGTCAACTGCCCGGAGAGCCCCGAGACCGTGGTCGAGGATCGCCGCGAGATCGGCACCACCTACGCGTTCGCGCCGCCCCGCGTGTACGAGAACCTGCTGACCCTGACGATGGTGCGCATGGAGGATGCGAGCGCGCTCAAGCGCCGCATGTTCCATTATTTCATCGGTGTCGCGCGCCGCTGCGGCGAGCGCATCCTCAACGGCGAACCGGTCTCGCTCAAGGACCGGCTGCTCTATGCGGTGGGCGACGCGCTGGTCTACGCCCCGCTGAAGAACCGCTTCGGCCTGTCGCGCATCAAGGTGGCGTACACCGCCGGCGAGGCGATCGGCCCGGAGATCTTCCGCTTCCACCGCTCGCTCGGCATCAACCTGAAGCAGCTCTACGGCCAGACCGAGGCTTCGGTCTACGTCACCATGCAGCCCGACGCCGAGATCCGCGCCGACACGGTGGGGCGTCCAGCTCCCGACGTCGAGGTCAAGATCGCCGAAGACGGCGAGGTGCTGTTCCGCTCGCCGGGCGTCTTCCAGGCCTACTACAAGGACCCGGAGGCGACCGCCCGCACCAAGACCGCTGACGGCTGGGTGAAGAGCGGCGACGCCGGTTTTTTCGACGCCACCGGCCATTTGCGGATCATCGACCGCGCCAAGGATGTCGGCCGCCTCGCCAATGGCGAGCTGTTTCCGCCCAAATATGTCGAGAACAAATTGAAATTCTACCCGAACATCAAGGAGGTCGTGGCCTTCGGCAACGACCAGGACTACGTGTCGTGTTTCATCAACATTGACCTGACGGCCGTCGGCAACTGGGCCGAACGCAACAACGTGGTCTATGCGGCTTACCAGGAGCTGGCCGCGCACCCGCAGGTCTACGCCATGATCGCCGGCCATGTCGACGAGGTGAACCGCTCGCTGGCGGTGGAGCCGATGATGGGCGGCGCCCAGGTGAAGCGGTTCCTGATCCTGCACAAGGAACTCGACGCCGACGACGGCGAGTTGACCCGGACCCAGAAAGTGCGGCGCGGCTTCATCGCCGATCGCTACGGGCCGCTGGTCACTGCGCTTTACGACGGCTCGTCCGAGGCCGACATCCGCACGGAGGTTACCTTCGAGGACGGCCGCAAGGGCGTGATCGCGGCACGCGTGAAGATCCACGACTGCCCGCTGCACCCAGTGCCTGCCCCCACCCGGACCCTGGAGGCCGCGGAATGAGGGCGCCGGCAGGCAATCAGGGGCTCGTCGCCGGCGACGTCTTGCTGGCCGTGGACGGCGTGTCGCTGTCCTTCGGCGGCGTCAAGGCCATCACCGACGTGTCGTTCGACATCCGCAAGGGCGAGATCCGCGCCATCATCGGTCCCAACGGCGCCGGCAAGACGTCGATGCTCAACGTCATCAACGGCTTCTACCACCCGCAGCAGGGCCGCATCACCTTCAAGGGCGAGACGCGCCAGCGCATGCGGCCCTATGTGGCGGCGTCGCAGGGCATCGCCCGCACCTTCCAGAACGTCGCTTTGTTCAAGGGCATGACGACGCTGGATAACATCATGGCGGGCCGCACCCTCAAGATGCGCGGCGCGTTCTTCTGGCAGCTGTTCCGTCACGGCCCGGCGATGACGGAGGAGATCGCCCACCGCAAGGTCGTCGAGGAGATCATCGATTTCCTCGAGATCCAGGCAATCCGCAAGATCCCGGTCGGCAAGCTACCCTATGGACTGCAGAAGCGCGTCGAGCTCGGACGCGCGCTGGCCATGGAGCCCGAACTTCTCCTCCTCGACGAGCCCATGGCGGGCATGAACCTCGAGGAAAAGGAGGACATGTCCCGCTTCATCATCGACGTGAACAACCAGTACGGCACCACCATCGCGCTCATCGAGCACGACATGGGCGTCGTCATGGACCTGTCGGACCGGGTCGTCGTGCTCGAATACGGCCGCAAGATCGCCGACGGCACGCCGACCGAGGTGAAGACCGACCAGAAGGTCATCGACGCCTATCTGGGCGTGCCCCATTGAGGACCGCGCATGAGCGCCACTGACGCCACCGCCGCCCCGCCGCCGCTGCGCCTCTCCGCCGCGGGCTGGACGCTTGTCGGCCTGCTGGTCGCGACCCTGCTGCTCGTCGCCGCCAGCCTTTCGGGCGTCGTCGCCAAGGGCGACGTGCTCGACAAGGTGATGGTCGATCCGTTCCGCCAGATGGTCGAGGCGCCCGACCTGCTCGTCCAGACGGTCTGGGAAGGGCTGGTCTCCGGCGTGCTCTACGCCCTGATCGCGCTGGGCTTCGTGCTGATCTTCAAGGCCTCGGGCGTGTTCAACTTCGCCCAGGGCATCATGGTGGTGTTCGCCGCGCTGACGCTGGTCGGCTTCTACGAGATGGGCGTGCCGGCCTACCTGGCGCTGATCCTCGCCGTCGGCGTGATGTTCCTGCTGGCTGTCGCCGTCGAACGGCTGGTGCTGCGGCCGCTGGTCAACCAGCCCGACATCATCCTGTTCATGGCCACGTTCGGCATCACCTATTTCCTCATCGGCTTCGGCGAGCTGATCTTCGGCGGCAATCCCAAACAGATGATCGCCGAGCAGCTCTACCTCCCCAAGGGCGCCATCGAGTTCAAGATCCTCGGCGGCTTCGTCTCGCTGCAGAGGATCGACATCGCCGCGGCGATGATTGCCGCGCTGATGATCGCCGCGCTGGCGTTTTTCTTCCAGAAGACCCGCATCGGCCGCGCGCTGCGGGCCGTGGCCGACAGCCACAAGGCGGCGCTCTCCGTCGGCATCTCGCTCAACCAGATCTGGGTCATCGTCTGGTTCACGGCCGGCATCGTCGCCCTCGTCACCGGCATCATGTGGGGCGCACGCTCCGACGTGTCGTTTGCGCTCTCCACCATCGCCCTCAAGGCTTTGCCGGTGCTGATCCTCGGCGGATTCACCTCGGTGCCGGGTGCCATCATCGGCGGCCTGATCATCGGCATCGGCGAGAAGCTGGGCGAGTTCTATTGGGGGCCGCTGGTGGGCGGCGGCATCGAGAGCTGGCTCGCCTATTTCATTGCGCTGCTTTTCCTGCTGTTCCGGCCGCAGGGCCTGTTCGGCGAGAAGATCATCGAGCGGATCTGAGGAGCGGCACCCGTGTTCTACCGCGAAGCCGGCCAGTACAAGACCACCTACGCCGCCGACATGGCGATCTTCCCGATCCTGCAGGACAGGATCGGGCTTGGCTTCATCCTCTTCACGGCCTTTGTGCTGATCCCGCTGTTCGGCGGCGACTTCATGCTGTCGAGCGTGATGATCCCCATGCTGGTGTTCTCGCTGGCGGCGATCGGGCTCAACATCCTCACCGGCTACACCGGGCTGATCTCGCTGGGCACCGGCGCCTTCATGGGGGTGGGCGCCTACGCGTGCTACAAGCTCACCACCATCTTTCCGGGCGTGAACATCATCGTCTGGATCGTCGCGTCCGGCCTCGTCTCGGCGGCGATCGGCGTGCTGTTCGGCCTGCCGAGCCTGCGCATCAAGGGGTTCTACCTGGCGGTCGCGACGCTCGCCGCGCAGTTCTTCCTGCAGTGGTGCTTCGTCCGCATCCCGTGGCTCTACAACTACAACGCGTCTGGCGCGATCGAAGTGCCGCAACGCACTTTGTTCGGCACCCCCATCACCGGCGCCAACGCCACCGTCGAGACCCGTTACTGGGTCCTGCTGACGCTGGTCGTTGTGCTGACCTGGTTCGCCTCGAACCTCGTGCATGGCCGCATCGGCCGCTCCTGGATGGCGGTGCGCGACATGGACATCGCCGCCGAGCTGATGGGCATCAAGCTGCTGCAGACCAAGCTTCTGGCCTTCGCGGTGTCGTCCTTCTATGCCGGCGTCGCCGGGGCCTGCATGATGTTCCTATGGTACGGCGGCGGCGAGGCCAACGACGCGTTCAACATCAACCAGAGCTTCACGATCCTGTTCATGGTCATCATCGGCGGGCTCGGCAGCCTGATCGGCTCGTTCTTCGGCGCCGCCTTCATCTCGATGCTGCCGACCGTCCTGAAGTTCGGTCTGCCCGCCATGGGGATCCCGCTGTCGGGCGCCACGGCCGAGCACCTCACCTTCCTGACGGTGGGAACCTTGATTATCGTCTTCCTGATCGCCGAGCCGCATGGCCTCGCCAGGCTGTGGCAGATCGGGAAGCAGAAGCTTCGCCTGTGGCCCTTCCCCTACTAGGGGCCGCGGCGGTTCCGGATCAACCGGAGGACGACCCGGCGGCGGAGGTCCGCGGCCGGGCAAAAAAGGGAGGACGAGAATGTCGATGCGCAACCTGACCATAGCGGCCCTGGTGGCGGCTGCGGGCGTCGCCTCGCTGGGCACGCTGCCGGCCGCCGCGCAGGACCAGATCTACATCCCGCTGCTGAGCTACCGGACCGGCCCGTTTGCCGGCTCGGGCATCCCGATCGCCGACGGCATGGGCGACTATCTGCGCATGCTCAACGAGCGCGACGGCGGCATCGGCGGCGTCAAGCTGCTGATCGAGGAGTGCGAGACCGGCTACGACACCAAGAAGGGCGTCGAGTGCTACGAGTCCGTCAAGGGCAAGAACCCCGTGGTGATCAACCCCTACTCGACGGGCATCACCCTGCAGGTCATCCCCAAGGCCTCGGTCGACAAGATCCCCGTTCTGTCGATGGCCTATGGCCTGTCGGCATCGGCCGTCGGCAATGTCTTCCCGTGGATCTTCAACCCGCCGGTCACCTACTGGGACGGCGCCTCGGCCTTCATCAAGCACGTCGCCGACAAGGAAGGCGGCTACGACAAGCTGAAGGGCAAGAAGATCGGCCTGATCCATCTCGACGCACCGTTCGGCAAGGAGCCGATCGCCCTGCTCGAGACCCTCGCCAAGGAATACGGCTTCGAGCTGAAGCTCTACCCCGTGGCGGCCCAGGACATGCAGAACCAGGGCTCGGTCTGGCTCGCCATCCGGCGTGATCGCACCGACTGGATCTACAACCAGGGCTGGGGCGCGATGAACCCGACGGCCGTCAAGGAAGCGGTGAAGAACAACTTCCCGCTCGACAAGCTGGTCGGCGTCTGGTGGGCCGGCGGTGACGACGACGCACGCGCTGGCGGCGAGGGCGCGAAGGGCTACAAATCCCTGAACTTCCACGCCTCGGGCGCCAACTTCCCGGTCATCCAGGACATTGTCAAGCACGTCGCCGACAAGGGCAAGAGCACCGCCCCGAAGGAGAAGATCGGCGAGAACCTCTACAACCGCGGCGTCTACAACTCGATGCTCATCGCCGAGGCCATCCGCACGGCGCAGCAGATCACCGGCAAGAAGGCGGTGAATGGCGAGGACGTGCGCCGCGGCTTCGAGGCGCTGAACATCACCGCCGACCGGCTCAAGGAGTTGGGCATGGAAGGCTTCGCCGCCCCCGTGCGCCTCGCCTGCGACGACCATAACGGCCACAACAATGTCTACGTGGCCCAGTGGGACGGCACCAAGTGGACCAAGGGGTCCGAATGGTTCGCCCCGATGAAGGACAGGGTCCGGCCGCTGCTCGAGTCTGCCGCCGCCGACTATGCCAAGTCGAACACCGGTTGGCCGAAGCGGGCGGAAGCCTGCGACAAGGCCTCCTGACCGTACGGTCCCGACACCCCCTCCCCCGCCCCGGCGGGGGAGGGCTCGACCGCCGGTCCTAGGCCGGCCACCTGACGGGCTCCGGCCCCCTCTGGGAGATGCGCATGTCCGCCGCCGCAGCACCGGCTCCGGCCGAAACGATCCTCGGCATCAACAACATCGAGGTCGTGTACGACCACGTCATCCTGGTGCTGAAGGGCGTGTCGCTGACCGTGCCGCGCGGTGGCATCGTCGCCATCCTCGGTGCCAATGGCGCCGGCAAGACCACGACGCTGAAGGCGATCTCCAACCTGCTGCGCGCCGAGCGCGGCGAGGTCACCAAGGGGACGATCGAGTTCGAGGGCACCCGCATCGACCGCATGACGCCAAGCGAGCTGGTGCGCCGCGGCTGCATCCAGGTGATGGAGGGCCGGCACTGCTTCGCGCACCTGTCGATCGAGGAAAATCTCCTGACCGGCGCCTTCACCCGGCGCGACGGCGGCGCCGCGATCAAGCGCGACCTCGAAGCGATCTACGACTATTTCCCGCGCCTGCGGCAGCGCCGCGGCTCGATCGCCGGCTATACCTCGGGCGGCGAGCAGCAGATGTGCGCCATCGGCCGCGCCATGATGTCGAAGCCCAAGATGGTCCTGCTCGACGAGCCCTCCATGGGTCTCGCCCCGCAGGTCGTCGAGGAGATTTTCGAGATCGTCCGCTCGCTCAACACCAAGGAAGGCGTCAGCTTTCTGCTGGCCGAGCAGAACACCAATATCGCGCTGCGCTACGCCACCTATGGGTACATCCTCGAGACCGGCCGCGTGGTGATGGATGGCGAGGCCAAGGCGCTGCGCGAGAACGAGGACGTCAAGGAGTTCTACCTCGGCGTCAGCGGCGGCGACCGGAAATCATTCCGCGACGTCAAGAGCTACAAGCGCCGCAAGCGCTGGCTGGCCTGACCGCCGCTGTCACCGGCGCGCCGACAACCACCCACATGATGCAGGGCCGCTTTCAAGACCCCATCGCCATGCCGTACGAGGGAGCATCCGGTGATTGACCATCACGACACACGCGAAACGCGTGACCCCGCAGTCCGCGAGGCGGACCTGCTCGCGCAGCTGCCTGCCCTGCTCACCGCAGCACTGCGCGCGCCCGGCTGGGCCCGGCATCTGGGCCCGGTCGACCCGGCATCCGTCACGACGCGGGCGGCCCTCGCCGCCCTGCCGGTGCTGCGCAAGAGCGACCTGCCCGCCCTGCACCGCGCCGAGCCGCCCTTCGGCGGCTTCCTCGCCGAGCCCATCGGTAATTTCGGCCGGCTGTTCACGTCGCCAGGGCCGATTTTCGAGCCGGAGGGCACTGGCCCCGATCCGTGGCGCGCCGCGCGCGCCCTGTTTGCCGCCGGTTTCCGCCCGGGCGACGTCGTCCTTAACACGCTCAGCTACCACCTGACCCCAGGCGGGTTCATGTTCGATTCCGGCGCCCGCGCGCTGGGCTGCCCGGTCATCCCGGCCGGCCCCGGCAACACCGAGCAGCAGCTCGAGCTGATCGAGCAGTTCCGGCCCGTCGCCTACACAGGAACGCCGGACTTCCTGAAGATCCTGCTCGACAAGGCGCAGGAGGCCGGTCGCGACGCGTCGAGCCTGCGCAAGGCGCTCGTCTCCGGTGCCGCCTTCCCGGCCTCGCTGCGCGATCACCTCGCCGGCCGCGGTGTCGTGGCCTACCAGGCCTATGGCACCGCCGATGTCGGCATCATCGCCTATGAGACGCCGGCGCGCGAGGGGCTCGTCCTCATCGAGGACATGATCGTCGAGATCGTTCGCCCCGGCACCGGCGATCCCGTCCCCGAGGGTGAGGTCGGCGAGATCGTCGTGACGTCGCTGGACCCGCACCACCCGGTCATCCGCCTCGCGGTCGGCGACCTGTCGGCCATCATGCCCGGCACCTCGCCGTGCGGGCGGACGAACCTTCGCATTCGTGGCTGGCTCGGTCGTGCCGACCAGACCGCGAAGGTCAAGGGCATGTTCGTTCGCCCCGAGCAGATCGCCGAAGTCGCGCGCCGCCACACGGACGTTGCCCGCCTGCGCCTCGTCATCACCCGGGCGGACGAGCAGGACGTGATGACGCTGCGCGCCGAGACCTCCGACTGTTCGGACACCGGAGTCGCAGCGCTCGCCGAGACGCTGCAGACCGTCACCAAGCTGAAGGGCCGGATCGAGCTGGTGGCGCCCGGCTCCCTGCCCAATGACGGCAAGGTCATCGCCGACGAGCGTCCGGTCGGCTGAGGCCAGCCGGCACCGGAGCAATCCGGCACCGGAGCAATCCGGCACCGGAGCAATCCTGCCCGGGACGGCCCCATACCGCCCCGGGCCGCCCAGACGTCAGGCCGCCTGCCGCACGCCCCGCCTGTCATCATTGGCGGCGGCCATCGCGGCCGCCACAAGGGTCGCGAGGTCCGGCTTGGGCGCGACCGGCCCGGTCGGGCTCACCAGCCCGCGCGCGCCGGAGAGCGCCCCCGCCCGCAGTTCGACGGCGAGGAAGCGCTCACGCTCGACCGGACCCGGCATCCACAGCGCCTCGGTCGGGGCGGCCGAGAATCCGAACCGCGCATAGTACGGCGCATCGCCGACCAGCAGCACGGCGCCGTGGCCGCTCGCGGCCGCTTGGTTCAGCGCGGCACGGACGAGCCGACCCCCGATGCCCATGCACCGCACGCCGGCGTCGACAGCCAGCGGCCCGAGCGCCAGCGCGGGCCTCCCCGGCCCGGCAGCCACGGCCCACAGGCGGACGCTGCCGACGATGCGGCCGTCGTGCTCGGCGACGAGCGCGATCGCCGGCAGGCGCCCTTCGCGCAGCCGCTCGCAGGTCTTCTCGAAGCGTGCCGGACCGAAGGCCGACTCGAGCAGGTCTTCGCGGGCGTCAGCGTCCGCAACGGTCTCGGAACGGATCAGGATCGTCGTCATGGTCGTGCTCCTTCCCCGCCGGGCCGGTGGCCGCGGCGGTTCGAAATCCGGGAGGGTTTCGGGGAAGCCGGGCCCGGGCCGGGTGAACCAGCCGGAGCGGACCCGGGACGCAGGCGCGGGGACGTGCGCGCCAGAGCCTGCGGGTCATGCCCGCAAGACCCACCAGGAGCATCACCCGGTAGGGCGATGCAGTCGCTTCAGATCACGTAGGATCGCAGCGGCGGGAAGCCGTTGAACGCCACCGCCGAATAGGTGGTGGTGTAGGCGCCGGCCCCCTCGATCAACACCTTGTCGCCGATCTCGAGACTCACGGGCAGCCAGTATGGCTCCTTCTCGTACATCACGTCGGCCGAGTCACAGGTCGGGCCGGCGAGCACGCACGGAACCAGGTCCGCCCCGTCCCGCGGCGTGCGGATCGGGTAACGAATCGACTCGTCCATCGTCTCGGCGAGACCGCCGAACTTGCCGATGTCGAGATAGACCCAGCGCACGTCGTCATCCTCGGCCTTCTTGGAGATCAGCACGACCTCGGACTCGATCAGGCCGGCATTGCCGACCATGCCGCGACCCGGCTCGATGATGGTCTCCGGCAGGCGGTTGCCGAAATGCTTGCACAGCGCGCGGAAGATCGACTCGCCATAGCTCTCGACGCCGGGAACCGGCTTCAGGTAGCGGGTCGGGAAGCCACCGCCGAGATTGACCATCGACAGCGCCAGGCCGCGCTCCGCGCACTCGCGGAAGATCGCCGAGGCCGACGCGAGCGCCTGGTCCCAAGCCTCGGTGTTGCGCTGCTGCGACCCGACATGGAAGGACACGCCATGCGCCTCCAGGCCATTACGGTGGGCGTGCTCGAGCACGTCCGGCGCCATCTCCGGCACGCAGCCGAACTTGCGCGATAGCGGCCATTCGGCACCGGCGCCGTCGCACAGAATGCGGCAGAACACCTTCGCGCCGGGCGCGGCTCGGGCGATCTTCTCGACCTCGGCCTTGCAGTCGACCGCATAGAGCCGCACGCCGAGCGCGAAGGCCCGCGCCACGTCGCGTTCCTTCTTGATCGTGTTGCCGAACGAGATCCGGTCCGCGGTCGCGCCGGCGGCCAGCGCCATCTCGATCTCGGCCACGGACGCCGTGTCGAAGCAGGACCCCAGCGCGGCGAGCAGCTGCAGCACCTCCGGCGACGGGTTCGCCTTCACGGCGTAGAACACGCGCGTGTCGGGGAGAGCCTTCGCGAAGGCCTGGTAATTGTCGCGCACGACGTCGAGGTCGAGCACCATGCAGGGTCCGTCTTCGCCACGCGTGCGAAGGAACTCGCGGATGCGTGCTGTCATGGCACGATCTCCCCAAGGTAAGGACGGCATCGCCGCCCGGAAGGTTGAGCCACGAGCGACGGTCCCACGGCACAGCGCGTTGGAAACGCCGATGCCGGGTGAGGTCACCCGATGAAGCTGCCTTGGATTGGCTTGGGGATAGCCCCGAACCGCACGCCTGGCAAGATGGACAAGCCTCTTCGGTAACCCGACCTTTGGAGGGCCGGGAGAGACGAAAAAGCCCGCTCCGTCGTTGCTTTAAGTCGCGTCCCCTGGGGAGAGCAGGGTTCGCCGGTTTCGCCTCCGGCTGCTGGTCAGGGTTCGGAACGCGGCATTGCTGCCGGGATCATCGCCACCAGGGTTCCCACCCCGTTGGTCCCGATCCATGTCCCGGGCGGCTGTCCGGCCTCTTGTCCGGATGCCCACCAACCAGCACGCAACCACAGGCACGTGCGAAATTGGGCAGGAGTTAATTAGGTTCAAATGCCCGGCCGTTCAAGCGGTTTTTTGCGGCGCGGGAGCAGCTGTCGAGAAATTCACTAACAGGGTCCTTAAGCCTCTGATAAGCAGACGTGAAGTGACGAAAATCCGGCAGCCTTCCGGTGCCGTCCTGCGCTCGTCTGGACGGGCCGGGGGACAGCGCCGGCAAACACTGCGAATCAGTCCCCATCCGCCTGCCCAGAGACCCGCATGGACCTCTCCCGCCGCTCCTTCGTCGAAAGCCTTGGTGCGCTTGCCGCCGCCCTTCTTGCCGCACCTGCCGCGGCGCAGACCCAGGCAGCACCAGCGAGTCCGGCCCGCTTCGGCTTCGAGGACGTGCTCCGCCGCGCCCGGGATCTGGCAAGCGCGCCCTACGAGGCGAACCCGACGCCTCTCCCCGATGTCCTGGCGAAGCTCGACTACGATGCCTATCGCGACATCCGCTTCCGCCCCGACAAGGCCCTGCTGGCGGGCGCCGGCGGGCCGTTCCGGATGCACATGTTCCATCCGGGGTTCCTCTTCACCCGCCCGGTCGTGGTCAACGTCATCCGCGACGGCATCGCCGCCCCGGTGCCCTACTCCGCGTCGCTGTTCGATTACGGACGCAACAAATTCGAGCGCGCGCTGCCGGTCAATCTCGGCTTTGCCGGCTTCCGCCTGCACGCGCCGCTGAACGACCCGAAGGTGCATGACGAGCTGATCTCGTTCCTGGGCGCGAGCTACTTCCGGTTTCTCGGCCGCCGCCAGCGTTATGGCCTGTCCGCGCGCGGGCTCGCCATCGGCGTCGGTGCGCGCGAGACCGAGGAGTTTCCGGTTTTCCGGGAGTTCTGGATCGAGCAGCCCGAGCCGGAGGCCGGGCGTGCCGTGATCTATGCCCTGCTCGATGGCCCTTCGGTGGCGGGCGCTTACCAGTTCCACATCTACCCAGCCACCGAGACGGTGCTGGACGTGACCATGACGCTGTTTCCCCGCAGGCCGATCCCGCGGATCGGGATCGCCCCGCTCACCTCGATGTTCTTCATCGGCGAGAACGACCGGCGCATCGTCGAGGACTTCCGGCCCGAGCTGCATGACTCGGACGGTCTGATGATCCATACCGGTGCCGGCGAGTGGCTGTGGCGCCCCTTGCGCAACCCGCGCGAGACCAGCACCTCGATGTTCCTCGACAACAACCCCCGCGGCTTCGGGTTGATGCAGCGCGACCGCGCCTACGAGCACTATCAGGACATCGATCTCAGCTACGAGCTGCGGCCGAGCTACTGGGTCGAGCCGCGCGGCCAATGGGGCGAAGGTTCGATCGCGCTTGTCGAGATCCCGACCTCCGACGAGACCAACGACAATATCGTCGCCTACTGGACCCCCAAGGTCGCGCCCGAACCCGGCCAGTCGCCGAGCTGGGGCTACCGCATCACCACGACGTCGGACGACTACAAGCTGCATCCGGGCGGCGCCGCCTACAACACCTGGCAGACCCAGCCGCGCGCCCTTGGCTCGGCCGAGCCCGCGGCACCGGGATCCCGCCGCTTCATCATCGATTTCGCCGGCGGCGACCTCGCCTATTTCCTGTCCGATCCCGAGAAGGTGCAGATCGTGCCCTCCACCTCGGCCGGCCGGATCACCCGGACATTCCTCGTTCCCAACCCGAAGACCGAGGGCTTCCGCGCCGGGATCGATATCCAGCTCGACAAGGGCCAGTCGGCCGATCTCCGCGCCTTCCTCAAGGCCGGAAACCGCGCCCTGACCGAGACCTGGACCTTCCCGTGGAAAGCGGAGTGATCAGCCCGCAAGAAACCGCAGGAGCCTCTGCAGGGCTCAGCGCGAGGCGCTGCGGGTCGACTTGCGCCGCAGCACGTAGATCCGGTTGTTGTAGCCCAGCAGGACCGTCAGCGGGTCCTTGAAGTGGTACGAGTAAAGACCGGTCGAGCAGCCGACATCGACACCCGCGACCTCGCCCTCGGGCAGGCCGAGGCTGCGCAGGGTAGCGTCGCGGGCGAAGTCCGGCAGGGCACTCTGGAACAGCGAATCCGGCGGCAGGCGCGTCGCCTCGTAGCGCACGCCGCCGCAGGTCAGCTGCGGATCCCGCGCGGTGATAACCCGTGGGCCGAACACCACGACGCTGTTGAGCAGGCGTGACGCCTGGCGGGCCGAGCCCTCCCCGGCATCGCCGGACCAGGGGGCAACCACCGCTTCGGTGACGGTCCAGGCCCCGAGCAGGGCCTCTTTTCCGTCCTGTCCAAGCGCCGGAACGGCACCGACCCCGAGGCACGACACAAGGACGACGATCAGCGCACGCATGGTGGCAGCTCCTGTCGAACACAGCCCCACAATGGCCGAGCCGCCAGTTGGCTGATGTGCGCTGGCGCACAGGGTGTTACCAAAGGCATGCCACCGGGGACGGCCAGCGGCTCGGCCTTCGCGATAGTCGCCACGGCCGTAAATCCACCCATGGATGCGGCACGTAGTCACCCCTTGATCACCGGGGCTTCATGACATGAAAACGCAGATCGTGGTTGTGGGCGGCGGCGCCGGCGGGCTCGAGCTTGTTCGCCGGCTTGGGGCGAAGCTGGGTCGTGTCGCCTATGACGTGATCCTGATCGAGCGGAACAGGACCCACATCTGGAAGCCTCTGCTGCACGAGGTTGCTGCCGGATCGCTGGACGCCAATCTCGACGAAGTCGGCTATCGAAGCCACGGCCATCGCTGGTCATATCGCTACTTCCTTGGAAGCCTCGAGGGCATCGACCGCGAGGCACGACAGGTCGTTGTCGCTCCGATTCTCGACGAGGATGGGTCAGAAGTTATTGGCCGCCACCGGATCCGCTATGACTACCTGGTGCTTGCGATCGGCGCAGTCTCCAACGATTTCGGCACGCCGGGGGTACGGGAGCACTGCCTCTTCCTGGAGGATCGCGAACAAGCTGACCGGTTCCGCCAGAAACTCCTGAACCAGTGCCTGCGTGTGTCCCGGACAATGACCGGCGCCGCCGACGCAGAGTCTTTTGTCAACATCGCGATCGTGGGCGGCGGCGCCACCGGGGTCGAGCTTGCAGCCGAACTCTACAACGCGGCGTCCGCGCTTCGGCACTATGGGCTTGAGGTGTTCGATGAGACCCGCTTGCGCGTGACGCTGGTGGAGGCCGGTCCTCGCATCCTCCCAGCCCTGCCCGAGCACCTGGGCAAGGCCGCTCACGCGGAGCTGGAGGCCCTCGGCGTGCGCGTCCTGGTCAACACCACCATCACCGAGGCGACGCCGACGGGCATGGCGACCAAAGCGGGCGAGTTCATCGCGGCGGACCTCAAGGTCTGGGCGGCCGGGGTGCGCGGCCCTGATGTCCTGTGCGAGATCGGCGGCCTGGAAACGACCCGGAACAACCAGTTGGTGGTGCGGCCGACCCTCCAGACCACGCGGGACGACCGCGTTCTGGCGATCGGCGATTGTTGCTTCTTCAAGCTCGACGGCAGCGAGCGACCGGTGCCCCCGAGGGCCCAGGCCGCGCACCAGATGGCCTGGACGGCCTATTGCAACATCCTCCACCTGATTGCCGGGAAGCCCCTGGGGTCGTTCGTCTACCGGGACCACGGCTCGCTGGTCTCGCTGAGCCGGTTCTCAACGGTCGGCAGCCTCATGGGCAACCTCGTGGGCGGGCGCATGGCCGTGGAAGGACGGCTCGCCCGCATGGTCTACCTTTCGCTGTACCGCATGCATCTCATCGGCATCCACGGGTGGCTCAAGGGCGTGGCGCTGATCCTTGTCGGCCATGTCAACCAGGTCGTCCGCCCGCGTCTCAAGTTGCATTGAGCGTCGTGATCCGCGAATGCGGGCGCACCGGAGGACGACTCAGGCTGCCGGATGCTCCGCGTGCCAGTGCCGCGCCACGTCGATCCGGCGCGCCACCCAGACCTGGTCGTGGGACTGAACGTAATCCAGGAAACGCTCGAGCGCCGCGGCCCGGCCTGGCCGACCGACGAGCCGGCAATGCAGGCCGACATTCATCATCTTCGGTGCGCCTTCGCTGCCCTCGCGATAGAGCAGGTCGAAACTGTCCTTCAGATAGGCCAGGAACTGCTCGCCGGTGTTGAAGCCCTGCGGCGTCGCAAACCGCATGTCGTTGGCATCGAGCGTGTACGGGATCACCAGATGCGGCCCGTGTGCTGCCGGGATCCAGTACGGCAGCTCGTCCGCATAACTGTCGGACGAATAGAGGAAGCCCCCCTCGTCGGCGATGAGCCGCTGCGTGTTCATCGAGCACCGGCCGGTATACCAGCCTGTCGGCCGCGCGCCGGTGACCTGCGTGTGCAGGCGGATCGCCGCATCGATCTGCCGGCGCTCCTCCTCCTGCGCCATGTCCTTGTGCTCGATCCACTTCAGCCCGTGCGAGGCGATCTCCCAGTCGGCCTCCAGCATGGCGGCGACCTGTTCGCGGCCGCGCTCAAGGGCCGTGGCGACGCCATAGACCGTCACCGGGAGGTTGCGACGGGTGAACAGCCGCCACAGCCGCCAGAAGCCGGCCCGGGCGCCGTACTCGTAGATCGACTCCATGTTCCAGTGCCGCTGCCCCGGCCATGCCGCCGCGCCGACGATCTCCGACAGGAACGCCTCGGACGCTGCGTCGCCGTGCAGGATGTTGTTCTCACCACCCTCCTCGTAATTGATCACGAACTGCACGCAGATCCGCGCATCGCCCGGCCAGAGCGGATGCGGCGGGGTGCGGCCGTAGCCGGTCATGTCGCGGGGGTAGCTGTCGGTCATGGCGAGGGTCTCCTGGCGGGTCGGCCCACGAAACCCCGGACAGCCCCGCCAATCAAGCGGTTGCAGCACTTTGGGCGCTTGCGCCCCGGAACGGCTTGCCTAAGGTCCCGCCGCATCTTCGCAGGAGGTCCTGTGTCGCCCGTCATCCGCCCCGCCGCGCCGGACGATCTCGACGCGCTCGAGACCATCGAAAATGCCGTTTTTCCGGGCGACCGCCTGTCGCGCCGGGCGATGCGCCATCATGTCGGCCATCGCCGCAACGTGCTGATGGTGGTCGAGCGCGACGGCGTCATCCTCGGCTATGCGCTGGTCGCGCTGCGCAGCGGCTCGGCGCTGGCGCGGCTGTACTCGATCGCCCTCGTGCCGGAGGCGTCAGGCACCGGCCTTGGCGCACGGCTGCTGGATGCGGCCGAGCAGGCCGCAGCGGATCGTGGCGCGACCGCGATGCGGCTGGAGGTGCGGGCCGACAACACCGCCGCCATCCGCCTCTACGAGCGCCGCCGCTACCGCCGCTTCGGCCTCGTGCCGTCCTACTACGAGGATGGGCAGGACGCGCTGCGCTTCGAAAAGCGCCTGGACCCGATCGCCTCCAGGGCGGACGCCGCTACAGGGTGAACCGGGCGACGTCGGCGAGAAGCTCGGCGACGGCAGCCGCCTGGTGCGCAACGATCGCATCGCCAAGCGCGGCTGTGGCGCGGGACGCGTCGCCGATCGCGCCGTCGGGGTGGAGATCCTGCGCCATCCAGGCAAAGCCAGCCGGCCGGCTGGCTCTCAGCCGCGCGAAGTCGCGCTCCATCGCTTCACCCCGCGACACGAAGTTGCGGACCTGCGGCATCACAACCAGATCCGGTCGCGCCGCCAACATCACGGCCGTCTCGGCGAAGCCGCCGTGCCAGTCGTGCCCGGCTTCGGTCAGGCCCGGCGGCAGGCCGAAACGCGCGAACGATGTGCTCACGCAGACCAGCCCGAGCCTCGCGCGCAGATCCTGCGCGACAATCTCCAGCGTCGCCATGTTGCCGCCGTGGGACGACAACAGCACCAGCCGGTGGCAGCCTGCCGCGGCAACGCCTTCGGCAATCGCCGTCCAGGCCTGCGCCGCCAGGATGGCGGGCAGGGTCAGCGTTCCCGCAAGGGCGCCGTGCTCCGGCGACACGCCGACCGCCTGGATAGGCAGCAGCACGGCGGGGACGGTCTCGGACAGGACCTTCAGCACGGCCGCGAGCGCGTGCTCCATGATCTGCACGTCGACGCCCAGCGGCAGGTGCGGGCCGTGCTGTTCGACCGCCGCAACCGGCAGCACGGCAACCGCCTGCGCCAGCGCGCCGCTCTCCAGGTGATGGCGCTGCAGTTCGGTCCAGTAACGGGGAAGGCTCATGGCGTCTCCCAGGTGCGGCGATACGCCGATCTTGCCCGCTGCGGGGCCCGATGACGAGGCCCGGCGGAAGACCTATATGGAGGCCATGTCGATGTCATCGCTGCCCAACCGCTCCGCTCCCGACCGCCGCATGGTCCTCGCCGGTGCCGCTGGTGCCGCCGCCGCTGCAGTTCTTGCACCACGGCCTGCCGCCGCGGCCGATGCGGTGACGTTCGGCACAAACTGGACGCCCCAGGCCGAGCACGGCGGCTTCTATCAGGCGCTCGCCGACGGCACCTATGCGCGGCACGGCCTCGAGGTCCGCATCGTGCCCGGCGGTCCGCAGTCCAACAACCGCATGCTGCTGGCGGCTGGGAAGCTCGATTTCTACATGGGAGGCAACCTGATCCAGGCCTTTGCGGCGCTCGAGCAGGACATTCCGACGGTCGTGGTAGCAGCCCTGTTCCAGAAGGAGCCGCAGATCCTGCTCAGCCATCCCGGCCGCGGTTTCGACCGGTTCGAGGACCTGCGCCGCGCCACCCTGTTCCTGTCGCGCCAGACCGTCGCCTCGACCTTCCAGTGGCTGAAGGCCGAGCACGGGTTCCGCGACGAGCAGGTCAAGCCCTATGCGTTCTCGGCGGCGCCCTTCCTCGCCGACCCGAACTCGGCGCAGCAGGGTTATGTCACGGCCGAACCGCTGATCATCGAGACGCAGGGCGGGTTCCGCCCCAACGTCTTCCTGCTCGCCGACTACGGCTTCGACAGCTACGCCACCACCATCGAGGCGCGGCGCGACCTCGTCGCCGGCAAGCCGGATCTGGTTCAGCGCTTCGTCGAAGCCTCGATCCTCGGCTGGTCGACCTATCTGTTCGGCGACAATGCCGCCGGCAACGCCGCCATCCGCGCCGCCAATCCGGACGTGACGGACGCGATGATCGCCTACGCGGTGGCGCGCATGAAGGCCGATGGGATCGTGCTGTCGGGCGACGCCGAGACCGCCGGCATCGGCGCCATGACGGACGCCCGCATGGCCAGCTTCCACGCCCGCATGGTGCGCGCGGGCGTGCTGCGCGCCGGGCCGGATATCAAGCGCGCCTACACGTTGGCCTTCGTCAACCGCGGCCTCGGCCTGCCGCGGCGCTGAGGTGACGTGCCCGGCCCGCGCAACCGTGCCCCGCCCGTGCCGAGACGCGGCGCGGTGCGCTTTCGTCTAGGGTGCGGGGATCAGGAACGGAGCCCCGCCAGCCGATGCGGACGCCGGACGGCGAGACCACAGCGACAGACCCGCGCCGCGAACGGTTGATCGGCATCCTGCTGATCTGCGGCGCCTTCCTGTGCTTTTCCTGCCTCGACGCCACCGCGAAATGGCTGAACCGCGAGATCCCGACCGTCCAGACGGTGTGGGCGCGCTATCTCTCCGCGATGGTGCTGGTGTCGGTGGCGCTGCGGCCCTGGGTCCGCGTCCAGGTCGTTCGCACCCGCCGGCCGGGGCTTCAGGCGTTGCGCTCCCTCTTCCTGCTCGGCTCGACGGCGGCCAATTTCATCGCGTTGCGCTATCTGCAGCTGGCCGAGACCACGGCGATCTCCTTCGCCATGCCGTTTCTTGTCGTGCTGTTTGCCGCGCCGATCCTCGGCGAGCGCGTTGGCAGCCGGCGGCTCGCCGCCATCATCCTCGGCTTCGTCGGGGTCCTGGTGGTGCTGCGGCCCGGCACCGGCACGCTGCACTGGGCCGCGCTGGTGTCGCTGGGCGGCGCCTTCTTCTATGCCGCCTACAACATCTCCACCCGGCTGCTCGCCTCCTGGGATACGGCCCAGACCACGACCTTCTACTCCAGCGTCGCTGGCGTCATCCTGCTGACACCGCTGCTGCCCTGGTTCTGGACCACCCCGCCATCCCCATGGGTCTGGGCAGCCATGGGCGGCATGGGCCTCTTCGCCGGCTTCGGCCACTACCTGCTGACGCTCGCCCACCAGCGCGCGCCGGCCGGGGTGCTGTCACCCTTCATGTACACGCAGATGCTCTGGATGGTCGTGCTCGGCTGGTTCGTCTTTGGCGACCTGCCGGACCGCTGGACCGTCGTCGGCGCCGCGCTGGTGACGGTGTCGGGCCTGTTCCTCCTGAACCACGAGCGCAAGCGCACTCCCGGCACATGAGCGCCGGCCGAACGGCCGGACCGCCTCAGACGGCGACCGAGTGTCTGGCCCCGCCCGTGTCCAGATAGGCGTCGAACGCCGCCGCGGCGAGCCGCACGAACGGCCGGCCGGCCTCCGTCATCGCCACATGCCGGCCGCTCAGCACCACCATCCCGTCGCCTTGAAGCCCGGCAAGGGATGCGAAGGCATCATCCAGCGCGTCGGACCGTCCGGCTTGCGCGAGGGCCATTGTGCCGAAATCGACCGCGAAGTCGCACATCAGCCGTTCGATCACGTCCGCCCGCAGCCGGTCATCGGCGGTGAAGGCCACGCCACGGACCACCGGCAGGGTGCCGGCCTCGATCGCGCGACGCCAGGCGCCAGTATCGGACGCATTCTGCACGAAGCCCTGCGGCAACCGGCCGATGGACGAGACCCCGAGGCCGAGCAGTGCATCGGCCACGTCCGTGGTGTAGCCTTGGAAGTTGCGGCCGAGCGACCCCTCGGCGAGCGCCAGCGCCAGCGGGTCGTCAGGACGGGCGAAGTGATCGAGCCCGACCGCCACATAGCCGTGATCGACGAGGACGGCGGCGGACGCTTCGGCCTGGGCCAGCCGCTCCGCTGCCCCCGGCAGGCTGGCGGCATCGATCAGCCGCTGGTGCGTCTTGAACCACGGCACATGCGCATAGCCGAAGATCGCCAGCCGTGACGGCGCCAGCGCCGCCGCCTGCGCCGCCGTAGTGCGCACATCCTCGAGCGTCTGTCCCGGCAGCCCGTACATCAGATCCAGGTTGACGGCGGCGATCCCCGCCTCGCGCAGCATCGCCACGCAGGCCGCGACCACGGCGAGCGGTTGAACCCGGCCAATCGCTTTCTGCACGTGCAGGTTGAGATCCTGCACGCCAAGGCTGGCGCGGTTGACGCCTGCGGCCGCCAGCGCATCCACCAGCGGCCGGTCGACAGTGCGGGGATCAAGCTCGATAGCGTGTTCGATGAGGCCCGACAGGTCGAACCTCGCCCGAAGCCGCTCAACCAGACGCGTGATGCGCTCGCACCCGAGCAGGCTCGGCGTGCCGCCGCCCCAGTGCAGATGCGTGACGCGGCGCACCGCCGTTTTGCCGGCGAGCAGGTCGATCTCTGCCAGCAGCGTGTCCGAATAGTCGTCCAAGGGCTTTGCCTTGCGGGTCGCCTTGGTGTGGCAGCCGCAATAGGCACAGATATCCCGGCAATACGGGACATGGATGTAGAGCGAAACGCTGGCGTCGCAGTCGAGTGCGGACAGCCACGCTGTGGCCTCAGGGGCTCCGACGACGGCGGAGAAATGCGGCGCCGTCGGGTAGCTGGTGTAGCGCGGGACCGCGCGCTCGGCGAGGACGAGGGGGACGAGGGATGTGCTCATCCTTCATCCTCGCGCACCAGCCGGCCCCGCTTCCTTGACGAGGATCAAACGGCCGTCGGTTGTGAGGTCAGCTTCGGCCGTCGTCGAGGCCGTTCTGCCGGGCCACCGCCGAGGCCAGCATCGGTACGTAATGATCGGCCTTCCCGGCCGCCACCGCGTACCCATAGCTGTTCTTCACCGCATTGCCGACCGGGTTGGCGATGCCGGCAGCATCCGCCATCGACTCGAGGTAGCGCATGTCCTTGAACGCGTTGCGGATCGTGAACTTGTGGGCGTCGCGATCCCCCTCCAGCGTCCAGCGCATGAAGGTCTGGTAGAAGCCGCAGTCCATGCGCCCGCCTCGCACCACGCTGTCGAAGCGCTCCGGCGTGATCCCGACCTGGCGGGCCAGCGACAGAGCCTCGGAATAGAGCGCCGCGTACCCCATTGCGATGAAATTGTTGAGCAGCTTCATGCGGTGCCCATCGCCGGTGCCGCCGATGTGGATGACGCGGCCCGCCCAGGTGTCGAGGACTGGTTTCAGTCGAGCGAAGACTGCGTCCGAAGCGCCCACCATGGTGTCAAGCGTGCCCTCCCAGGCCTCCTTGGGGGTGCGCGACAGCGGCGCGTCGACGAGCGTTACGCCGATCCCCTCGATCTCGGCGGCCAGAGCCATGGTGGAGACCGGATCGGATGTCGAGCAATCGACCACCAGCGAGCCGGCGCTGAGGCCCTCCTTCAGCCCGCCCGGACCGCGCACCAGCGCCTCGACCTCGGCCGATCCGGTCACACACAGAAAAATGATGGTGGACGCCTGGGCCACATCCCGCGCCGATGTCGCCTCACGGGCGCCGCGGCCCACCAGATCCTCGACCGGCGCACGGTTGCGGTGACCCATGACCGTCAGCGGATAGCCCTTCTCGACGATGTTCTTTGCCATCCCGTGACCCATCAGCCCGACGCCGATGAAGCCGATCCGCTCGTTTTGGGCCGTTGACACGCGCTGCTCTCCCCGTCTCTTCTGGTCCTCCGCAGTCTCCCGGATGGGGAACGACGGGGCGTCCGGTATCATGCGGACGTTCTTGCGCGACGGGAAGCCAAAAGCAATGACGCTCGAGGAGGTGCCGGGCCCCGGCGGGCGAGGGCGGATCACGCTCCAGGTCATCGCCGAAAAGCTCGACGTTTCAACCGCAACGGTCTCACTGGCCCTGCGCGACAGCCCCGTTGTTGCGGACACTACCAAGCTGCGGGTGCAAAGCCTCGCGCGCGAACTGGGTTATATCTACAATCGCAGCGCGGCGAGTCTGCGCACCGCCCGCACCAACATGATCGGCGTCGGGTTCCACGACATCACCAACCCGTACTTCGCCGAGCTTCTGGTCGCGGTCGAGGATGCCGTTGCCCGGGCCCGACGCACTGTCCTGCTCGGCACCTGGGGCGAAAGCCGCGAGCGGCAGGAACGGGTGTTGCTCACCCTGAAGGAATACCGCCCAGACGGCATGATCCTGTGCGCGGCCGGCGGCGCCACCGTGGCTGATATCGGCCAGCTGGTCAGTGCCGGCATTCCGGTCGTGCAGGTGTCGCGCGAGGTTGAGGGTCTGGCCTGCGATTTCGTCGGATCCGACGACGTCCGCGGCATTGAGATCGCGTTCGACCACCTTGTCAGTCTCGGCCACCGCCGCATTGCCATGCTGGGTGGCACGGCGGCGATCTCGACCGGTCGCTACCGCCACCAGGGCTACCGCAACGCCCTGGCTCGGCACGGCATGAGCTTCGACCCGGCATTGCTCTATGATGGCTACGGCACGCGCGAGACAGGCCTGCGCGGCGTCCAGGCGCTGCTCGACTTGGCCGAGCCTCCGACCGGGGCCCTGTGCTTCAACGACCTGACGGCGTTCGGCGCCATGCTGGGCCTGCGCCATCGGGGCCGCGAGGCGGGTCACGACTTTTCCATCGTGGGCTGCGACGACGTCTCGGAGGCGGCGCAGTGGTACCCGGCGCTGACCACCGTCCACAACCGTCAGGACGAGATGGGGCGCCTGGCAGCGGAACTCCTCATCGCGCGCATCGAGCGGCGCGACGGCCCGGTGCAACGGGTGGCGCTGGAGCCCCGCCTCGTCGTCCGCGGCTCGACTGCCCCGCCGCCCTGACGCAAACCGTCAATCCTGCGGATCAAGACCGGCAAGCTGCCGGTAGACGGCGATGACCTGGCTGTCATCCTGCGCGCCGAGGCCCTGCCCGGACGCCGACAGGAAAAGCTGGTGGGCGAGCGCAGCCAATGGCGTCGGCACCTTGGCCGAGCGACCGGCATCGAGCACGATGCCCAGATCCTTGACGAAGATGTCGACCGCGCTGGTCACGGCCGGCTCCTCTTCGAGCATGCGCGGCCCGCGATCCTTCAGCATCCAGCTGGACGCCGCCGAACCGCCCAGGATCTCGAGCGCCACGCCGCCGGCGATGCCGGCCTTCTGCGCCAGTGCCAGAGCCTCCGCCGCCGCGGCGATGTGCACCCCGCACAGCAGCTGGTTGACGGTCTTCACCGTGGCCCCCTGGCCCCAGATCTCGCCGACATGGAACAGTTTGTCGCCGAGCGCCGCCAGCACCGGCCGTGTCTCCTCGAACACCGCCCGCGGCGCCGCCGCCATGATGGTCAGGGTCCCGCCCGCGGCGCCCGTGACGCCGCCCGAGACGGGTGCATCGATGAACCGCCGTCCCGCCTCG
>JBEIIL010000018.1:0-39602 GCA_040380755.1 Methylobacteriaceae bacterium | reverse complement strand
GAACCTGTTCGGCGACATTCTCTCCGACCTTGGTCCGGCCTGCACCGGGACAATCGCCATCGCCCCGTCGGGCAACATCAATCCTGAGCGGACCGCACCATCACTGTTCGAGCCCGTGCACGGCTCGGCGCCCGACATCGCCGGCAAGGGCATCGCCAATCCGGTCGGCCAGATCTGGTCGGCAGCGATGATGCTGGAGCATCTCGGCGAAGAGGAGGCGGCACGCGGCATCGTCGCCGCCATCGAGACCGTGCTGGCGGCCCCGGTCCTGCGCACGGCCGATCTGGGCGGACGGAGCGGCACAACGGACTGTGGAAAAGCCATCGCCGACGCACTCGCATAACCAACGCGAACGTCCTACATACACACTCTGCTTTTTTATGCGCTGCCGCGCATGGGCACCGGAGCTGTCATGGAATTCACGTCGCAGACGCTGGTCCAGGTCCTCCAGATCATCTGGATCGACCTTCTCCTGTCCGGTGACAACGCCGTGGTCATCGCCCTCGCGTGTCGCTCGTTGCCAGCCCACCAGCGACGGATCGGCATTTTCCTGGGTGCCAGCGTCGCGATCGGGCTGCGGATCATCTTCGCGATCGTGATCAGCTGGTTGCTCGCCATTCCGCTTCTTGGCGCCATCGGCGGCGTGCTGTTGTTCTGGATCGCCATCAAGCTGGCTATGGGAGAGGATGAGGAAACGAGCCACGTCAGCGAGAGCGAGACGCTTTGGCAGGCTGTACGAACCATCGCGATCGCCGACGCCGTCATGAGCCTCGACAATGTCGTTGCAATCGCCGCGGTTGCGGATGGCAACGTGCCGCTGTTCATTTTCGGCCTCGTCATCTCGATCCCGCTGATCATTTTCGGATCGACACTGATCATGGGCCTGATCTCCCGCTACCCGATCTTCGTCTGGGCCGGCGCGGCGCTGCTTGGCTGGATCGGGGGTGAGATGATCGCCAAGGATCCATGGGTGGTGGCTTGGATCGGCCCCGCCGCCGTGTCCTGGCACCTCGTTGCGGCAGCCGGGGGAGCGGCGCTCGTCGTCTTGGCGGGCGTACTGCTGAGGCGCCGCAGGGCGGAGCAGCAGGTCAGCGGATAATCCTCCACGTGGATTGCCAGCGCGTAGCTGAAGGCAAATCGGCAGGGGACAGATGATTCAGTTCAATGAGTACTGGTCGACCTTGTTGTCGTCAGTGTTGCGGCCAACCTGTCTGGGCGCGTTGCGGTGATCGGCATGGCTTTGTCCGGATATCCGGCGGCCCAGTCTCGCGTGGACGTCCTTCACTGGTTTGGTGATGGGCTGCTGCGTGCACTCGAAGACAGGTTGACGGCGATCGAGGTCGCCTTCGGGCTCAGAACCGGCTGGCGGGTCCGGCGTCGCCGCGAGGAAACGGGGCCGGCTTGAGAGCGTCCCCGCCGGCGCCCCCGCTGACGCGCGCCGGCGTGCTGCTGGGCGCGCGCATGATCATGCCGATCTTGCCCGGGATCGTGTTCTTCGCATCGGCATTCGGCACGGCCGCGGCCCAGAAGGGTATGAGCCTGACCGAAACGGTGCTGATGAGCGGGCTCGTCTACGCGGGGGCGGCGCAGCTCGTCGGCCTCGAGCTGTGGACCGGCAGCTGGTCCCTCACCTCCATCCTCGGCGTTGCGCTCCTGACATTCACGATCAATGCCCGCCTGATCCTGCAGGGTGCATCGCTACAGCCCTGGATCGGCGGGCTGCCCGGCCCGGTGCTGTGGCCCAGCCTGTTCCTGCTCACCGACGCCAACTGGGTGCTGGGCGAACGCTATCGTGCCTCCGGCGGGCGTGATGCCGGAGTGCTGATTGGTGCCGGCGCGACCCTGTGGGTGTTCTGGGTGGTGGGCACCATTCCGGGACGGCTCGCCGGCGGATTCATCACCCGCCCCGAGCAGTTCGGGATTGACCTGGTGATGCCGATCTTCTTTGCGGCCATGATCGTGCCGCTGTGGAAAGGCCGTCGCGATGCCGTGATCTGGGGCATAGCCGGCGCGGTCGCACTGACGGTCTGGGCGCTGCTGCCCGGCTACGCGTTCATCATGGCTGGCGCGATGGCGGGCGCGCTCGCCGGCGCCCTGCTGCCGGAGACTGGCGATGCGAACTGACGATCTCCTCGGCGTCGACCCGGGCACGATGGCGGCCATCCTGGCGATGACGGCGGCGACCTATCTGTGCCGCATCCTCGGGGTGTGGATGATGGGCCATGTGCCGATCACCCCCTTCGTGCGGCGCGGTCTGGCGGCGCTGCCCGGCTCCATCGTGATCGCCACGGTCCTGCCCATGGCGGTGCGCGGCGGCCCGGTTGCGATGCTGGCGATCGGGGCCGGATTTGCCGCGATGCTGGTGCGGCGCAACGAATTACTGGCGCTGGTCGCGGGCCTGACAGCCGCGACGCTGGCCCGTGCGGCGGGTCTCTAGCTCTTTGTTTTCACATCACCTTTGTCTTCCAACCGGCGTCCACTTGGCAAGATGACGCTTCAGCCGGTGCGGGCCAGCCGCTGCTTGATGCGCTTGAGCAGCGTGTCACGCACCGCCCGGTAGGCGTCCAGCATCTGTTCGCGCGAACCCTGCACCAGCGTTGGGTCCGCCGTCGGCCAGTACTCGGCCTCGATCGCGCTGGTGCGCGTCAGTTCCAGTGCACGGTGGTGCGCCTCGGGGCTGAGGCTGACGATCAGATCGAAGTTCAGCCCCTCCCAGTCCTTGAGTTCGTCGAGGGTGCGCGGCTTGTGGCGGCTGCCGTCGATGCCGATCTCGTCGAGGACCGCGGTGACGAACGGATCGGGATCACCCTTCCGCACGCCGGCCGACTGGACATAGATGGAGCGCCCGAAATAGTGCCGCGCCAGCGCCTCCGCCATGGGCGAGCGCACGGCATTGAATGCGCAGGCGAAGAGGACCGCCCCGACGCGCCGTCCGCCGCCTCCGCCAGGCTCCATGCTCAGCCTTTCCAGTGCAGCGCCGTGATCAGCGTGAACAGGCGTCTGGCCGTGTCGAAATCAACCTGGATCTTGCCCTCGAGGCGCTGCACGAGCAGCTCCGCAGCCTCGTTGTGGAGGCCGCGACGCCCCATGTCGATGGCCTCGATCTGGGCGGCGCTGGCCGTGCGGATCGCTGCGTAATAGCTCTCGCAGACGAGAAAATAGTCGCGGACGACGCTGCGGAACGGCGCCAGCGACAGGATGTGGACAATGATGCTGTCGCCCTTTGCGTCGCGGACATCCATCGCCAGCTTGTTCGACACCATCGCGAGGTGCAGCCGGTAGGGGCCGCCCGCATGGCTTGGAAGCGCGAAGCTGTTGGATTCAATGAGGTCGTAGATGGCGACCGCACGCTCGTGTTCCTGCTCGGGCATGCCACGCCCGATCGAGATCTCGTCGAGCGTCACCGCGACGAGCCGTCGCGCCGGGTCTGCAGGCGTGTTGCCCATCGCTGCCCCTATCCCAGGTTGAGCCGGACCGCAACGGAGCGGGCATGGCCCTCGAGGCCCTCTGCCCGGCCGAGCGCAATCGCCGCCGGTCCCAAGGCGCGCAGCGCCTCGGGGCCGCATTTGAGGATGCTGGTGCGCTTCATGAAATCCAGAACACCGAGGCCCGACGAGAAGCGCGCCGACCGGGCCGTGGGCAGCACGTGGTTGGGGCCGCCGACATAGTCGCCGATGGCCTCGGGCGTGTGGCTTCCCAGGAAAATTGCACCCGCGTTGCGGACGCTGTCAGACAGCGCGTCCGCATCCGCAGCCTCGATCTCCAGATGCTCCGGCGCAAGGCGATCGACGAGCGGCACGGCCGCCGCGAGGCTGCCGACGAGGATGACCGCGCCGAAGTCGTGCCAGCTGGCGCGCGCGATCTCGGCCCGCGGCAAGGTCGCGAGGCGACCCTCGACGGCGGCGCAGACGGCGTCGGCGAGGCCGGCATCGTCGGTGATGAGGATCGACTGGGCCGCCGTGTCGTGCTCGGCCTGGGCCAACAGGTCCGCGGCAATCCAGTCTGGATTCGCGGTCGCATCGGCCATCACCACCACCTCGGAGGGGCCGGCGATCATGTCGATTCCGACCTGGCCGAAGACACGCCGCTTGGCCGCGGCCACATAGGCATTGCCGGGGCCGACGATCTTGTCGACCGGCCGGATGGTGGCCGTGCCATAGGCCAGCGCGGCGATCGCCTGGGCGCCGCCGACCCGGTAGATCTCGGACACGCCGGCGATGCGCGCCGCCGCCAGCACCAGCGGGTTGAGCACGCCGTCGGGCGACGGCACCACCATGACGATGCGGGGCACGCCGGCGACCCGGGCCGGCACGGCGTTCATCAGCACCGACGAGGGGTAGCTCGCCGTGCCGCCGGGGACATAAAGGCCGACGGCGCCGATGGCGGTCCAGCGATGGCCGAGCTCGACACCCAGCCCGTCCACATGGCGGCCGTCGGCTGGCAGCTGGCGGGCGTGGTAGGCCTCGATCCGGTCGCGGGCGAGGCGCAGAGCCGCAACCGCAGCGGGATCGCAGCGGGCGTGGGCGGCGTCGACCTCATCCTCGGTGACCGCCAGTTGCGCGGCATCGAGGTCGAGCCGATCGAAGCGGCGCGTCGCCGCGATCAGGGCCGCGTCGCCGCCGGCCACGACCGACGCGATGATGTCGCGGACGACCGCGTCGACGTCTTCGGAGACCTCCCGCTTGGTGGCAAGCAATGCGGCGAAGGTGGCCTCGAAGCCGGGATCGCGCGCATCGAGGCGCATGACCATCTCAGCCCTCCGCCGTGGTGGCGGGCTCGCCGTCCGGGTCGTGGACCGGCGTGCTCTGGGTCTCCCAGACCGGGCCGAGATCGCTCATCTGGGCCTCCAGGCACTCGACCTCGAGGCGCAGCGCGGCGCCGCCCGAAAACACCAGGGTTACATGCCCGGACGGCGCGTCGGCAGGGGTGAAGATCACCGCCAGAAGATTGACCACAGCGTCGGGCACCGTCGTGCGCAACCGGTTGGCCTGCACCTTCAGAACGCGGTCGAAATGCACCCCGGTGCGCCGGCGGCGGCGCAGTCCACCGGCCGCTCCTGCCCAGTCGAACCGGTTCACGACCAGCGCAAACCGCTTCTCGCGGGCCAGATAGGTCATGTCGCCGACCTTGAGGACGGCGTCCTGCAGGTGCGCGGAGAGGACGGCGAGATCCTCGTCGTTGAGCGCGACCAGCTTCAGTCTGTCCATGGGTGACTCCCGGTTCGTCCGACCCTGTAGCCGGGCCTCGTCCGGGGTGCAACTCACGCCTCCGGGCATGAGCAGGGAACCTTCGACCACCGCCTGCCGTTCCCCTGCGGATGTGGGCCGGCAGACGGGACCGTGACCTCACCGCGCGGACGTGACCTTGCGAAATCCACAATTCGAGGCTGTTATGCGCTCGCAATCTGGAGGATCCACCTGATGCGTCGGACTATCGTCCCCATCCTGGCCGCCCTGATCAGTGCCGCCGCCCTGATCCCACTCGCCGCATCCGCGGCCTCGGACAGCGCTCCCCAACCGGGCGAGCCCGGCTACATTGGCAACCCGGGCTATGGCCGTCCCAACAACCGTCCGCCGGGCAACTATCAGCGGCCGAACTACAACCGCCCGCCGCCGGACGCCTATCAGCGGCCGAACTATAACCGCCCGCCACCGGGCGCCTATCAGCGGCCGAACTACAATCGGCCACCGCCGGGCTATGGCGGTCCGCCGCCGGGCTACTACGGCGGCCCGCCGCCGGGCTACTACGGCGGCCCTCCGCCGAGCTACTACGGCGGTGGTCGCCCCAGCTATGGTTATGGCCGTCCGCAGCAGTACTCGAATATCTGCATTACCGCGCGCGGCAATTGCGGCACCCGCCGCCTGCCATATGGCACGTCGTGCTCGTGCTTCATCCCCGGCTTCGGCCAGAAGCGCGGCGCGGTCGGCTACTGAGGCCTGGCGGGCGCGCCGCTCTGGCGCGCCCGTCCCCGGCGCAACCCTGTCGACTCAGCGCTCGCCGCTGAGCCGCTCGATCTCGGCGCCGCAGCGTTCGAGCTTCTTCTCAAGCGCCTCGAAGCCGCGGTCGAGATGATAGACCCGGTGGACGACCGTCTCGCCCTCGGCCGCGAGCGCGGCGATGACGAGCGACACAGAGGCGCGCAGGTCCGTCGCCATCACGGGCGCGCCCTTGAGCACCGGTATGCCCTCGACGATCGCCAGATCGCCATCGAGGCGAATACGCGCGCCGAGCCGCGCCAACTCCTGCACATGCATGAAGCGGTTCTCGAAGATCGTCTCGCGGATCTGCGAGACGCCGTCGGCCCGCGCCATCAGCGCCATGAACTGGGCCTGCAGGTCCGTCGGAAAGCCCGGAAACGGGTGGGTGGTGACGTCGACCGAGCGGATTCCGCCGCCGTTGCGGCGCACGCGCAGGCCACCAGCCTCGGCCGTCACCTCGGTTCCGGTCGCGGCAAGCACGTCGAGCGCGGCCTGGAGCAGGTCGGCGCGGGTGTCCTGCAGCAGCACGTTGCCGCCGGTCATGGCCACCGCCATGGCGTAGGTGCCGGTCTCGATCCGGTCGGGCAGCACCGCGTGGGCGGCGCCACTGAGCGAGGTGACGCCGTCGATGACGATCCGCGGCGTGCCGGCACCGGTGATGCGGGCGCCCATCTTGACCAGGCAGTCGGCCAGGTCGACCACTTCGGGCTCGCAGGCGGCATTGTCGATCACGGTGGTGCCGTCGGCGAGCACCGCCGCCATCAGCGCCGTGTGGGTGCCGCCGACGGTGACCTTGGGGAAGGCGATCTCGGCACCGCGCAGGCGGCCGGGCACGGTCGCCACCGCATAGCCGGCATCGATCTCGATGCGTGCGCCGAGCCGCTCCAGCGCCATCAGCAGCAGGTCGACCGGGCGGGTGCCGATAGCGCAGCCGCCGGGCAGCGAGACGCGCGCCTGGCCCATGCGGGCGACCAGCGGCGCCAGCACCCAGAAGCTGGCGCGCATGCGCGACACCAGCTCATAGGGTGCGGTGGTGTCGACGATGGTGCGCGCGCAGAGCCGGATGGTCTCGCCCGATTCGGCCGACTGGCCGGCGCGCTTGCCGTCGATCGAGGCGTCGACGCCGTGGTTGCCGAGGATGCGCATCAGCAGCCGCACGTCCGACAGGCGCGGGACGTTGTCGAGGATCACCGTCTCGGGGGTGAGCAGGCTGGCGATCATCAGCGGCAGGGCGGCGTTCTTGGCGCCAGAGATCGGGATGGTCCCCTCGAGCGGCCGGCCGCCCACGATGCGTATGCGATCCATCTTGGCTCCCGCCTGTGTCCGGCGCACCGCACCGGGAATGGGTCTGGCGCAGCGCGCCGCGATTGCGTCCGGCGCCGGGCGCCGGGGTCGTTCCGCCGCCAGAGCCGACAAGGCCACTGGCGTCAGGCGTTGCCGGCGTCAGCTCTTGCCTGCCGGCATCAGCTCTTGCCGGCGTCGTCCGCCCCGGCATGTGACGGGCCGGCCGGCGCCGGTTCAGCGGCGCCGCGGCGTGCCCGGTCCTGCGCCTTGCGGCGCTTCAGATTGTCCCGCAGCGCCGCGGCCAGGCGCCGGCGGCGCTCCGCGTCGCGATCCTCGTCCTTCGGCATGGGTCTCTCCGCGCCAATCGATGCTTTACGGCGACGGCGGCGTGGAGACAACCTTTGACACGCCGGCACGCTTCGCCATGCACCGCACGCCATGCTGGTGACACCCCGCGGATCATGACGCCGAAAGGCCGCCGCGGCGGCTTGCGCACCCCACCCCCTTGTGGCAGTGTCCGCGCCGCTTCGGACCCCCCCCGCTTTCGAGCACCGGGACCCGATTATGCTGCCGTAGCTCAGTGGTAGAGCACTCCCTTGGTAAGGGAGAGGTCGAGAGTTCAATCCTCTCCGGCAGCACCAGCATCTCATCGACGTCGAATCGGAAATTCCTTCGCCACGTCGTGTGAGGCGGCCGGGACTTCGTCTTCCTGACCGGTTCCGTAGATACAAGTCTTGCAAGTTGTCTCTACGGCGATATCGCGCTAGGTAGATACAGAAGTCTGATCTTGTATCTACGGAGCGCGCCGTGCCTAACCGCTTGCCCCTCGCGGTGCAGACCCTCTACGCTGATCTTTCACAGAAATTGCGGCCCGGCGCCCCCCTCCCCGGGTCGATCAGCCGCCGCACGATTCACGGCACGGCGCGGCTTTATTCGACCGAACGCCACGGTGCCAAGCGGGTCCAGAGACATCTCGGCCATGCCGATGATCCTGTGGTCGTCCAACAGGCGGAGGCGATCAGACGCGAAGCCAGGCTGGCCCGGGAGCGCCGCAACACCATCGCCATGCTCAAGGCCGCGGGTGTGCAAGGCCCGTCGCAGGACGTCGGTCGCGTCCTGGAGGCCATGTCCCGCGCCGCCCTGTTCGACCGCGGCATGGTCCTCGTCGGCACCATCGCCTACCAGATCTATCCCTGTGTGCTCGGCTGCTGGCTGGAGGCATCGGCGATGGTGACGCAGGATGCGGACTTCGTCGCCGCCACCACCTCGGTCAGCACCGACGTTGCCCTTGCCGTCGGCGGGGACGGAGCCAGCGGCACCGGCGCCGCGCTTCTGTCCATTCTCCGGCTTGCAGACCCTAGCTTCGCCGGTGCACCCACGCTGGACAGGCTGACTTATCCGTGTCGCTTCGTGTCCGAGGCCGGTCTCGACGTCGAATTGCTGACGCCTGTTCGCAGGCGGGACGAGCCCAGCCCCGTTCCGCTTCCCGGACTGAAGGCGTCGGCCATGGCGCTGCCCTTCCTCGAATACCTCGTGGAGGGTGCTCTCCCGGCCGTCGTGCTGTACGGCTCGGGCGTGCGGGTCACCGTGCCCCAGCCGGCCCGGTATGCGGTCCACAAGCTCATCGTCGCCCAGCGGCGACAGTCCGACAGCGTCAAGCGCGGCAAGGACCTCATGCAGGCGCAATCCATCATCGCTAGGCTGCGCGAGGCTGACCCCGATACGCTGGGGGACGCCCTCGCCGACGCTCGCCGACGCGGCCCCGCTTGGCGTGAGGGAATCGCGGCCAGCCTGAAAGTGCTGGGCTCAAACGTTTAGGCGCTGGGCTGGCGCCATCAGTTCACGGCCCGTCGGCATCGGGGCGCGTGCCGCGCCCGGCTCGACGATGCTCCTGACGACCGCCCTGCCCTAGCTCCCCAGCCGGATCGTGTGCGTGGCGGCCCTGGGCGTGAAGCCCTGGAAGCCGACGGCGCGTTCGCCGGTGGCGCAGGTGGCGCCGCTCACCAGCGTGCGCTCGACCTTGGCGTTGGGCACGCAATAGGTGCGGTCGACCTGGGGCTTGGCGGGCCAGTGCAGGGCACGGCCCTCCTTCTCGGCAAAGTAGTAGGTCAGGCCCGTCCGATAGCGGCCGACGGAGCGGCACTGGCCCGGATCGGCCGTGTGCCAGGCGGAGAGGATCCACACCTTCGTGTCCTCCCGGTAGTGCACGATGGCGACGAACACCTTGCTGCCGGTGTCGTTGCAGACGGTGAGGTCCGTGGCCGCCTGCGCCGCACCGGCACAGCCCAGCCCAGCGACGAGCAGCGCCGCCCCCGCCATGGTCCGCAGCATCCCCCGCCCCATCATGCAACCACCCCGTCCGGTTAAGCCCGGCCGCAGCGTTGGGACCGGCGGGCGGCGCTGTCAAGCCACCGTGGGCGGCTGGAAACGATCCATTATCCAGTGTTTTCGGCAGGTTACGATTGGATAACCGTGAATCAAACCTGACAGCGCAAACATCAATTGTAGCGACCCCATTAATCGCTTGGTGGTTTAACGGACAGGTGCTGATCGGCAATCACACGCCAACCGGAGCCGCCCCGTTGATGAAGCGACTGATCTTCTGGTGCTCGCTTGGACTCTTCGCGCTGCTGCTGGCGCAACCCGTCGGCGCGGTTGCGCAGACAACCACCAGCATCGCCGTCGTTGGCGTCATGATGCTGCTCCTGCGGCTGCGGCAGAGTCCGGAGGCACGGCACGTCTTCGTCGCGCTCGGCCTGGTGCTGGTCGGACGCTACGTGTACTGGCGCGCCACCCAGACCCTGCCGTCGCCGAACGATCTCGTCGATTTCATTCCCGGCATCATCCTGTTCGCCGCCGAGATGTTCTCGGTGCTGATGCTGGGGCTGAGCCTCTTTGTCGTGTCCGACCCGATCGACCGGGCGAAGCCGGCGCCGCTGTCGGACGAGGATCTGCCCAGCGTCGACGTGCTGGTGCCATCCTACAACGAAGGCAGCGAGCTGCTGGCGGCGACGCTGGCGGCCTGCCGGCAGCTCGACTATCCCGCCGACAAGCTCACCGTCTACCTTCTGGATGACGGAGGCACCGACCAGAAGTGCAACGCCGCCGACCCGATCGCGGCTGCCGCCGCGCAGGCACGGCGGGCCGAGCTGCAGGCGCTGTGCGCCGATCTCGGCGTGCGCTACCACGCCCGCGCCTTCAACACATCCGCCAAGGCCGGCAACCTCAATGCCGGCCTCGACGTGTCGAAGGGTGAGCTCATCGCCGTGTTCGACGCCGACCATGCGCCGACCCGCGACTTCCTGCGCGCCACAGTCGGCCATTTCCGCGAGGATCCGCGGCTGTTTCTGGTGCAGACGCCGCACTTCTTCCTCAACCCGGACCCGATCGAGAAGAACCTGTCGCTGTTCCGCCGCATGCCGTCGGAAAACGACATGTTCTACGGCCTGATCCAGCGCGGCCTCGACCGCTGGAACGCCGCCTTCTTCTGCGGCTCGGCCGCTGTGCTGCGGCGGACGGCGCTGGAGGAGACCAGCGGCTTCTCCGGAAAGTCCGTCACCGAGGACGCCGAGACCGCGCTGTCGCTGCACGCACGCGGCTGGAACAGCCGCTATGTCGACACGCCGATGATCGCCGGGCTGCAGCCCGAGACCTTCGCGTCGTTCATCGGCCAGCGCTCGCGCTGGTGCACCGGCATGCTGCAGATCCTAATCCTGTCGAACCCGCTGTCGCATCGCGGCCTCAGCCTGCCGCAGAAGATCTGCTACCTGTCCAGCGCCATGTTCTGGCTGTTCCCGCTGAGCCGGCTCATCTTCCTCGTTGCGCCGCTGCTTTATGTCTTCTTCTCGGTCGAGATTTACAAGGCAAGCCTGCAGGATTTCGCCGCCTATACGCTACCCTATCTGGGCGCAAACCTGCTGATGCAGAATTATCTGTACGGCAAGGTGCGCTGGCCCTGGGTGTCGGAACTCTACGAATACGTGCAGTCGGTGTTCCTGGTGCGGGCGATCGTCGGCACGGTGCTGAGCCCAAGCAAGCCGACCTTCAAGGTCACCCAGAAGGGCGAGACGCTGGACGAGGAGCGCCTCTCCGAGCTGGCGCCACCCTATTTCGCCCTGTTCGGCCTTCTGGTGAGCGGCATGCTGGTCGCCTTCTGGCGCTGGACGCAGGAGGTCGATGCCGACGGCCTGCTGATGGTGGTCGGCGGCTGGCTGCTGCTCAACCTGGTGATCGCCGGCCTGGCGCTCGGCGTCGTCGCCGAGAGGACCGAACGGCGCCGCACGCAGCGGCTGACGGTGGAACGCTCCGCCACGCTGGTCATCAACGGCGAGCGCCAGCCGGTCGTCATCACCGATGCGTCGACCGGCGGCGTCGGCCTGCGGGCGTTGTCGATCTCGGGAGCCGGCCCGCTGCCGGTGGGCACCGCCTGCACGCTGGAGCTGCCATGCGGGAACCGCGAGCCCGTTGTCCTGCCGGTGCGGCTGCGCCGCAAGGGCGGTGGCGAGGGCGGCCGGGGCATCGCCTATGGCTTCTCGTTCGAGGCCAGCGGCTACGCCCAGGCGGTGGCGGTGGCCGATCTGATGTATGGCGACGCCGGCGCACTGACCCGCTTCCGCGCCCGCAGCGCGCTGCGGCCCAGCCTCGCCATGACCACCCTGCGCATCCTGTCCTGGAGCCTGCGCCAGACCCTGCGCGGCCTCGCCTTCGCCTGGCGCCGCCTGCGCGGGCGGGAAGCCGTTGCGCCCGGAGCCGCCCCGTGACCCGTATCCTCGCATCCCTGCTGCTCGCCGCCGCCACGGCGCTGATCCCGGCCCAGGCTGTCGCCCAGACGCCCGGCAGCGTGCTGCGGCGCCTGTCGCCGACGCTCGACGGCGCCCGCCTGGAGGGCGAGGTCGCGGTCCGACGCTGGGCCGTCTACCTCACCGCCGAAGAGGCGCTGCGTCCGGCCCGCTTCGAGATCCTGGCCGAATCCGCCGTGTCGGTGATGCCGGAGGCCTCGCGCCTCACCCTGAGCGTCAATGGCAAACCGGGCGGCGAGACGCCAATCGGCGGCGCCTGGACGAACCAGCCCACGATCCTGCCGATGGCGCCGGGCCTGCTGCATGCCGGCTGGAACACGCTGGTGCTGACGGCACGGCAGCGGCATCGCGTCGACTGTTCGGTCGATGCCACCTACGAGCTGTGGACGCGGCTGTCGCCGGCCGCCACCGGCCTGCGCCTGCAAGGGCCGCCGGCCCGCATCACCGGCTTCGCCGACCTGCCGGCACTGCCGCTCGACATCGAGGGGCGGCTGCCGATCCGGCTGCGCACCGGCATGATGACCCCGCGCCTGGCCGGCCCGGCGATGGCCGCCATCGCGGCGCTGGCCCAGGCCGCCGGCGCTGCCCACCCGGTGGTCGATGTCGATCCCGTGCCGGGCGGCGGCGAAGGCCTGGACGTGCTGCTGGTCAGCGGCGAGGCGTCGCAGCGGCTGTCCGCACCGTTCAGCCTCGAGGCCGGCGAGGGCCGCCCCGTGGTGACGCTCGCAGCCGCCACCCCCGAGGTGCTGGAAACCGCCGTGGCGGCGCTGTCCGCCGCGCTGCGGCGCGAGGCACGGCCGTCCCCTGCGGCGGTGCCGCTGGTCACCGGTGGCGAAACCAGGCGCTTCGGCGAACTCGGCGTCGACAGCCAGACCTTCGATGGTCGCCGCTGGGAGGTCAGCGCCGCGGTCGCTTTCCCGGCCGACATGCTGGCGGCCGACTATGCCAGTGTCAGGCTCGATCTCGCGGCCGGCTATGCGGCCGGCCTGTTGCCGACGGCGCAGCTCTCCGTGACGGTGAACGGCAAGCCCTCCGCGGCCGTGCAGATGGGCGCGCGGACCGGCGGCCTGCTCGGCCGGCGGGCGATCTCGTTGCCGCTGTCGGCGTTCCGGCCGGGACTGAACCGCATCACGCTCTCGGCCGTCCTGCCGGCTCCGGCCGACGCCGTCTGCGATCCTCGGGCGCAGATTGCCGGGCCCGAGCGCTTCGCGCTGCTCGACAGCTCGACCCTGCAGTTCCCCACCATGGCGCGGATCGGCCGCTTCCCCGACATCGGCCGCAGCTTTGCCCCCCATACGGGTGCGATGGCGCCGCGTACCCCGATCTTCCAGCTCGGGCGGCTGGACGCCTCGACACTGGCGGCGGCGGCGACGCTGCATGCCCGCATGGCGCAGACGGGCCGGCCGGGCGCAATTCCGGTGGTTGCCGAGCGGGCGCCGCAGGGCAGCGCCCCGGTCATCGTGGTGGGCACAGCGCTGGACCTGTCGCGCAACCTGCTGGCCAGTGCCGGCGTGCCGGCCGCCTCCGTGGCGACGGCCTGGAACCCGCGCGCCAGGGCCGCTGCCCAGGTCGCCCGGGCGCGGGAAGTGGACCGCGAACTGGTCACCGGCAGCGTCGGCAAGGCGACGGTGGCGGCCACCGCCCCGTCAAACCCCGCCGATGTGATGTCGCGCTGGCGCGCCCAGCAGGGCCTCGACACGACCAGCCTGCGCGCCCGGGTCGTGGCCTTTGCCGGCGGCATCGTCGCCTGGCTGTCGCCAACGCCCGTCGCGGCGCTGCCCGTCGGATCATCGACCGACCTGGTGATGGCCCAGAGCGTTGCCAGCGGCACCGGGCAAATCACCACCGTGGTGACGGCCCCAACCCCCTCGGCACTGGTCGACGGCACGGCCCTGCTGACCGCGCCGGCAACCTGGAACGGCCTGTCCGGTCGCGCCGTGCTGCTCGAGCTCGATTCCGCCAAGACAACGATCGTGCCGGCCGAGTCCGCATGGCTGCTCGGCGACGAACCGCTCGACCTCGTCAACCTCCGGTTGCTGATCGCGGCCTGGCTGTCGCTGAATGCCCCGGTCTATGCGCTGCTGCTGCTGCTGGCCGCCGTCGGTTTTGGCTTTGCCACCGTCGGGGCGCTGCGTCGGCCGGCGGCAGCCGGACCGACAGAGCCCAAGACAGCGGCACCGGGAGGCATGCCATGATCCGCGTGCTCTTCACCCTGGCCGCCGTCCTGTGCCTGCTCGGCCCGCCCTCGCCCGTGCGCGGCCAGGCACAGCAGGAACGTGCGGTGCTGCTTGACCCCGCCCTGTGGCGAGCCTGGAAGACTGCCTTCGTGGCGCCTGACGGGCGGGTGATCGACAATGCCAACCATGGCATCAGCCACAGCGAGGGCCAGGGCTACGGCCTGCTGCTGGCGGCCTTCGCCGATGACAAGGATAGTTTCACGCTGCTCTGGGACTGGACGCGCACGACGCTCGGGCGCGATGACGGCCTGTCGACGTGGCGGTACGATCCGACCCGGCGCGTGCCAAAGGATGATCCCAACAATGCCTCGGATGGCGACATCCTGATCGCCTGGGCGCTGGTGGAAGCCTTCGAGCGCTGGGGTGATCCCACGCACCGCGACGCCGCAGCCCGCATCGCCCGCATGGTGGCGCGGCGGCTCACCGCCGAGACAGCCCTTGGCCGGGTTCTGATGCCGGCTCTGGTGGGTTTCGACCGCAAGGCCCGGCCCGACGGTCCCGTCGTCAACCCGTCCTACTGGATCTATCCGGCCCTGCCGCGGCTGGCGAGTGTCGCCGGCGAGCATGACTGGTCCCGCCTCAACGATGGCGGCCTCGCGGTGCTGCGTGCGGCCCGCTTCGGCCCGCGGCGCCTGCCGAGCGAATGGGTGTCGCTGGCGGATGGCACCGCCAAGCCGGCCCGCGGCTTCGAGGCCGTCTACGGCTACAACGCCGTGCGCATCCCGCTCTACCTCGTCTGGGGCGGTGTCGCCGACCGCGAGGTGCTGGCACCGTTCATGGCAGGTCCCAACGCTCCGCCGGGGCTCGTCACGGTCGCCACCGGGCAGGTGGCCGAGCCGCTGCTGCAGCCCGGCTACGCGGCGATGTCGGCCGTCGTGGCGTGCGCACTGGAGGGCACACGGCTACCGGCCGCCCTGCGCGGCGCCGCCATGGATCTCTATTACCCCTCGACGCTGCGCCTTCTGGCGCTGGTCGCCCTAGCCCAGAAGCACCCACGATGCCTGTAACCCGCCTTATCACCCTGCTGTTCCTTGTTGCCGGAAGCCTGACCGCACAGGCCGAGCCCGCCGTAGGCGTCGACGAGACGGCGCTGCGCTGGTACGCGCGACACGGCTATTCGGAACGACTGGACGCCGAGATGCGGCGGCTGCGGACGCTCTATCCCGAATGGGAGCCGCCGACCGACCTGTCGTCGCCACAGAGTTTCGACGAGACGCCGCTGTGGGCTCTGTTTGCCGGCGACGACATCGAGGCGGTCGATGCCGCCATCCAGGCGCGGCGGCGGATCGAGCCGGGCTTCCGCCCGTCGGACGACCTCGCCGCCAAGCTGCAGCACCGCCGCGCACGGCGCACGATGCTGCAGGCGGCCGCAGCCGGCCGGCCGCAGGATGTGCTGGCCTTGGCCGCAAAGATTCCCGAACTCGTCGGCTGCCACGACCTGGAGGGGAGTTGGACGATTGCCGCAGCGTGGCGGGCCAAGGGCGACGAAGGGCGCGCCCATGCGATCTTCGGTGACCTGCTCGAGACCTGCCAGAAGCCGCAGGACCGGCGCTCCGTGGTCGACACGGCGGTGCCGACCCTGGGCTGGCGTGCCACCGCAGCGCTGATCGCCAAGGTGCGCCAGCGTCAACCCTCAGCCGTGCCGGCCAGCGTCGAGGCGCCGGTCACCCGCGGCGGTGTCGCCGAGGCACTGGCCGTGCCAGGCACCGCCGCCCCGGATCCGGCGGCAATCGAAGCCTGGCTTTCGGGGCTCGGCTCCTCCGCACCGGCGGACGAGGTGGCGCTGGCGGGATGGTGGTGCCGCGCTGCCGGCCACCACGCCCGTTCGCTCGTCCTGTTCGAGGCGGCGGCGACCCGCAGCAGCGGCCGCCCCGATCCGAAGACCGTCGAGGGCATTGTGCTGGCGCTCGAGGCGCTGGGACGTCGTGGTGAGGCGCTGGCGATCGCCAGTGACAATGCCGACCGCTCCGAGCCGCTTGGACGTCTGGCGGTTGATCTCGGCTCGGTGCGCTTTGCCGGAAAGCCCCGGCCGCGCCTCGACGACCGCGAAATTGCAGCCTATGCGGCGGCGACCACACGCTGGCGCTCGGCGCCGGGTGCGGAGACACTGGGCTGGTACGCATATGATTTCGGACAGACCGAAGCGGCGCGCCGCTGGTTCGAGACAGGGCTGGGCTGGCGGTCGTCGCGCGGGCTGGCGCTGGGGCACGTGCTGGCGACGGCGCGCCTCGGTGCCAAGGCTGAGGCGCAGCGCCTGCTGGCCGCCTACGCCTCCGAATTTCCCGACCTCACCGCGGTGAAGCTCGGCGATACCGCGGTGGCGGTGGCGCGCGATCCGGCCGGGGTGGCGCTCGCGGCACGGGACTATCGGGGTTGCCTGCGGCATATCGATGCCCGCAGCAGCCGCGGCATCAAGCCGTCCGACGCCATCATGAAGGGCTGGTGCCTGGTCGGGCTCGAGCGTCCGGCCGAAGCGGCCGCAGCCTTCGAGGCCGGCATGGGCGGTTCGCCGACGCTGCGCGAGGAGGCGTCGTACGGGCGCTCGATTGCGGCCCTGCGCGCTGGCCGGCCCGACCTTGCCGACCGGACCGGCACCATCGCGCCGCAGCGGCGCCGCGAGATCGACGGCGCGCTGCTGGGCGAGGAGGCCGCGGCGGCCTACCGGGCCGGCCAGTGGGGACGCACCCTCGCCCTGCTCGACCAGCGCGCCGGGTTGCTCCCGGAAAGCCGCGACCTGTCGCTACTGCGCGGCTGGACACTCGACCATCTCGGTCGCCACGAGGCGGCCGAAGCAATCTTCAAAGCTCTCGACCGCAGCCTCTCGACCCCCGAAAGCCAGCAGGCCATGGCCGCGATGGCGTCGCGGCGGGAACGCGGCAACTGAAACCCGGAACCTTCGCCATGGCCATCCTGCACCGCACAGTCTGGACTCTTTTCGCCGCCGTGGCCCTGGTGGGCTGCACGATCCTGCCGGAGACCACCAGCGGGATCATCGTGCCACCCCGTCGGCCGGCGCCCTGGGCGGCACTGCCGCCCGAGGCCGGCGAGGTGCTGTCGGTCGTCGAGCGCGACGATCCCGACATCCGGACCCAGCGCATCGTTCTGGCGGGACAGTCCAGCCAGGCTGGCGAGAACATGATCCAGATCTCGCGCCCGGGCCTCGACTCGCCGCGTGCCACCCTGTTTGCACCACCCACGGACACAGCCATCGAACACGAACTCGTCGAAGCCTTCCCCGGAATGGCAATGACCATCGACGGTGCCCTGCGGAGCAACGGTTACGGGACGTATGGTCTTGCGACCGGCAGGCGCAACGGCGAGGCCTGTGTGTATACGTGGCAGTGGCTCGACCGCTTCGCGACCTCGGAGGCACGGCTGTCGGTCCTGTTGAAGTCCGATCCGGCGTCGATCCGCGTGCGCCTGTGTGGCCGCATGCCGCCGGAGCAGCTTGCAGCCATCGCCGCCCGGCTGTGGCTGCCGGTGCCTGGCCGCAGCGGCATGATCCCGCCGCCCGACCTGGGCGGTCGCGACCTGATCAGCCGCTCACGCATGGCGCCCCCGCCCGACTCGACCTCGTCCCTGCACCCGTCCAGAGTCACGGTGCGGTCGGAGCCGCCACTGGCCGAACCTCTGCCCGAGCGGATCCCGCAGCTTCGTCCCAGCATCGCAGCGACAGACGCAACGCCACTGCCGAGTGGCAGTCCCCGCATTCCACTGCCGACAGGCCCCTGACAGTCCGGCAGCGTCCGGATCAGTAGAGGGCGCGGACGGTGGCGTAGCGTCGCTCGGTCCCGCAGGGGCGAAGTGTGTAGGCGCGATACGATCCGCCGGCCCAGCGGCGCGGCGGATGCTCGCAATAGCCCTCGTAGCGGGCAGACACAGGCACTCCGCGCTGGGCCACGACCGGGCCCCGGAACTCGCCCTGGTAGGACAGGACCGGAGTGCTGATGACCGGGGCTGAACTGCAAGCCGCTAATCCCAGCGCCAGAGCGAGGATCGGTGCCGCGATGGCGATCTGCATTGTCCACTCCCGAATCCAAAGCCAAAGTAGTCTAACCGACCGCGACCACGTCCCGATAGACGTAGTTTACGGCGCATTAAGCATGAATTCGTAGGGTGTTGCGCCAGAATCACGCCGGAGCCCTGCATCAGCGCAGCACTGCAGGCCGCTCCACCCCAGGGCGAGGCACTCGACAGCGCAAAGGCTCGGGCCTTCATCGAGGGGCTGTCGACAAGCTCGGCGAGCTTGTCGAAGTGGCAGGGTCGATCACCAGTGCCGTCGAGGAGGTGTTCGAGGCAACGGACAGCATCCACGACGTGGCGGTCGCCGCCGAGCAGTTGATCCGGGTCAACGAGGCGATCTCTTCGAGCGCGACGGCCGCGCAGGCCTCGGCCACAGCTGTGCGGGAGGGGCTCACCGGGGCTACGACCTCGATCCGCGACGGCCTCGACGGTGCGCGCCGCGGGATCGAAACGCTGGCATCGGGCGCGAGCCTTTTCTCCAGCATTCTGGGCGACGCCACCGCAACCGTGCAGAAGGTCAGCAGGTCCAGCGACGCCATCAACGCGATCGCGCGGGAGATCCAGCTGATCGCGATCAATGCCGGGGTCGAGGCGGCGCGCAGCGGTGTCGCCGGTCGCGGTTTCGCCGTGATTGCCAACGCCATCAAGGACCTTGCCGAGCAGACACGGGCCGCGACCGCCGAGAGCGCGCGCCAGCTGGCGTCCCTGAGCAAGGCGATCGAGAAACTCGACAGCCAGAGCCGCGCCAACGAGGCGGAGGCCCTTGCCGCCAGCACCGAGAGCGCGCGGATCGCCGATCGGCTCGCAGCCTTTGACGCGTTTGGCCGCACCGTGCATGTCCTGGTTGCCGACATTGAGGGAATTGCCGGCCCGATCGCTGACAACATCCGCGTGTGCAACGACGTGCTCGACCAGCTGGAAGTGGTGGACAACCGGGTCGACCGGTCCCGGGTGGGCTTTGCAGAGGCCACCCAACGCATCGGCTCGCTCGTCCAGACGACGCAGGACCTCGTCGGCTACATCGCCGAATCGACGATCAAGGCCAGGGACGGGCAGCTGATCGCGTCCTGCCAGGACGCGGCGAAGCGGATCTCGGCGCTGTTTGAGGCGGCCGTCGCCGACGGTGACATCTGCATCAACGACCTGTTCGACGACAGCTGCCAGCCAGTGCCGGGCAGCAACCCCGGACAGGTGATGACCCGCTTCGTGCGGCTGACCGACCGGCTGCTGCCGGCCATCCAGGAGCCGATCCTCGGCACCGACCCGCGGATCGTCTTCTGCGCGGCGGTGGACCGCAACGGCCACCTGCCGACCCACAACAAGATCTATTCCCAGCCGCAGCGCGCCGGGGACCCGACCTGGAATGGCGCCCATTGCAGTAATCGGAGGATCTTTTCAGACCGCACCGGGTTGTCGGCAGGCCGCAACCTGAAGCGGTTTCTGGTCCAGACGTATCGCCGCGACATGGGCGGCGGCGAGTTCGCCCTGATGAAGGACAGCTCCGCGCCAATCCATGTTCGCGGCTGCCACTGGGGCGGGTTCCGCATCGGTGTGAAGGCCTGAGCTCTCACTCCGCCGGCGGCCGCGACAGCCCCGGGAACAGCCGCATCGCCAGCGGCACGAGGATGGCCACCAGGACGAAGCGCGCCAGGTGGTGCAGCGCGACATAGACGGGGTCGAGCCCGAGCGTGAAGGCCAGCACGGTCATCGCCTCGATGGCACCCGGCGCGAAGGCCACGACCGTATCGCCGAGCGGCTGGCCGACGATGGCCGTCACCAGCGCGGCGAACCCCCATGCCACGGCCAGCGATGCTACCAGGCAGACGATGGCTGCCGGCAGCGTCCGCAACACGGCCATGCCGTCGAGCCCGCGGAAACGCTGGCCGATGAAGATGCCGATGAGCACAAAGCCGACCGTAGCAAGCTCCGCAGGGACACTGCCGCGGACGAGACCCGGGCCGGTCAGCGCCGCGCTGGCGGCCATCCCTCCGAGGATGAAGGCGCCGGCGATGCCCCAGCGCTCAAACAGCACCGACACCGCCAGGCTGGCAGCGAACAGCAGCGCCAGGCCACCGGCGCCCAGCGGTGGGCCGAAGCCGGGGCCGCCGGGATCGGCATGGTCGAGCAGCGACAGCGCTATCGGCAGGACCGCCACCAGGATGAACAGGCGAAACAACTGGACGATCGCGATGCGGGCGACGTCGGCCTTGACCTCGGCGGCGATCATCAGAACCGTGGACAGCCCGCCGGGTGCCGAGGCGAAGAAGGCGTCCCGGGCCGACCAGCCCGAAACCCATACGAGCGCTCCCGTGCTGGCAGCGAGGATCGCCACCACCGCCACCAAGAGGATCGCAAGGCTTGCCGGGTAGGTGGCGAAAGCGTCGAGCGTCTCCGGCGTCACGGCCGACCCCATCGACATGCCGGCCAGCAGCATGGCGAGATCGCGCAGCGGCGGCGCCAGCACGGGCGCGGAGCCGAAAGCCGAGAGCAGCGCCGTGACCAGCATCGCGCCGATCATCCAGCCGGCGGGCAAACCGGCGGCTGCGCCTGCCACGCCGCCGCAGGTGGCGACCGCGATGAGGCCGACCTGGGCGGCGGCGGTCCACAGTCGGTCGCGGCGCGAGGACGGCAAGGACGACATTGGTCCATCAGGCAGGCGGCGTTGACCTCGATCAATGACCGGCCCCGGTCGTCCGGTCAAACTCCTCCCAACGTGATGACCGCGTGCCGGCCCGGAAACCGGGCGGTGTCACGACCCTACCGTGGCTTCACAGCCATGGGCCGGAGCGCCCGGCACGGTCTCGGGGGAGCCGTGTCGGGTGCTCTGGTTTCTGCACCCTGGCGGACAGGTGTGGCGAGAGCGGATGGGCTGCGGCAAAGGGCCGACAGCGACCAGCCTGTCGACCGGACCGGATCGACCGGACCGGTTCAGAACTGGCGTGTCGCCCGCGTCTGCTTCAATGCGATCCGGTGGTGCAGCAAAGCCGGCAGACGTCAGCGATCATCACCTCGTCGTGGCGACCATAGACCAGCAGCCCCTGGCGCTTCAGCAGCGAGAAGGCCCGGCTGACGGTTTCCAGGGTCAGGCCCAGATAGTCGGCAATTTCCTGGCGGGTGAGCGGGACCTTGACGAGGACCTTGTCGGCTGTGGTGCCGGGACCGGCGCATCCCATGCCGCCGCGGCGCGGGACCATCCGCATCAGGAAGGTGGCGACGCGCTCCACCGCGGATTTGCGGCCGAGCAGCATGGCGTGGTCGTGCAGGCCGCAGAGCTGTGCGCTCATGCGCTCGGCGATCAGGGCCTGGAGGGTCGCCGATGCGGCCACCGTCCTGCGATCATAGGCGAGCAGCCGGGCGGGCCGGAGCGTCTCGGCGCTGACGTCGGAGCGGGCCGTCGTCGAGAAGCCGAAGACATCGCCGGGACCCAGCAGCTCGACGATCTGGCGGCGCCCATCGGGCAGCAGCTTGGAGAGCATCACCGCACCCTCGAGCAGCAGGTAGACGGAGCGGGTCTCGTCGCCCTCGTCGACGATGGTTTCGCGGCTGCCCAGCGCCAGATGCCGGGCGGCCCTTTCGGCGGGCGCCGGAAAGGCATCGTCGCTGGCGATGCCCAGCGTCCAGTTCGCATCATGCTTGGGAGGGGTGCGGTCAAGGTTGGAGTCGAGCATGGGGGATGGCCTGTCCGGAACCGGGGGAGGTCGGGCGCGGGCCCGTGTCGGGAGACTTCCCGACCAGCAACAAAGCTAGTGAAGCTGCCGGCAGAGGACATCGGGGCTCGCCCGTAAGCAGTGCTACGCACCACCGAGGCACCCCATCAGACGATCGACGCAATGGTGCTGGCGTTGAGCGGCTTGCGCAGGATGCGGACGCGCTCGAGGCCGCGCAACTGCTGCTCGATGGCAGACTGCGGCTGGCCGGTGATGGCGATCACCATCGGCGGCTCGCGCAGGCCCTGCAGCCAGCGGATCACGCGGGCGCCACTGATGCCGGGCAGGTGCAGATCAACGATGATGGTGTCTTGCGCACCGGGCGGCTCGATGCTGAAGAAGCTTTCGGCATCCGGATAGGCCCGTGTCTCGTGCCCCATGCCGCGCAGGAAGGTAATCAGCGAGTCGCTGACCCCGGGATCATCCTCGAGCACATGGATGGTCAAGACAGCTATCCGGGTCCGGCCTGAAGCGGCGCAGGATCAGGCTGCGGTCGCTCCGCACACCCTCCGCGCGTTGGAGCCGACGTTAGCTGCGGCGGCATGCGGTCCGCCATTGGTATTACCCCGCACGTCGTGCCGGGGTGGCGCAACATCGCGCCGCCTCAGCCGCGGCGGGCGTCCGAATACACGATGCGGACGAGGTCGGCGGTGTTGCGGGCGCCGAGCTTTTCCATGATGCGGGCACGATGCACCTCGATCGTCCGCGGGCTGATCCCGAGCTGGCGACCGGCCTCCTTGTTGGATGCGCCCATGGCGATCCGCTCGAGCACCTCGCGCTCGCGCGGCGTCAGCTGCTCCTCGCCGGCGAAGGGCGCGAGCCCCTGCCCGGCCGGGCGCGCCGCCTGCTGCACACGGGCGGCCAGCGCCTCGCGAATGCGGGCGATCACCGTCTCGGCATCGAACGGCTTTTCCAGAAAATCGTGCGCGCCATGCTTGATCGCCTCGACGGCCATCGGGATGTCGCCCTGGCCGGAGATCATGAACACCGGAGGGCCGAAGCCGGGACCCAGTTCCTGCAAAACCTCGAGGCCCGATCGTCCCGGCATGTGCACGTCGAGCACGACGCATCCAGGCTGTCGCTGGCGCACGGCCGCCAGGAAGGAGGCGCCCTCCGGAAATGCCGAGACGCGGAACCCCTCCAGCTCGAGGACAAGCCGCAGGGCATCTCGCACTGCGGGGTCATCGTCGACCACAAAAACCTCGGTTCCCACGTCTGCCACCATCGTCTTCTCCCAGCCCCCAGTCTTCGAGGTTTTTTCAGCCCGTGTTCCGGTTCGTGGTGCCGGCCCCGCCGATCGGCAGGTGCAGCACGAATGTCGCCCCCATCCCGGCGCCACCCGGCTCGACCGTGAGGTCGCCGGAATGGTTCTGGGCGATGGTTCGCGAGATCGAAAGTCCAAGTCCCATGCCGGTGCGCTTGGATGTGGAAAAGGCCTTGAACAGCGTCGGCAGCATCTCTGCGGGCAGGCCCGGGCCATTGTCCGAGATGGTGATGCGCAGCATGTCACCGGCCCGACTTGTGGTGATCGTGATCGTTGGATCGGGCCGGTTGCGCAGCACCTCGACGGCGTTGCGCAGCAGGTTGACGAGGATCTGCTGGATCTGAACCGGGTCGACCACGGCGTGGGGCAGATCAGCCGCGAACTGCTGGCGGATCCGCGGCGGATTGCGCTGGCCCAGCAGGATCAGCTCGCTGGCCTCGATGATCAGGTTGTTGAGGTCGCATGCGCGCCGCTGCGGCTCGCGCTTCTCGACGAAGTGGCGCATCCGGCTGATGATGATGCCGGCGCGCTCGGCCTCGTGGACGGCCTTCTCCAGAACGGGCTTGAAGGCCTTGACGGAGGGCGGCTCACCCGCCTGCTCGGCGCGCGCCAGGGTCCGGGTCGCGGCCTGCAGGTACAGCATGATGGCGGTGAGGGGCTGGTTCAGCTCGTGCGCCAGCGCCGCGCCCATTTCGTCCATCGCAGAGACGCGGGCGATGTGGACAAGGTCGGCCTGCAGCTCGTTGACGCGGCGTTCCGCCTCCTTGCGCGAGCGCAGGTCGCGGATGATGCCGATGAACTGGCGACCCTCCGGCGTCTTTGCCTCGCCCACCGAAAGCTCGACCGGGAACTCGGTCCCGTCGCGGTGGCGGGCCCTGACCTCGCGGCCGATGCCGATGATCTTGCGGACACCGGTCTCCATGTAGTTCGACATATAACGATCATGGGCGAGGGCGTAGTCGGCCGGCATGATCATGTGCACGGTCTGGCCAAGCGCTTCCGCTGGCGCGTAACCGAACAGGGATTCGCAAGCCCGGTTGTAGACCAGGATCTCACCATGCTCGTTGATCACCAGAATGGCGTCGACGGCCGTATCGAGAAAGCTCGACAGACGGGCGTCCGAGACCGAGATTCCCGCGTCGATGGCCTGCTGCGCCGAATCCACCGTGCACCGCCTGAACTAAAGGCGATTAAATGTGCCCCGGCACGGTCGCCCGTGCAAGCGTACCCACCAGCCGCCTATCGGAGTATCGCCGCCGACAGTCGCCGTGTCGCCTCCTGCAGGTCCTCGGCGCGGCGGGCGAAGCACAGCCGCAGGTGCTCGCCGCCGCCGGCGCCAAAGGCGGTGCCGGGCGCAATGCCGACATTGGCCTCGTCAACCAGGCGCAGGGCCAGGGCGCGGCTGTCGTTCTCGCCCTCGATCCGGAAGAACAGGTAAAAAGCACCGCCCGGTGCGGCGAACGACACCCGGCCGGTCGCGGCAAGCCCATCCGACACGATGGCGCGGCCGCGATTGACCCGGTCGATCTGGTGGGCAACGAACCCTTCGCCCTGCTCCAGCGCGACGGTTGCGGCCCGCTGCATGAAGGTGGCGACCCCCGAGCATGAATACTGCATGAGGTTCTCGATGGTCTGGCCAAGGCTGGGGTGGCACTCCAGCCAGCCGATCCGCCAGCCGGTCATCGCCCAGTTCTTGGAGAAGGTCTGGACGAACAGCACCCGGTCGCCATCGTCCATGACATCGTGGAAGGAGGCGGAACGGGGCGTTCCGTCGAAGACGAAGCGGCCATAGATCTCGTCGGCGATGATCCACAGGCCGTGGCGGCGGGCGAGCGCCAGGATGGCGGCGAGCTCGTCGCGGCTCGCCGTCCAGCCGGTGGGGTTGGCCGGCGAATTGATCACGATGGCACGCGTGCGCGGCGTCACCGCGGCCGCGAGGTCGTCGATGTCGAGCGTCCAGCCCCGCCCCGGCTGCACGGTCATCGGCACCTCGACGGGCGTGGCGCCGACCACCGCGAGGGCGCCAAGGAAATTCGGCCAGGACGGGGACGGGATCAGCACCTCGTCGCCGGCGCCGGTCGCGATGCGAAACGCGAGTTGCAGCGCATGCATGCCGCCGACGGTGACGAAGAACCGGTCAGCCGGCAGGTCGCGGTCGTACAGCCGCGTCATGTAACGCGCGATCGCCTCGCGCAGCTCCGGAACGCCGCGCTGATGCGTGTAGAAGGTCTCGCCTGCGACGAGCGACCGGGTCGCCGCGTCGGTGATGAAGGCAGGCGTCGCCATGTCGCCTTCACCCACCCACAGCGGGATCAATCCCTGCCGGCCGCGTCCGTAATTGAAGACCTCGACGATCCCGCTCTCGGGCGCGGCAAGAGCCTCGGGTCGAACAGCGGCGAGCATGTCGGCAGCATCGGGGGCCGGAACATCAAGGGCGGACAGGTCTGTCATGGCAGCGTGCAATCCGAAGCGGGGCAAAGGCGGGTTGTCGACCGGTTAAGAGCCCTTTTCCCACGCGCCGACCCGTGCGTCTCGTCAAATGTACTGATGCAAGCGATCACCCGGCCGCAGTGCCGGGCGCACAGGGGCGCCCGGCGCGCTCACGGCTACGCCTTGCCGGTAGCGAGGAGATCGCGGATCTCGGTCAGCAGCTTCTCTTCGGTGGTCGGCGGCGGCGGCGGCTCGGCGGCAGCCTTGGCGGCGTCCTGGGCGCGCACGCGGTTGATCAGCTTGACGACCATGAACAGGGCGGCCGCGATGATCAGGAAGTTCAGCGCAATGGTGAGGAACTGGCCATAGCCCAGTACCGCGCCTGCCTTCTTGGCATCCGCATAGGACATGCCGGTCTTTACCGCACTCGACAGTGGAATATAGTAGTTCGAAAAATCAAGGCCCCCGATGATAGCGCCAATGATTGGCATGAAGACGTCGCCGACAATGGAATCGACGATACGGCCGAAAGCGGCACCGATCACGACGCCGACCGCGAGGTCGACGACATTTCCCTTCATGGCAAAGTTCTTAAATTCCTCGAGCATCGATTTAAACATGTTGGTCCCCGAACCCCGGTTTGGCGCGGCGGCAGATTATTCAATTCCGAAGGAAAGGGAAGTCCTGCGACACTGAGGGCTGGGCTGCTTTCGCCCGCCGGAGTTCGGCAGTAGTGTGACCGTCATCACGGGGGGAAATGCCGAGAATGCTGGCCGGCTGGGCAGTCGTACTGACCGCGTTGTCCTATCTGTGCGTGCTGTTCGCCGTGGCCCATTATGGCGATACGCGCGGACGGCGGTGGATGGCCGGTCCGGCCCGCCCCACCATCTATGCGCTGGCGCTGGCCGTCTTCTGCACATCCTGGACATTCTTCGGCTCGGTCGGGCTGGCGTCGCGGTCCGGGCTGGATTTCCTCGCCATCTATATTGGCCCGATCATCGTCATCGGGCTGGGCTACGGCCTCGTCGGGCGGGTCGTGCGGCTGGCCAAGTCGCAGAACATCACGTCGATCGCCGACTTCGTCGCGTCGCGCTATGGCAAAAGCGAGCGTGTCGCCGCGCTTGTGAGCCTGATCGCGGTGATCGGCTCGGTGCCCTACATCGCGCTGCAGCTGAAGGCGATCGCCTCGTCGCTGACAGCGATGCTGGATGCGATCGAGCCTGGCTCCGTGGCGCTCGCGGTGCCGGTGTTCGGCGATCTCGCGCTGTTCATCGCGCTGATTCTGGCCGCCTTCGCGGCGGCGTTCGGCACGCGCCATGTCGACGCCACCGAGCACCAGGACGGGCTTATTCTCGCGGTGGCGATGGAATCGGTGGTCAAGCTGTTCGCCTTCCTGGCGGTCGGTATCTACGTCGTCTACTTCACGTTCGACGGGATTGGCGACCTTCTCGCCCGGGTGGCGGCACGGCCCGACATTACGCCGCTCGCAGATCGCGGCGCCGGCTTTGCCGCCTTCATCGGCATCACCGCGCTGTCCGGTTTCATCATCGTCTTGCTGCCGCGACAGTTCCACGTCACCGTGGTCGAGAACCGCGACGCGGCAGATGTTCGCCGCGCGGCCTGGACCTTCCCGCTCTATCTGGTGCTGATCAACCTGTTCGTCGTTCCGCTGTCGCTGGCCGCCGACGTGCTGCTGCCGCCCGGCGTCGACCGCGACATGGCGGTGGTGGAGCTGCCGCTGCGGCATGGCGCCCAGTACATGGCCCTGCTGGCCTTCATCGGCGGGCTGTCGGCAGCCACCGCCATGGTGATCGTCGAATCCGTGGCGCTCGCCATCATGGTGTCGAACGACCTGGTGATGCCGCTGCTGTTGCGCCGCCGGGCGATGACGCGGCCCGCGGGCGCGGGTGACATGGGCGGGCTTATCCTGGCGATCCGCCGGGTCGCCATCGTCGGGCTGATGCTGCTGGCCTACGCCTATTACCGCAACATGGGCGATGCCGCCCTGGCGTCCATCGGCCTGATCTCCTTCGGCGCCATTGCGCAAATCGCGCCGGCCTTTTTCGGCGGCCTGTTCTGGCGACGGGCGACGGCGGCCGGGGCCACGGCGGGGCTGCTGGCGGGGCTGACGGTGTGGGCGGTGACGCTGTTCATCCCCACGGTTGCCGATCCGAAATGGCTGGCGTCGCTCAGCGCCATCGGCATCGACTGGCTGGGGATCGACCGGATCGTCCTGGGCATCCCCAGCGGCGCGCCGTTCCGGTTCGGACTGGCCGAGATCACGCGCGGCGCCTTTATAAGCCTGGCGGCGAACTCGGTCTTCTTCGTGCTGTTCTCGCTGATGCGGTCGGCAACGCCGATCGAGCGGCTGCAGGCGTCTGCCTTCGTGTCGGCCGACATGCCGCCGATGGCGCAGAGCTTCCGGCTGTGGCGCACCTCCGTGACGGTGGGCGAGCTGCGCACGACGGTGGCGCGCTATCTTGGCGCCGAGCAGACCGAGAGCTCGTTTGCGGCCTTTGCCCGTAGCCGCGGGCTGGCGCTCGAGGATGGCCGCGACGCCGACATCCATCTGCTGCGCTATGCCGAGCATCTGCTGGCCTCGGCGATCGGCGCGGCCTCGTCACGGCTTGTGCTGTCGCTGCTGCTGCGGCGGCGCAATGTCACCAAGAAGGCCGCGCTGAAGCTGCTCGACGATGCGTCGGCGGCGATCCAGTACAACCGCGACCTGCTGCAGCACGCGCTCGACCATGCCCGCCAGGGCATCACCGTGTTCGACCGTGACCTGCGGTTGATGTGCTGGAACCGCGAGTTCCAGGACCTGTTCGCCCTGCCGAGCGAGCTGGCGCGGGTCGGCACAGGGCTGGACGAGATCGTCCGTTTCGGCTCCGATCGCGGCACCTACGGGCGCGGCGAGCCCGACGAGTTCATCACCGCGCGGCTCGAGAGCTTCGTCAACGACGTCGAGCCGGTGCGCGTGCGCCTGCACACCAGCGGCAAGGTGGTGGAGATCCGCTCGGCGCACATGCCCGATGGCGGTATCGTCACGACCTACACCGACATCACCGCCAGCGTGGAGGCCGAGGAGGCGCTGGAGCGCGCCAACGAGACGCTGGAGCGGCGCGTTCGGGAGCGCACCGAGGAGCTGCTGCAGCTGAACGAGGATTTCGGCCGCGCCAAGCGCGAGGCCGAGGAGGCGAACCTGTCGAAGACGCGCTTCCTTGCCGCCGCCAGCCACGACATCCTGCAGCCGCTCAACGCCGCGAGGCTTTACGCCACCTCGCTGGTGGAGCGTGACCGGCGCGATGGCGACGCCAGGCTGGCGCAGAATGTCGATGCGTCGCTGGAGGCGGTGGAGGAGATCCTCACTGCGCTGCTCGACATATCGCGTCTCGATTCGGGGGCGATGAAGGCGGAGATCGCCAGCTTCCGCATCGAGGACATCCTCAACCAACTGCGGCTGGAGTTCGAGCCCATCGCCAGCGAGAAAGGCCTGTCGCTGACCTTCGTGCCGTGCACGCTGACGATCCGCTCGGACCGCCGGCTGCTGCGCCGCCTGCTGCAGAACCTGGTGTCGAACGCCATCAAGTACACGGCCAAGGGCCGGGTTGTCATCGGCTGCCGGCGGCGGGCTGGCCGGCTGCGGATCGAGGTGTGGGACACGGGTCACGGCATCCCGGCCTCGAAGCAGAAGGCGGTGTTCCGCGAGTTCCGGCGCCTCGACCAGGGCGCGCGGGCGGCGCGCGGGCTCGGCCTCGGCCTCTCCATCGTCGAGCGGATCGGGCGGGTGCTCGACCATCCGATCACACTGCGGTCGCAGCCGGCGCGCGGCTCGGTGTTTTCGGTGACGGTGCCGATCGCCGCCCCCCTGCCCGCCGTGACGTCGCAGCGCGCGACGGCACCGCGGCCCTCCGCACCGCTCTCGGGGATGGCGGTGCTGTGCATCGACAACGAGCCGTCGATCCTCGACGGTATGCGGACGCTGCTCGGCGGCTGGGGCTGCACCGTGCTGACCGCGCCGGGCCTCGCCGACGCGCTGTCCGTGCTGGAGACGGCGGGACTGCGGCCCGACGTGATCGTCGCCGACTACCATCTCGACGACGGCCAGGACGGGCTCGACGCCATTGGCGCCCTGCGGCTGCGGCTCGGCGCCGACGTCCCGGCGGTGCTGCTCACCGCCGACCGGTCACCCGCGGTGCGCGACACCGCGGCCGAGAAGGACGTGCATGTCCTCAACAAGCCGTTGAAGCCGGCGGCCCTGCGAGCGCTGTTCGCCCAGTGGCGGGCGACCGGCGCCGCGGCGGAGTAGGGTCCAGAACCGGTCAAGGCGCCCGCACAGCTTGATCCGGGCGCAAGTCCTTTCTTGCGTGATTGCAATTCAATGGCCATTTCATGCCTGTGAAGGCATGTCTATATTGCAGTCATGCAAATCAAAAAGGCTCGGCGGCCTGCCGCCATGAACCGTCCCCTTCCCGTTCCGAATGTCGACGTCCGCCCCGTCGCGGCAGGCACGCGCATCGGCCATGTCCATCTGAAGGTGGCCGACATCGACCGGGCGATCGGCTTCTATGCCGGGGTGCTCGGGTTCGAGGTGCAGCAGTTCTACGGGCGGCAGGCGGCGTTCCTGTCGGCGGGCGGCTACCACCACCATGTCGGGCTGAACACCTGGGAGAGCGCCGGCGGCCGGCCACCACCGGCCGGCACCACCGGCCTGTTCCATACGGCGTTCCTGTACCCGACGCGGCGTGACCTGGCCGATGCGCTCAAGCGGGTGATCGATGCCGGCCTGCAGCTCGACGGCGCCAGCGACCACGGCGTCAGCGAGGCGCTCTATCTGCGCGATCCCGACCAGAACGGCGTCGAGCTCTACTGGGACAAGCCCGAGGACCGGTGGCCGCGCGCCGCCGACGGGTCGCTCGCCATGGTGACGGAGCGTCTCGACCTGCGCGATCTGCTGGCCGAACTGGATCGCTGATCAGAGCTGCACGGTTCGGGAGGTGCAAATATCAAATAAAAAAGCCCCGTTACCGGGGCTTTTTTTCGTCAGGATAGGACTTTCGGTCTCCGGCTGTGCCCTCAGATCGCCGCCAGCGTCCGCAGCTCAGGCGGCGGCCTGCGTCGGCGCGCCGAAGCGGCCATAGAAGGTCTCGCCCTTGTCGGCCATCTCGCGCAGCAGCGCGTTGGCAGCAAAGCGCTGTCCGTGCGCGGCAGCGAGGCGGTCGCACAGGGCAACGAAGACCTTTGCGCCCATCCCGTCGATATAGGACAGGGTCCCGCCGGTGTAGGGCGCAAATCCGAAGCCGATGATCGAGCCCACATCGGCCTCGCGCGGATCGGTGACGATGCCCTCCTCGACGGAGCGCGCCGCCTCCAGCGCCTGGGTGACGAGCAGTCGCTGCTTCATCTCGGTGACGTCAAGCGTATCGGGGTCGAGCTGCCTGCGGGCGATGGCGGCGAGGCCGGGCCACAGGGTCTTGGATCCCTTGCCCTTCTCCGGGTAGTCGTAGAACCCTTTGGCGTTCTTACGGCCAAGACGGCCGTGCTCCTCGACCAGCGCGACCAGCAGCCGCTCCTGCACCGGATCGACCGCATCGGCACCCACCTGCGCCTTGGTGGCGCGCAGGATTCGCAGGCCGAGATCGATGGCGACCTCGTCGTTGAGCGACAGCGGTCCCACCGGCATGCCGGCCATGCGGGCGACATTCTCGATCATCGCGGCCGGCACGCCTTCCATCAGCATCAGGTGGCCCTCGCGGATATAGTTGCCGACGCAGCGGTTGGCATAGAAGCCGCGGGCGTCGTTGACGACGATCGGGGTCTTCTTGATGGCGCGGACGAAATCGAGCGCCACCGCCAGCGCCCGGTCGCCGGTCTGCTTGGCCATGATGATCTCCACCAGCAGCATCTTCTCGACCGGCGAGAAGAAATGGATGCCGATGAACTGGTCGGGCTTATGGGCATGGCCGGCCAGGCCGGTGATCGGCAGCGTCGAGGTGTTGGAGCCGAAGATGCAGTCCGGCCCGATGACGGCCTCGGCCTTGGCGATGGCCTCGGCCTTGACCTTGGGATCCTCGAACACGGCCTCGACGACAAGGTCGACGCCGGCGAGGTCGGCATAATCGGCCGACGGGGTGATGCGGGCGAGCAGCGCGTCACGGTCCGCCGTCTTGGCGCGGCCCTTCATGATCTGGTCGGTCATCAGCTTGTGCGAGTAGGCCTTGCCCTTCTCGGCCGACTCCATGTCGCGGTCGATGAGGACGACCTCGATGCCGGCCTGGGCCGACACATAGGCGATGCCGGCGCCCATGAAGCCGGCGCCGAGAACGCCAACCTTGCGGATCTGCGTGGCCGGCACGCCGGCCGGTCGGCGGGCACCCTTGTTCAGCTCACCCATGCTGAGGAACAGCGTGCGGATCATCGCCGCCGCCTCCTTCGAGCGCAGGATCTTGGCGAAGTAGCGGCTCTCGACGCGCAGCGCGAGATCCATCGGCAGCTGCAGGCCCTCGTAGACCGAGGCCAGCACCGCCTTGATGGCCGGGTAGTTGTCATAGGTCTCTCGCCGATAGATGGCGTTGGCCGGCGGCCAGGTCATCATGCCGGCCGGCAAGTAGACCTTGCCGGACGGGGCGCGGAAGGCCTTGTCGTCCCATGGCGCCACGGCGCTGCCGCCGGCGGTAATCCAGGCCTTGGCGCGGGCGACGATCTCGTCCTTCGGCGCCACCTCGTGGACGAGGTTCATCGCCTTGGCGGCGGCGGGACGGATCTGCTCGCCCTTGAACAGCATCTGCAGGGCGTCGCCGGTCTGCATCAGGCGGGCGACGCGCTGGGTGCCGCCGGCACCGGGGAACAGGCCGACCTTGACCTCGGGCAGGCCGACGCGGGTCGCCTTGTCGTCCGACACCACCCGGTAGTGGCAGGCGAGTGCCAGCTCGAAGGCGCCGCCGAGGCAGACGCCGTTGACGGCGGCGGCAAACGGCTTGCCACAGGTCTCCAGCCGCCGGTAGAGCAGCGACAGAGCGCGCGACTGGTCGAAGAAATACTGCATGGCCGCACCTTCGCCGCGCTCGCGCGCCAGCGACACATAGGCCTGGCCAAGGCCCTGCAGCATGGTGAGGTCGGCGCCGCCCGAGAAGGCGTCCTTGCCCGAGGCGATGACGCAGCCCTTGATGGCGGCATCCGCGGTGACGGCGTCGACGATCTGGCCGAGCTCCTCCATCACCTGCTGGGTGATGACGTTCATCGACCGGCCGGGCATATCCCAGGTGGCGGTCGCGATGCCGTCGGCATCGGTCTCGAAACGGAAATTGACGAGGTTCATGGCTCTTCTCCGTCTCACACGCGCTCGATGATGGTGGCGGTGCCCATGCCGGCGCCGATGCACAGCGTGACAAGGGCGGTGGACTTGCCGGTGCGCTCGAGTTCGTCGAGCGCGGTGCCGAGGATCATGGCGCCGGTGGCGCCGAGCGGATGGCCGAGCGCGATGGCGCCGCCATTCGGGTTGACCTTGGCGGGATCGACGTCGAAGGCCTGCATGAAGCGCAGCACCACGGCGGCGAAGGCCTCGTTGACCTCGAACAGGTCGATGTCGGCGATCGTCATGCCGGCCCGGCGCAGCACCTTCTCGGTGACGTCGACGGGGCCGGTCAGCATCAGCGCCGGCTCCGAGCCGATATTGGCGAAGGCGCGAATGCGGGCGCGGGGCTTCAGCCCGGCGGCACGGCCACCCTCGGCATTGCCGATCAGCACGGCGGCGGCGCCATCGACGATGCCCGACGAGTTGCCCGCGTGGTGGACGTGGACGACCCGCTCGATGCCCGGATGGGCCTGGATGGCGACGGCGTCGAAGCCGCCCTGCTCGCCCATCATGACGAAGGACGGCTTCAGCGCGGCGAGCGATTGCATGTCGGTCTGCGGCCGCATGTGCTCGTCGGTGTCGAGGATCGTGAGGCCGTTGACGTCCCGCACCGGAACCACCGCGCCGCCGAAGCGACCGGCGTCCCAGGCGGCCTTGGCGCGCTTCTGGCTCTCCACCGCATAGGCGTCGACGTCGTCGCGGCTGAAGCCGTATTTGGTGGCGATGAGATCGGCGGAGACGCCCTGCGGCATGAAGTAGGCCTTCACCGCAATGGCGGGATCCACCGGCCAGGCGCCGCCGGAAGCGCCGATGCCGATGCGGCTCATGCTCTCGACGCCGCCGGCGACGGTGAGATCGTGCTGCGACGACATCACCTGGGCGGCGGCGAAGTTCACCGCATCGAGGCCCGAGGCGCAGAAGCGGTTGATCTGGATGCCCGGAACGCCATTGCCGTAGTCGGCCACCAGCGCGGCGGCGCGGGCAATGTCGCCGCCGGCCTCGCCGACCGGATCGACGCAGCCGAGGATGACGTCATCGACCAGCTTTGTGTCGAGACCGCTGCGATCGCGCAGCGCGGCCAGCGATCCCGCGGCAAGCTGCAATGCCGTTACCTCGTGCAGGGACCCGTCCGCCTTGCCACGCCCGCGCGGAGTCCGCACGTGGTCATAGATGAATGCCTCGGCCATCGGGCCTCTCCCTGGTTGCGTATCCTTGACGGCCTGCGCCGCGGTTGCAGTCCGCGGCCCGGCCGGAGCCGGACCGGATCAGGTCCTGGTGGCGTTCAGAACGCCTCTGCGGGCATCGCCATCATGGTGTCGGCGCCGGTCGAGATGCGGGCGAGGTGCGCCGCGGTCTCGGGCAGCATGCGCTCCATGAAGAACCGGCCGGCGAGCAGCTTGGCATCCATCCGCGCCGCACCACCGTTGCCCTTCTGCTTGCTGGCGATCGCCGCCTCGGCCATCTGGCCCCACATATACCCCATGGCGACGAGACCGAAGAGGTGCATGTAGTCGTGGCTGCCGGCGCCGGCATTGTCGGGCCGCATCATGGCGTTGTTCATGAACCACATCGTCGCCTGCTGGAGATGCTGCAGCGCAGGCCCCATCGGCTTGACGTAGGGCGCCAGCGCCTCGTTGCCGGCGCGCTCCTTCAACCAGCCCTCGACCTCGGCGAAGAACGCCATCACGGCCCGGCCGCCATCCTTGGGCAGCTTGCGGCCGACGAGATCGAGTGCCTGGATGCCGTTGGCACCCTCGTAGATCATGGCGATGCGGGCATCGCGGACGAACTGCTCCATGCCCCATTCGGCGATGTAGCCATGGCCGCCGAACATCTGCTGGGCCCGCACCGTGTTGTCGAAGCCGACATCGGTCAGCACGCCCTTGAGCACCGGCGTGAGCAGGCCGAGCCGGTCGTCGGCGGCCGCCTGCTCGGCGGGGTCGCCGCTGCGGTGGGCAACATCGCTGCGCAGCGCGGTCCACAGCACGAGGGCGCGGGCCGCCTCGTTGAAGGCACGGATCTGCATCAGGTTCCGGCGCACGTCGGGGTGGACGATGATCGGGTCGGCCGGCTTGTCGGCCGCCTTGACGCCGGACAGGGCGCGGCCCTGCAGGCGGTCGCGCGCATACGCAACAGCGTTCTGGTAGGCGACCTCGGACTGGGCCAGGCCCTGGATGGCGACGCCGAGGCGGGCCTCGTTCATCATCACGAACATGGCGTTGAGGCCGCGGTTGACCTCGCCGATCAGCCAGCCGGTGGCGCCGTCATAGTTCATCACGCAGGTGGCATTGCCGTGGATGCCCATCTTGTGCTCGATCGAGCCGCAGGACACGCCGTTGCGGGCGCAGGGCGTGCCGTCCGCACCGACCATGAATTTCGGCACCACGAACAGCGAGATGCCCTTCACGCCCTGCGGCGCGCCCTCGACGCGGGCGAGCACGAGGTGGATGATGTTGGACGTCATGTCGTGCTCGCCGGCCGAGATGAAGATCTTGGTGCCGGAGATCGCGAAGCTGCCGTCGGCATTGGGGACGGCCTTGGTCTTGATGAGCCCCAGATCCGTGCCACAGTGCGGCTCGGTCAGGTTCATGGTGCCGGTCCACTCGCCGGAGATCATCTTGGGCAGGTAGGTGCGCTTCTGGTCGTCCGAGCCATGGCGGTGGAGGGCGGCGATCGCCCCCATGGTCAGGCCGGGATACATCGCCAGCGCCATGTTGGCGGCAGAGGTGAACTCGTTGACGACGGCGGCGAGCGTGTAGGGCAGGCCCTGGCCGCCGTAGTCGGCATCAGCCGCCAGTCCGATCCAGCCGCCCTGCGAAAAGGCGTCATAGGCCTGCTGGAAGCCCTTCGGCGTGGTGACGCTGCCATCCGCGTGGCGCGTGCAGCCCTCGACATCGCCGGAATGGTTGACGGGCTGGAGAGCCTCTTCGCTGAGCTTGGCCGCCTCGATCAGGATCGCCTCGACCACGTCCGGTGTCGCATCGGCGAAGCCCGGCAGGTTGGCGTAGCGCTCGATATGGAAGACGTCGTTGAGCAGGAACTGGACGTCCTCGACGGGGGCCTTGTAGCTCGGCATGGGGCAATCCTTCCCGGGGTCGACGCTCGCGTACGGTCGCGAACGGGCCGCGCGGCATCCGCGCCAGCCGTTATAGTTCACATATAAACTGTATCCTCGCCGACGGCAAGGGGCGTGTGCTCCGCGCCACAGTGCGCCGGCTTGGCGACACTTTCTTAACCACCCGGCCGGGTTCCTTAACGGGTTGTTTACCGTAACCGGAAAAAGTCGGCTCAGGCGGCGAAAGGCAACCGGCGGTTAACCGGACCGGCCTCGCCCCACGATCCTGCCGGCGGAGCCGGCTTTCGAGGGAGAGGGCGAAGGCCCTCGGCGAGCGAGACGATGAAGCAGGCGATCCCGTGGAGCGTCAAAGGCGTCGACGCGACGGCGCGCGATGCGGCAAAGGAAGCCGCCCGCAGGGCCGGCATGACGCTGGGCGAATGGCTGAACGCCGTCATTTCCGAGACGGCCGTGCCCGAACCCGAGCCTGCACCGCGCGGCCGCAGTCGCAGTCGCTATGAAGAGGAGGACGACGAGGCCGAAAGCCCGCTGTCCTCGCTCGAGGAGCGGATCGCGCGCCTGGGTCGCCGCTCCAGCCAGACCGCCATTCCCCGCCACAGCGCTGGCCGACCCGAGCGCACGGGCGACCTCGCCGCCGTGATCGAGCGGGCGGTGGCCGAATCACATCGCCGCGCCAGTGTCGTCGAGGAACGGACGGCCGGCGCGATGGACAGCGTCGTGCGCTTCATCGAGCGCGCCGAGGAGAACCGCCGCGACGAGGTCGAGGCGATCGCCCGGGCCCAGGAGCACACCTCGGTGGCGCTGCGCGAGGCGCTTGACCTCGTGACCACGCGTCTTGATTCGCTGCAGCGCGCAGTCCAGCCGGGCCGCAACACCGACACCCAGGCGATGCGCGACGGGCTGGCGCGACTGGAAAGCCGCATCGAGCAGGTGGGCACCCGCGCCGCTTCCGCGGCAGCCGCGCCGTCGCCGCGAATCGAGCAGTCGCTGCGCGAGCTCGAGCGCCGGCTCGCCGATATCGCCGAACGGATCGAGGATGCCGAGCACCGACCCGCGGCCGAGGAACCCGGCCGCGCCGACCGGATCGCCCGGATCGAGGACAAGCTCGGCTCGATCCTCGACGCGCTGAACGGCGCCGAGGACGAAGGCTACGAGCCCGTCGCCATCGATGCGGTGCCGGGCAGCCTCGACGAGGCCATCGCCCAGATCCGCGCCCGGCAGCGCGATCTCGAGGGAGGCGGCCGGCCGCGCGGCGGCATCGGCATGCGCCGACAGACGGAAATGCTGGACGGTCTGCGCACTGACGTCGCGAGCCTCGCCCTGCGGCTGGAACAGCTCGGTGACCAGCGCCCCGACACCGGCATCGAGGCGCTGCAGCGCGACCTGTCGAGCCTGGCGCGCTGCGTCGACGGGCTGGCCGGACGCGGTGACGTCTCGGCGCTGGAACACGCGGTGCGCGAGCTCGCCGAGCGGGTCGAGATGACGCGCGAGGACGGTGCCCGCGAGGCCGTGCTGCGGCCGGTGGAGCGGCTGGCCGGCGAGGTCGGGCGCCTCGTTGAGGAGCTGCGGCCCGTTGCCGGCCTTGCCGGGCTGCGCGACGACATCGCCATCCTGGCCGACCGGCTGGACCGGATGCCGGCGCAGAGCCTGCGTCCCGACATTGCCGAAACCCTCCTGCGCCAGATCGCCGAACTGCGCGCCGACGCCGAGCGCGCCGCCCGACCGGTGCCGCTCGACGCGATCGAGCGCCAGATCGCCGGCCTCGCCGACCGGCTGGACCGGATCGGTGCTGCCGGCGGCCACGCCGACCCGCGCGCCGAGGCGGCCCTGCAGCGCGCCGTCGGCGAGATCCGCAGCGCCGTCGACGCGGTCCGCCCGGATGACCACGTCGCCAAGATGGAGGAGCGCTTCGACGCGCTGGCCGCGCGGATCGAGGACATCGCCGTCCGTGCCAGCTCGGGCGCCGGTCCTGACCTGACCGACCTTAACCGCCGGCTGGATTCGATGAGCGCGGCGATCGAGCGCCGCTCGGTGCCGCCGACCGCAGACCTCGGTGACCTCAATCGTCGCCTCGATTCGATCGGGGCGGCCATCGAGCGCCGCCCGGTGGCTGCGGGGACCGACCTCAGCGACCTGACCCGGCGTCTCGATACGCTGCACGACACGCTGCAGCGCCGGCCCGCCGGGCCGACCGCCGATCTCAGCGGGCTCGAGAGCCTGGTGCGGTCGCTCGCCGAGAAGATCGAGGCGGCGCGGGGACCCGATGCCGACGGCCGGGCGCTGGATGCGCTCGAGCGGCAGATCGCCGCGATGGCGCAGACCATGGACCGCTCCGGCGAGGGGTTCACGGCGCTGCGCTCCATGGAACGCTCGATGGGCGACCTGTTCGCCAAGATCGAGGACGCCAAGCGCTCGACCATCCAGGCCGCCGAGCAGGCCGCCGTGAAGGCCGCCACCGAGACGGTAGCTCGGACACCGGGACCGCAGTCGCCGCTCGCCGCCGCGATGGCCGACTCCAAGACGCGCGAGACCCTCGTTGCCGTGCAGGAGACGCTGGAGAAAATCGTCGAACGGCTTGGCATGCTCGAATCCGACATGGCGAGCGACCGGGTGCGCATGCTCGACGTCGCCGAGAAGGCGGTGCGCGCAGCGCCCGCGCCGGCTGCCGCGGCACCGGTCACGCCGACCGCCCAGAAGATCGCCGCTGCAGCGGCCGCGGCCGAGGCCGCCAAGGCGATCCTGCCACGTGGCGCCAAGGCTGCCGAACCGACGGGCGCGCAGTCGATCGCCGCGATGGTCCGGGCCACCGCCTCGCGTGCGCTTCAGGACGTAACCGCGGCCGACCGCGCTTTGCCCGCCGCCGCATCGACCGGGGCTGCAGAGATGCTGCTGGAGCCCGGCAGCGGCCGGCCCGGCAGCTTTACGGCCGCACTCTCGCAGACGGCAGGAACCGCACACGCGATTGCCGCCCAGCCGACAGGACCCTCCGAGCCACTCGACACGCTCGACCTGGCCGAGCCCGCCGCGCCTGAGCCGACGCCTGCGGATGCCGCGCCGACAAGCTTCCTCGCAGCGGCCCGCAAGGCGGCTCAGGCCGCCCAGGCGGCACAGGCCGTGCAAGCGGCAGCCCCCAAGGGCCGCGTCCCCCGCGACGCCGCGGCGGCTGCGACCAAAGGGAAGACCACGGCAACCGCCGCGACCGGCGATCGTCTGTCGCCGATCGAGCAGATGAAGGCCTTCGTCAACACAAGGCGTCGCCCGCTGCTGATCGGGGTCGCTGCCGTGATGCTGGCGGCGCTGACCGCCTCGCAGCTCGGCGCCCTGTTCGGCAGTGATCCCGAGCCGATGCCGCCGCCGGCCCGCCCTGCGGCCGTGTCCCAGCCCGCACCGGCACAGCCTGCGGCTGGCGCCGCCCGGACGGATGCCGGCGCTCCCGCCCAGGCGCCCGCGCCG
>JBEIIL010000017.1:0-39815 GCA_040380755.1 Methylobacteriaceae bacterium | reverse complement strand
GCGAGGCCAAAGGGCAGGGATTCGTCGAAGCCGCGCAGCCGCCACCAGGCGAGAACAAGCATCGCCAGCGGTGCCAGAGCTCCGGCGACGGCCCAGGGAATAGCGCCACTCAGCGGCAGCGCAGGGCTGCGCAGGAGCCGCGCCCAGGCCGCCACGGCGATGCCGGCCGCTGAAAGGACGGCGAACAGCAGGAAGCTCCACACTGCATCGGGCATCGGCGGCACGCCAACGCCGCCGGGAAGCACACGCACCCCTTCGGCCATGGCCTCCCGGGCGACCGGCCAGGCGGCAGCACCGATCAGCAGCACGGCCGCCGCCAGCACCGCGGCACCCGCCACCGGGGCATGCCTGAACGCGGCGGCCAGCAGCATCGCCGCCATGACCGCGGCAAACAGCGGCCGCGTCACGCCGTCGACGCCGGCCCCCGGCAGGATCATGCCGGCAATGCCGGCAAAGCCGGCGAGGATCGGCAGGGCTACCCGGTCGGGCACGGCCTCGGCGTCGTCCGTACCCCGATAGGGCCCGGCGACCAGCATGATGATCGCCAGTCCCGTCTGGAACACCGCATGCGCCATCGCGGCCAGAACCTGCGTGCTCGGCAGGTCGATGGCGAAGATGATTCCCCACAGGCCGGCGCCGATGGCGGCCGCGTAGGCGAGCCAGGCCCAATGGCGAAGCCGCGCGAGCCCGTATGCACCACCGGTTGCGGTCGCCAGGTACAGCACCACCGGCCAGGCCTGCGGATCACTGGACTCGACCAGCAACGGCACGACGAAGGCCGCTGCGAGGCCGAGGCCGGCCAGCATCGGCCCGTGCACCGCCGCCAGCGCCATCGTGGCGAAGGCGACGGCGCCCAGCAGCGCGAAGCCGACGATCGGACCGACGAAGCCGTAGAGCGCATGCGCCGCATAGACGGTGCCGAACGCCGCCACCGTCCCGGCGGCGGTCAGGATCGAGGGCACATGCGCCGAGGGGATTGCCGCCAGCGATGGCGCACGGCCATCCCGTTCCCGCCGCCGCATGACCTCGCCAGCGACGATCAGCGCAACGGCAAACAGGGCGCCGAACAGCGTGCGTGCCGCCGGGCCGAACCAGCCTTGCTCGATCGAGTAGCGGACGAGGAAGAGCCCGCCGAGCGCCAGCGCGAGCCCGCCCAGCCACACGGCCCAGCGGGTGCCGATGGCCTCCTCCAGGCTGCGGCCCGGGGCAGCGGCGGGCGGGATCGCGGCCGAGGCTGGCGGCTCTCCGCCGCCTTCCACTGCCATCGCGGGGCGTGGGGCCGCAGGGTCTGCCGGCGCTGCCTGGCCCCATGGCGCGATCGGCTCCAGACCTTCGCCGGGAACCTGTTCGGATCTGTCTGGTCCAGACGCGACCTCTGGCTGTTCGGACGCGGACGGGACAGGAGGCGGGGCTGGCTCGCCAGCCGGTGCAGGGCCGGGCCTGAAGGCGCTGCCCTCGGCCGCCAGGGGCGGCGCGGCCACACCGAGTTTCGCCTCGAGGACCTTCAGCCGTGCCGCGAGAGCGTCCGCACGCCGCAGGAGATCGACCGTACGGACAAAGCCCCAGACGCCCAGAACCGGGACGGCCAGTGCTGCCAGGCCCAGAATCACAAATTCCACGGCAATCCTCCTGCGCGGTCTCAGGCTAGAGGATCGCGGCGATCACCGCCAGAATGTGTGGTTTAGGGCCTTCAGCGGCCCCGCAACCGCAGCCCAGGCGCCGGCCGTTCCTGCACCACGTCCCGGCGGAAGCGGAACAGCGCCGCTGGCCGGCCGCCCGTCGAGGCGCTGCTGCCCGTCGGCTCGACCAGCGCCGCCGCCTCCATGACCCTGCGGAAGTTCTGCGTGTGCAGGTGGCGACCGGAGATCGCCTCGACCGTGCGCTGCAGAGTCGTCAGCGTGAACGTCTCCGGCAGCAGTTCGAACACCACCGGGCGGTATTTCAGCTTGGCGCGCAGCCGCCCCATGGCCGTCGCCAGGATCCGCCGATGGTCGAACCGCAGAGGCACCCCGAGGGTCGGCGGCGTCGCGCGGGCGAGCGCGGCGCTGCGCCCGTCGCGACGGGCTTCCTCGGTCAGCCCGGCCTCGTAGAGCAGCTCATACCGTTCCAGCACGCGCTCCTCGTCCCAGCCGGCCGGTTCCGGCTGCTCCGGCGTGATCCCGAAGCTCAGCCGCAGCCGCTCGGCGCGCGACAAAGCGCGCCGGTCGCCCTCGGCATGCTCGCCCGCCCGGTCGGCCGCCCACAGCGCAAGCGCCGGCAGGATCTCGCGGTCGAGGATCGGCGGCCGGCCACCGCGCCAGTCCTCCCAGGGAAAATACCCGTACCAGGGCCGGAACGACGCGCCTTGCGGGAGCGCGGTCTCGGCCGTGTTGCGGGTCAGCGCCAGATAGCCGATCGACACCACATGCGGCGCCGCATCGCCCGGGCTGGCGTGCCGGCCGCGATCGCCAAACGTGTAGAGCTGCTCGACATAGCCCATCGACAGGCCCGTCTGCTCCGCCACGAAGGCGCGCAGCCCGATCTCCAGCGTACGGTGCGACTGGGGATCGAAACGGCCGGACGGCAAGCCGGCGGCTCCGTCCGCGTCCTGGGCGATCAGGATCAGCGGCGTGTCGGTCTCCACCGCCACCACCGCGGCAGCGGCACCGATCTCGATGGCGGTATCGGCCCTGGCCATGCGCTCAGGCGACGGGGAGCGCGAAGGGCGTCCCCTCGAAGGCGTCGGTGCCGCGGCCGATGGCCGCCACGGCCTCACGCATCCGCCCGTCGCGCCGCAGGATGTCGTCAGCGACCGCGACCAGCCGGGCATTGGGCGTTGCCGAGGGGGCCGCGCGGCGCAGCGTTGCGGCCAGCTCCATCTCATCCTGGTCGGGTCGCAGCGCGCACAGCGCAATGAACGCTCCGGCCGTGGACCGGCTGATGCCCGCCCAGCAATGGATCACCATCGGCTGGCTGCGGTCCCAGGCCCGCGCGAAGGCCAGCAACTGCTCCACATGGAGCTTGGCTGGCACGATGTGCCCGTCCTGCGGGTCGACGATGTCGCTGACGCCGATGAACAGGTGCCGGTCCGCTGCAATGCCTGGCGGGCAGGGGACGGCGGTGGCCGCGTTGATCAGCGTCACGACATGGCTGGCCCGGCTCGCCGCCACGGTCTCGTGCAGGCGCGACAGCGGCGTGACATGGATGCTCGGCATGGCCACTCCGGCGTTGATCATGGCGCAGTCTAGCCCGATTCCGTGACAGCGCGCGCCGCCTCCAGCGCCCGGAACCGGTCCAGGAACCGGTCCTTGGCCGTGTCAGCCGTCCAGGGATCGAGCAACGCCTCGAAGCGCACCGGAACGGCGGCCGGGCGCCCGAACAGGCGCAGCGCCTCCTCTTGGCCGAACCCCGCAAGGCGGGTCGCCTCCAGGAAGGCCGCAGCCCGGTCCGCTGTCTTGGCGAGGCTGGCCATCGACCGCGACGGCGTCGCCGGCAGCCCGAACCGCACATGGATCGCCGCAAGGAGCCGCTGTTCGATCCCCTTGTAGCCGTCGCCCAGCACCGCCTTGAACGGCGAGATGATGTCGCCGATCACGTATTCGGGCGCATCGTGCAGCAGCACCACCATCCGGTCGCGCGGTGACAACTCCGGCGACGCCGCGCAGGCGACGGCCTCCACCAGCAGCGAGTGCTGCGCGACCGAGAACACGTGCGGACCCTGGGTCTGGCCGTTCCATCGGGCCACCCGCGCCAGCCCGTGGGCGATATCCTCGATCTCGATGTCGAGAGGCGAGGGGTCCAGCAGATCGAGCCGCCGCCCTGACAGCATTCGCTGCCAGGCGCGCGGAGCCTTGGCGGCACCGGTCACAGCCGTGCGCCCAGCGCCTCGCATTCGGCATGCCTGTAGCAGCCGACGAGGTGGTCGTTGGTCATGCCGACGGCCTGCATGAACGCGTACACGATGGTCGGGCCAACAAAGTTGAAGCCCTGCGCCTTCAACGCCTTCGACATCCGCTGTGCCGCCTCGGTCTCGGTCGGCACCTCGGTGCTGTCGCGGAAATCCGTGCGGATCGGCCGCCCGTCGACGAAATCCCACAAAAAGGCGGCGAACGAGCCGCGCTCCTGGATCGCCAGCCACGCCCTCGCGCTGCGGACCGACGCATCGATCTTGGAGCGATTGCGCACGATGCCGGGATTGGCCATCAGCGCCTCGACCTTTTCGGGTCCCCACGAGGCGATCACCTCAGGGCGGAATCCCTCGAACGCCGCGCGGAAATTCTCGCGCTTTCGCAGGATCGTGATCCAGGCGAGCCCGGCCTGGAACCCGTCGAGGATCAGCTTTTCAAACAGCGCCCGGTCGTCGAACTCGGGAACGCCCCAGTCGGTGTCGTGATAGGTGACGTAGAGCGGATCGGTGCCCGCCCAGCCACAGCGGGCGCGACCGTCAGGATGCAGGATCGGAGGGCTCATCCCTGAGGTTTAGCGGCTTCCCAGGGGAACGGAAAGTCCGCGAAGCCCGGCTTTTCGGCACGAAAGACGAGGCCGCCCGCCGTCAGTGACTCGCCAGCGGCCATCGCGTCGGCGATCCGGTCGAGCCGCAGCAGCGCCAGCGCCATACCGCCGGGCGCCGCCGCGCCGATCCGTCCCGCCGCCTTGTCGCCGGCCAGCGCCTCGCTGCCCTCGGGCGGCGAGATCCCGTCCAGGAAATGCACCGGGATGACCCGGGTGCGGGCCGTACCCCGGTGCTGCATGCGCGACACGACCTCCTGGCCAACATAGCAGCCCTTTTGGAAATCGACCCCGCCGAGCAGGTCCATGTCCGCCTCGTGCGGGAACGCGTCGCCATATGCGAAGTCGGCGCCGCCCGCCGGCACGCCGAAGGTGATTCGTCGCGCCGCATAGTCGTCCGCGCTCGCATCAGCTGCAGCGGCCAGATCATCCCGTTCGCCGATGATCCGGTGGCCCAAAACAGGCAGGCGGGGGTCGGCAAATACGGCTCCGAGGTCGGGGACCGGTGTGTCCCACACCGCGGCGACACCGAGACTGGCGGACAGGTCGTCGACCGTGACCCGGGCCCGCAATTTGTAGAACCCCAGCTTGCGCGCCAGATCCGCCGCGAGCGCCCGCGGCACGTCGAGGAGCAGCCCGCCCGGATCGGCCGTGACAAAGAAGTCGACGATGATCTTGCCTTGCGGGGTCAGCAGCGCCGCATAGCGTGCCGTACCGCTCTCGATGCCTGCTACCGAGCTGGTGACAAGCCCGTCGAGGAAGGAGCGGGCATCCTCGCCCCCGACCCCGATGACGCCGCGGTCGGGCAGCACAGCGAGCGGCATGGGAGGTCCTTTCGTGCGAACACAGTGTCCGGCCAGCCTGGTCGACTTCCGATAGGTAAGCGGCCCGCGCGCGGCATCAAGCCTTGGGCTACCGCCGGCGCATCGGCAATGACGTCTTGGGCAAACTGGTCATGCGCCATAGCGCCCGACCAGTTCGCGCGCAAGCCGCGAGCCCTCGGTGAGATAGCGCGCGATCAGCAGCTCGGCATTCGGCGTGCAGCGCCTGTAGGTCAGGGACGAGCCGCGATAGCCCCGGTTCCAGGCCCCGGCCAACCGCTCGCGCCGCTGCGGGGTCGAGGCTTCGGCCTGGATCAGCTGGTCCATCCGGTTGCGCCACTCGGCCTCGTCGCCGCCGCCGCACAGCGGCCGCAGGAAGGCCAGCGCACCGAGCACTTCGGACAGGCGCAGGAGCTGCGGTTCGTAGACAGGAGGTGGGCCTTCAGGCACTGGCTGGACGGGCGGCAGGGCGGCGACACCGGGGGCCGGAGTGGCCGGTCTGGTCTCGGCCGGCTTCGGCTGCGGCCGGCTGACGTCGCGTTGGGGACGCAGCAACGGCCTCGGCGTGACCTGGCGTTGCGGCTTTTGCACCGCCGGGGGCGGCTTTTGAGGGGTCTGCTGCCACGGCCAGAAGATCTGGGCCTGCGCCTCGCCGGTGCTGGCACAGAACGCCAGCACGACCGCGACGATCGCGCCGAGGCCTCTCACGGGCTCACCCCTGCGAGGTGCGCGGCAGCCGCCACGATGCCGGCAAGGCCCGGCGTCGTCGGCAGGCCGACGACGTCAGCGGGCGCAACGAAGCGGACCTCTCCGGCCTCTGGTCCGGTCTGCGGCTCGCCGGCGAGCCAGCGGCCCGCGAAGGCGTTGACCACGAAATGCCGCTTCACCCGACCGTCCGGATCCCGGTCGATGACCTCCACATGGCCGGCGAAGCCGAGGATGGCGGCGGTGACGCCGACCTCTTCAGCCAGTTCGCGCAGGGCTGCCTCGTGCAGGGTCTCGCCCGGCTCCACCAGGCCGCCAGGCAGCGAGAACAGCCGGTCGGCAGGAGGCTTCGTCCGGGTTGCGAGCAGCACAAGACCATCGCGGAACACGGCGATGCTGGCCGCCAGGATGGGGCGGGCCGGATACAGGCGCGACGGCTCGGGCTCAGACGTGCTGGCCGCCATTGATGTGGATCTCCGCGCCATGGACATAACCTGACTGGTCCGTGCACAGGAAATAGATGGCCTTGGCGACCTCCTGCGGCGTGCCGAGCCGCCGCATGGGGATCTGAGCGACGATGGCGTCGGTTCCAGGCGACAGGATGGCGGTGTCGATCTCGCCCGGCGAGATCGCGTTGACACGGATGCCGTGCGGACCGAAGTCGGACGCCATCTCGCGGGTCAGTCCCGCCAGCGCTGCCTTGGACGTCGCATAGGCGGCGCCGGCGAACGGATGGACGCGCGATCCGGCGATCGAGGTGACGTTGACGACTGAGCCGCGCGCCTCCTTCAGTTCGTCCATCAGGCCACGGGCCAGCATCATCGGGGCGAAGAAATTCACCTGGAACACCCGCTGCCAGTCGTCGAGCGGTGTCTCGATCGTGCCGAGACGGGCGCCCTCCGGGCCCTTTGGCGAGATGCCTGCATTGTTGACCAGCGCGTCGAGGCGGCCGCCCTCCAGCCGCAGCTTCACCTCGGCGATGGCCGCCAGCGTGTTCTCCGCATCGGCCAGGTCGACCTGGATGTGGTCTTCCGGTCCCATCTCCCACGGGCAGTTTTCCGGGAAGGGCTGGCGCGAGCAGGTGATCACCCGCCATCCCGCCGCCGAGAACCGTTTCACGGTTGCGTGCCCGATGCCGCGGCTGGCCCCGGTCAGCAGCATGGTCCGGCGGGCCACATTGTCCTTGTCGTTCTCGGAGATGGGCATCGGACAGGCTCCCGGGGGTCAGGGGTACAGGCGCTCGCGCCCCCAGTCACCCTGCGGTACCGGGCGACGGAACACGAGGCGGTCGTGCAGGCGAAACGGCTTGTCCTGCCAGAATTCGAGATAGACGGGCCGGATCCTGAACCCTGTCCAGTGCGGCGGGCGCGGGACCTCGCCGACGGCATAGCGGGCGGCATAGAACGCAACCGCCTTCTCCAGCGCGAAACGGCTCTCCAGCGGCCGTGACTGCTGGCTCGCCCACGCGCCGATCCGGCTGTCGCGCGGGCGGCTCTGGTAATAGGCGTCGGCCTCGGCGTCGCTGACCTGCTCGGCAGGTCCGCGGAACCGCACCTGGCGGCGCAGGCTCTTCCAGTGCAGCACCGCAGCCGCTTTGGGGTTGGCCGCCAGTTCGCGGCCTTTGGCCGATTCCGTGTTGGTGTAGAACACGAAACCGTCCGCATCGACGCCCTTCAGCAGCACCATGCGCACATCGGGCAGGCCGTCGGCATCGACCGTCGATAACGCCATTGCGTTGGCATCATTCGGCTCGGAGGTCTGCGCCTCGGCCATCCACGCGTCGAACAGCGCGAAAGGCTCCGTGGCATCGGTGAAGTCACCAGCCATTAACGGTTCCATCTGTCTAATGCGGTCGGTCCAATTGTCTGCGACGGGGTCTTGCGCGTGTCCCGCCGAACCGAGACTGCATCTTATAGGGTAGAAGTGTTGCGGGACGGAAGCCTTTCCCCCGGCAGGGCAGGGCTGTGCCTTGCGGTGGCCCTGATGATGCTGGCTCCCGCCCTTGGCGCCTGCAGCTTGAATCTGCCGATGACCTCGCTCGTCAACGAGCCCGAGGCGACGGCGGCGCTGGGGCCGTCCACGTCACCCATGGCGCCGCTTGTGTCCGTCGACGACTGGACGCTGGCTGCACCCGCGCTTGTGAAGGCGCTGGATCCGGCAGCGACCGGCGCAGCGCGCTGGGAGAGCAAGGCCAGCGGCATCATCGGCAGCTTCGAGCCGGCCGGATCGGCCTATGTCCGCAACGATCAGGTCTGTCGCGCATTTCTTGCCACCGTGACGCTGCAGGGCCACAGCACCCGGCATCTCGGCGCCGCCTGCCGCCGCGCCGGGGCAGAGTGGGTTGTACAGAAGGTCCGGCCCCTGCCGGTGTGACCCCGCATCGTTGCGAATCAGCAACAGCGTCCCCACATCATCGGGCGAGAGGCGGTCGCTGCGGCAGGCCGCGCGTCAGTCCCGAGGAATGACAGCATGCGCGATCCCTATGACGTTCTGGGCGTGCCGCGATCGGCGGGCGAGGCCGAGGTCAAGAAGGCGTTCCGTCGGCTCGCGAAGGTGCTTCACCCCGACCGCAATCCCGACGATCCGAAGGCGCGCGACCGCTTTGCCGAGTTGAACAACGCCTACGAGATCCTCGGCGATACCACCAAGCGCAAGCAGTTCGATGCCGGTGAGATCGACGCCGAGGGCAAGCCGCGATTCGCCGGCTTCGAGGGCTTCCGCCAGGGCGCGGGAGCCGGGGCAGGCGCCGCGCGTCCCGGCTTCGAGGGGTTCGACTTTGGCTTCGGGTCGGCTGCCGGCAGGGGCGGGCGTGCGGGATCGGCCGGAATCGATCCGGGCGAGCTGTTCGGCGACTTCTTCGGCGGCGGCGCGAACCGGCCCCGTGGCGGCCGTGCAGCGACCGGCGAGGACGTGCGCATCGAGGCGACGATCGCGCTCGCCGATGCCGCAGCCGGCACTCGCATCCGCGTCGCTCTTCCTGAAGGCCGGGAGATCGAGGCGCGCATTCCGGCCGGGATCACCGACGGTAAGGTCGTCCGCCTCAAGGGCCAGGCCCGGTCGCCGATGCCGGGAACCCCGGCCGGCGATATCCTGATCACCGTTCGGGTGCGTTCTGATCGGCGGTTCACGCTCGAGGGCAAGGATCTGCGCCTGCGCCTGCCGGTGCGGCTCGACGAGGCCGTGCTGGGGGCAAAGGTTCGGGTTCCGACCCTCGATGGGGCCGTTGAAGTGTCAGTGCCGCCGAACACCTCCAGCGGCCGCACACTCCGGTTGCGCGGCAAGGGGTTCCCTGCCGCCGACGGGGCAGGGGACCTGTTCGTCACCATGGACATCGTGCTGCCGTCCGAGCCCGACGACGGGCTCGAGGCGCTGATGCGTGGCTGGTCCGACCGGCCCGACTACGATCCCCGCAAGGATCTCTAGGGATCGGCTGCATCCAGGGGGCTTACAGCCCCCTGCCGCCCTGGCTGCAGCTACACCGTCACCTGCGTGCCGACCTCGACCACGCGGCCGGTCGGGATCTGGAAAAAGTCCGTGGCGTCGCTGGCGTTGCGCGCCAGTGCGATGAACAGATTGTCCTGCCACAGCGGCATGTTCGACCGCGCCGAGGGCTTGATGGAGCGGCGCGACACGAAGAACGACGTCGCCATGATGTCGAAGGTCCAGCCGAGCTTGCGGGCAATCGCCAGGCCGCGTGGCACGTTGGGCGATTCCATGTAGCCGAACGTCATCTTCACCCGCGAGAAATGCTCGCTGACCGGCAAGATGGACACGCGCTCGTCCTCGGGAACGCGCGGCGTGTCGGCTGTCGCAACGGTCAGGATCACGTTCTTCTCGTGCAGGATCTTGTTGTGCTTCAGGTTGTGAAGCAGGGCCGTGGGTGCGTAGTCCGGGTCGCTGGTGAGGAACACTGCGGTCCCTGGCACCCGGTGCGGCGGCTTTTTTTCCAGGTTCCGGACGAGCATCTCGAGTGGCACCTCGGAGCGCCGGGTCTTGTCAGCCAGGATTCGCGTGCCCCGCCGCCAGGTTGCCATCAGCAGGATCAGGCACCCCGCGAACACCAGCGGTGCCCACGCGCCGTCAATCAGCTTCAGCAGGTTTGACGCGAGGAAGGTGACGTCGATCAGCAGGAACGGCGCCACCAGGGCGCCGGCGGCCCAGGGGCTCCACTTCCACAATCGCCAGATCACGATGAAGGCGAGCGCTGCGTCCACCACCATCGTGGTGGTGACTGCGATGCCGTAGGCCGAGGCCAGCGAGCTGGACGACCGGAACAGGAAAACCAGGATCAGCACGCCGATCAGCAGCAGCGAGTTGATCCGCGGGATGTAGATCTGACCCGAATGGGTTTCCGAGGTGAACCGGATCTCGATTCGCGGCAGCAGTCCGAGCTGAACGGCCTGCCGGGTGAGCGAGAACGCCCCGGTGATCACGGCCTGGCTGGCGATCACCGTTGCGGCGGTGGCCAGCCCGACAACCGGGATCAGGGCCCAGTCGGGGTACAGCCGGAACAGCGGATTTTCCATGGCCTCCGGGTGGGCGAGAACGAGCGCCCCCTGCCCGAAATAGTTGATGACGAGAGCAGGCAGGACGAGCCCGAGCCATGCGATCTGGATCGGGCGGCGGCCGAAATGGCCAAGATCGGCATAAAGTGCCTCGCCGCCGGTGACGGCGAGGAACACCGCACCGAGGGTGACGAGGCCAATCAGCCTGTGTTCGAGCACGAAAGCGACGCCGTAGACCGGGTTCAGGGCCAGCACGACCCCGGGGTCATCGCTGATGTGCATCAGCCCCCCGATCGCCAGAACGGCGAACCAGAGGGCCATGACCGGCCCAAAGAAGGTTGCGACCTTGGCCGTGCCGCGGCTTTGCACTGCGAACAGGACGATCAGGATCGCCACCGTGATCGGCACCACATAGCCGCTGAACGCGGGCGTGATCAGTTTCAGGCCTTCAACCGCCGACAGCACCGAGATGGCCGGCGTGATGACCGAGTCGCCATAGAACATCGCCGCGCCGATCACGCCGAGAGCCAGCACGACCGTCCGCCCCCTTCCGAGCGCGCGCTGGGCCAGCGCCATCAACGACAACGTGCCGCCTTCGCCGTTGTTGTCGGCCCGCAACAGGATCAAGACGTATTTCACGGTGACGACGAGCAGCAGCGACCAGACGATCAGCGACAGCACGCCCAGCACCGTATCGCGCGGAACCGGGACAACGGCGCCCGGTGTTCCATGCGTTCCTGCCGCCGCAGCCAGGGCTTCGCGAAAGGCGTAGAGGGGGCTGGTGCCGATGTCGCCATACACGACGCCCACGCTGCCGAGCGTCAGGCCCCAAAGGCTTTGCTTTTGACCATGTCCCGATTCGGACTGTGCCGCCGCCGCTGCGCTTTCGGTCACGGATAACCTCGTTGTCGCGGGCTGTGTGGTGTCACCGGCAGGCCGTGGACCGGATCGCATCCGGCCAGCCGCGGGCGCGCTTATAGCACCTGCCGCGCGCGATGCCATCCGGCTGCATGGCACAGCGCCATGCTTTCCGCCGGACGCCCCCGCCTGATGGTTTCACGACGCAAGCGGGCTTTTCCCCACGGCGCCATCGGCGGGTGCTTCCGCCGCACGGAGGCTTCGGCTAATGATGCCCGGGCGCTCGCGCCCGTCACGCAACCGACAAACGGTCCCCCATGCACGAACAGACCTCCCCGGCGTCCTCCCTCCTTGCCGGCAAGCGCGGCCTCGTCATGGGGGTTGCCAACAATCGCTCGATTGCCTGGGGCATTGCGCGGTCAGCCCGCGCGCATGGCGCCGAGCTTGCCTTCACCTACCAGGGCGAGGCACTGGAGAAACGCGTCCGCCCGCTGGCGGCCGAACTGGGCGCCGCCGTTGTCGGCCATTGCGACGTAACCGATGGCGCCAGCATCGACGCCGTGTTCGCCGAGGTCGACCGTTTGTGGGGCGGCCTCGACTTCCTGATCCACTGCATCGCGTTCTCGGACAAGGATGAGCTCACTGGCCGCTACATCGAGACCAGCGAGGCGAACTTCACCAAATCACTGCTGATCTCCTGCTATTCCTTCACGGCCGTGGCGCAGCGGGCCGAGAAGCTGATGCACAAGGGCGGCTCGATGGTGACGCTGACCTATTACGGTGCCGAGAAGTGGATGCCCCACTACAATGTCATGGGCGTCGCCAAGGCGGCTCTCGAGGCCTCCGTGCGCTACCTCGCGGCCGATCTCGGCCCGCGCAACATCCGCGTCAACGCGATCTCGGCCGGGCCGATCAAGACGCTTGCGGCCTCCGGCATTGGCGACTTCCGCTACATCCTGCGGTGGAACGAGTACAATTCGCCGCTGCGCCGCACCGTCACGACGGAGGAGGTCGGCGATACGGCCGCCTATCTGGTGTCCGACTTGGCCCGTGGCATGACCGGCGAGATTCTCCATGTCGATGCCGGCTACCATGTTGTCGGCATGAAGAACCCGGACGCGCCCGACATCACCCTCGACAAGGGCTGAACGTCATGGCCGTGACGGCGCCACCCCCGCGCCGCCTCTATTTCATCCGGCACGGCGAGACCGACTGGAATGCCGAGGGCCGGTTGCAGGGGCAAAAGGACATCCCCATCAATGCGCGCGGCCGCGCTCAGGCCGACGAGGTCGCCGGACGGCTGGCAGGTCTCGTCGCCGATCCGGGTGCCCTGCCGTGGCGGGTTAGCCCGCTGGGCCGGACCCGCGAAACCGCCGAGATCGCGCGGCGGGCGCTGCGCCTGCCCGAAACCGACTACTCGCTCGATCCTGATCTGCGCGAGATCTCCTTCGGCCGCTGGGAAGGCCTGACCTGGAAGGAACTCCGCAAGGCGGAGCCGGCCGCGGCGCGCGCCCGGGAAGCCGACAAATGGGCGTTCGTTCCGCCCGGCGGCGAAAGCTACGCGATCCTGACCGAGCGGATGCGTCCGTTCGCGACCGGGCTTGACCGCGACATGGTCGTCGTCTCGCATGGCGGCGTGGCTCGCGCTCTGCTGCGGCTGCTGTGCGGCCTGTCGGCAGGCCAGGCGCCGTCGATCGATATCTGGCAGGGCAGGGTGCTGCTGTTCGAGGGCGGCAGTTACCGCTGGGTCTGATCAGCCCCGCGTCCTGAACGAAACTGTTCAGTTTCGTTCATCACCGGTTCAGTCGCGCTTTGACACAAAGGCTCCACGCTGCAACGCCGAGTCGTGCGCAGCGTCGGCCAAGGGGCGCCAATCGCGGCTGCTCAATCGGCCGCTACGGGGCGCTGCGGGGGCATCGCCATACGCACCAAGGTGAACCGCCATGGCATGGCCACGGCGTTCGCCAGGCGCGTGGCAGCCCTAGAGCGACTGGAGCCTGACGATGACCCGCCCGATCGACCTTTCCGCTGTCGCTGCCGAAACGCTCGTCCTTCGTGGTCCGGTGCGTCCCGATCTCGTGCGTGACGAGGTTCTTGCCGAGATCTTTGCGGCGACCGCGGCCGCCCGGCCGGATCATCCCGCTTTGATTTGTCGCGACGAGAGCCTCACCTATGCGCAGGTCGAGGCCACCGCAAACGCCATTGCGCGCGGCCTGAATGCCCGCGGAATCGGCCCGGGCGACGTCGTCGGGCTGTGGATGCCGCGCGGCGTTGCGCTCCTCATCGGTCAGCTCGCCATTACCAAGTCGGGCGCTGCCTGGCTGCCGTTCGACGCCGACGCGCCGGTTGATCGTATTGCGGTCTGCCTCGGCGACGCCAAGGCCAAGGGCGTTTTGACCTGCGAGGCCTTCGAGGCCCGTGCCGCCGAGGCAGGCGTGCCGGTGCTGACGGCCGGCGTCGCCTATGGCCAACCCGGCGTGGCGCTCGATCCGCGTGCGCTCGGCCTGACGCCGGACCATCCGGCCTACATGATCTACACCTCCGGCTCGACGGGCATGCCCAAGGGCATCGTCGTCACCCATGCCAATATCTGCCACTACCTGCGCGCCGCCAACCTGCTGTTCGGGCTGACCGGCGACGACGTGATGTTCCAGAGCGCCTCGGTCGCCTTCGATCTGTCGATGGAGGAGATCTGGGTTCCCTACCTGACCGGTGCGAGCCTGTGGGTCGCGACGCCCGAGGTGATGGCGCAGACCGACCGCTTTGCCGACATCATCGAGGCGGCCGGCGTCACCGCGATCGACACCGTGCCGACCCTGCTGGGGCTTTTCACGCGTGACGTGCCTTCCCTGCGGGTGATCATCCTGGGCGGCGAGGCCCTGCCTGCACCGATCGTGCAGCGCTTCGCCCGTCCCGGCCGCCGCATCTTCAACACCTACGGGCCGACCGAGGCGACCGTCGTTGCCACGGCCTGGGAGGCTGTCGAGGGCGAGGCCGTGACCATCGGCCGGCCGATCACCAATTATTCCTGCTACGTCGTCGGCGAGGATCTGGTGCCGGTGGCGCCCGGTCAGCAGGGTGAGCTCCTGATCGGCGGGCCCGGCGTGGCTCGCGGCTATCTCGAGCGGCCCGAGCTGACAGCCGAGAAGTTCATCGCCAATCCGTTCGCAAGCGATGGCACGGACCCTGTCCTGTACCGCTCCGGCGACGCAGTGAGCGTCGATGCGTCCGGCAATCTGCTGTTCCACGGCCGCATCGACGACCAGGTGAAGATCCGCGGCTTCCGCGTGGAACTCGGCGACATCGAGGCCAACCTCCACGACCTGTCCGGCGTGTCTCAGGCCGCTGTCGTGCTGCGCAATGATGACGGCCTCGACCGGCTGGTCGCCTTCGTGGTGCCGCAGGCCGGCGTCCGCGTCGACCGCATGCAGATCCGCATGGCGCTCGCCGAACGGCTGCCGACCTACATGGTCCCGTCCTGGTTCGAGATGGTCGACGTCCTGCCGCGCCTGATTTCCGGCAAGGTCGACCGCAAGGCGCTGCGCGTCCGGCCGCTGGCGGCAGCGGCGGCCGATGCCGGCGAGCAGGAGCCGGCGCGCACGCCCACCGAGGCCGCGCTGCTGGCGGCCGCCAAGACGGTGTTCCCGGGGCAGTCGCTTCCCTTCGAGGCCGACTTTTTCAATGAGCTCGGCGGCCACTCGCTGGTGGCGGCCCGCTTCATTTCCGAGGTGCGCCGGACCCCGTCGCTTTCGGCGATGACCCTGCAGGACGTCTATGGCCGCCGCACGCTGCGGGCCATGGCGGCTGCCGTCGACGAGCGGGCACCCGCCGGCGGCCACGTTGCCCAGGACCTGTCTTTCACCCGCCGTCGTTCAGCCGGCGTTTCCTCTGCGGCCTCGCCCAGGCGGCCGCGCTGCCCTTCATCCTCGGCCTCGTCACGATCCAGTGGCTCGGGCTGTTCCTGTCCTCCGTCTACCTGCTGCAGGAGGACGCCGGCCTCCTCGCCGAGGTGCCGGTGCTGCTCGGCATCTATGTGGTCCTGAACCTCGGCACCAAGCTGCTGGTGGTCGTGGCCAAATGGGCGATCATCGGGCGCACGAAACCGGGTCGCTACCCGCTCTGGGGCACGTATTACTTCCGTGTCTGGCTGGTGCAGCGGCTGGTCCAGGTCACCTCGATCAAGTTCCTGCAGAACTCGCCGCTGATCCGGGTTTACATGCGCGCGCTCGGCGCCCAAGTCGGCAAGGACGCCATGGTGTCGGACTTCGAGGCCGGCGCCGTCGACCTGATCACCATCGGCGACCGCGCCAGCCTCGGCCTGCGCACCCGCTTCGCCAACATGGTGGTGCAGGGCAACGAGATGATCATCGGCACGATCGAGATCGGCGATGACGTCACCACCGGCACGACCTGCGCGTTCGGCCCCGGCTCGCGGCTGGAGGAGGGGGCCGAACTCGGCGACCTCACCTCGATCCCGGCCGGCATGGTGGTCGGCGCCTACGAGTGCTGGACCGGCTCTCCGGCCCGCAAGGTCGGCGAGGTCGACCGTGCCGACCTGCCGGCCTTCCCGACCGTGTCGCTGCTCACCCGCGCGCTGCAGAATGTCACCTATACGGTGTCCTATGTGGTGATGCTGATGCTCGGCCTGCTGCCGATCTTCCCGGCCTTCTTCATCCTCTACAACCTGGACGGTCTGATCGACGGTCAGCTCGACTACTCGGTGCCGTGGGCCTATTTGCCCTTCCTCACCTGGCCGACCGCCATGGTGCTCATCGCGGTCTCGATCGGCGTGATCGTGGCGATCCGCTGGATCATCCTGCCGACCCGCATGCAGCCCGGCACCTACTCGATCCACAGCTGGTTCTATGTGCGCAAATGGGTGGTCGGTCTGGCCACCGAGGTGACGCTGGAAACACTGTCGGGTCTTTACGCCACCGTGTTCATGCGTGGCTGGTACCGGCTGCTCGGCACCCGCGTCGGCAAGGGGACGGAGATCTCCACCAACCTGGCGGGCCGCTACGATCTCGTCGATCTTGGTGCCAACAACTTCGTCGGTGACGAGACGGTGCTGGGCGACGAGGAGATCCGCCGCGGCTGGATGAAGCTCGAGACGATCCGCACCGGCGACCGGGTGTTCATGGGCAACAGCAGCGTCGTGCCGCCGGGCGCAGTGCTCGAGGACGGGTCTCTGGTCGGCGTCAAGTCGACCATCCCCGACAGCCTGCACCTCAACCCGGGCGAAATCTCGTTCGGCAGCCCCGCAATGATCCTGCCAGCCCGCCAGAAGGTCGAAATCGGCAGCCAATGGACCTATGAGCCGCCGAAATGGATGCTCTGGGTGCGGACCGTCTTCGAGGCTTTCCACACCTCGCTGCCGACCGCCGTCTTCATCACCTGCGGCTACATCACCGCGGATATCATCGAGGCTCCGCTCACCGGCGGCGATTATCTCAAGGCATCGGCGATCTTCCTCGCGGCCGGCCTGGTGATCGCCATGGCACTCGTGGTCGTTTCCGTGATCGTCAAATGGGTGCTGATCGGCGTCTACAAGCCCATCATGAAGCCGATGTGGTCGTTCTGGGCGATGCGGACCGAGGCTGTCGCCGTGCTCTACGGTGGACTGGTCGGCAAGGCGTCGATCGAGTTCATGCGCGGCACGCCGTTCCTGCCGATGGTGCTGCGGCTCTATGGCGCCAAGATCGGCAAGGGCGTGTGGATGGACCTGACCGACGTCACCGAGTTCGACTGCATCAACATCGGCGACTTCTCGACGCTGGGCATGGGCGCCTGCCTGCAGACCCACCTCTACGAGGACCGGATCATGAAGGTCGGTCGGGTCACGCTGGAGAAGGGCGTGCATGTCGGCTGGGACACCACCGTGCTGTACGACACGCATGTCGGCGAGTTCGCCCAGCTGGACCAGCTGACCGTGGTGATGAAGGGCGAGAACATCCCCGCCCACACCCGCTGGCAGGGGGCCCCGGCCATGCCGGTCGCCGTACCCGCGGCGGCTGATCAGGCTGGCGCGATGCCCCTCCGCGCCGCGGCCTGAGCGCCACGCGAGGACGTCCGACAGATCAAGTCAACCTACAGGTCACGGCCGCGCAGTCCCTGCGCGGCCGTTTCGCATGGGCGAAGCCTGGCCCGCATGCTATCCGGACACCCGATGGATCGCCGGACAAGGCTCACGCTTCTGGTCGTTGCCGCCGCCGTCATCCTCTGGATGGTGGCCATTGTCGCCGGTTGCCCCGCCGACACGGCCTGCGATGGGAGTGGGATCCGGATCTGCCAGATCCTTGCCGGCTGCCGCGGCAGGCCGGTGCCGTCGCCACCGGTTCTGCCATCGGGGCCCAGCATCCCGGTTTGACCCGCCGTCCTGCTGCGCCTATGAGCGGGTCGGCTTCGTTCGGGGCGCCCATGTCGCACAACACCTTCGGCCATCTCTTCCGCGTCACCACCTTCGGCGAGAGCCACGGTCCGGCGATCGGCTGCGTCGTCGACGGCTGCCCGCCGCGCATCCCGCTGACGCAGGCCGACATCCAGGCCGAGCTTGACCGTCGCCGGCCCGGCCAGTCGCGCTTCACCACGCAGCGCCAGGAGCCGGACACGGTGCGGATCCTGTCCGGCGTGTTCGAGGACGAGCGGACGGGCGGGCAGGTCACCACCGGCACACCGATAGCGCTGATGATCGACAATGTCGATCAGCGCTCCAAGGACTATGGCGAGATCCGCGACAGCTACCGGCCGGGTCACGCCGATTTTACCTACGATCTGAAGTATGGCGTCCGCGACTATCGCGGCGGGGGCCGGTCCTCGGCCCGTGAGACCGCGTCCCGCGTTGCCGCGGGTGCGGTCGCCCGCAAGGTGCTGGAGGGTGTCAGGATCCGTGGAGCGCTTGTCCAGGTCGGGCCGCACCGCATCGATCGCGCGGCCTGGGACTGGGACGAGATTGGCCGCAATCCGTTCTTCTGTCCCGACGAGAGCGCGGCCGAGCGTTTCGCCGACTATCTGGACGGCATCCGCAAGACAGGATCTTCGGTGGGCGCAATCATCGAGATCATCGCCGAGAACGTGCCGCCCGGGCTCGGTGCGCCCGTCTACGGCAAGCTCGACGGCGACCTCGCCGCAGCACTGATGAGCATCAACGCGGTGAAAGGTGTCGAGATTGGCGCGGGTTTCGCCGCCGCCGAACTCACCGGCGAGGAGAATGCCGACGAGCTGCGCCGCGGCAATGACGGCGCGCCGCTGTTCCTCTCGAACCACGCCGGCGGAATCCTGGGCGGCATCTCGACGGGCCAGCCCGTTGTCGCCCGCTTCGCCGTCAAGCCCACCTCCTCGATCCTGACGCCCCGCCTGTCGGTGGACCGGCATGGCGCCGAGGTCGATATCCGCACCAAGGGCCGCCATGATCCCTGCGTCGGCATTCGGGCGGTTCCGGTGGGCGAGGCAATGGTCGCCTGCGTGCTGGCTGATCATGTCCTGCGGCACCGAGGCCAGGTCGGTGCATCATCGCCATGGCCCCAGCCCGTACCATAAGCGTAGCTTCAGTGTTTTTCGATTGAAGTGGCGCTTAATTTTTTGATCCGCTAGGCTGCCCGCATGAAGCTGGCGGACTGGTTGCGGCAGAACGGCGTATCGCGGGTCGACTTTGCCCGCAGGATCGGCGTGTCCCCGGCTGCCGTCAGCCAGATGTGCAACAACGACGCGCCGTGGATGTCGCGCGAGACCGCCGCCATGGTGGCCGAGGCGACCGGCAACGCCGTCACCCCCAACGACTTCATCGATCTTCCCTGGCGCAACGAGGAGCGTGGCGTGAACAACTCCGTGACCCTGGCCCTGGAGGCCCTCAAGCGCGGCTTGATCGTCATCGTCACCGACGATGACGATCGCGAGAACGAGGGCGATCTTGTCTGCGCCGCCTCGCTCTGCACGCCGGAAAAGATGGCCTTCATCATCCGCAACACCTGCGGGATCGTCTGTGCGCCGGTGACGGCGGGCGACGCGCGCCGCCTCAACCTGTCGCCGATGGTGGCGGCCAATGATGCGCCGCTCGGTACGGCCTTCACGGTCACTGTCGACGTGCGCCACGGCCTGACGACCGGCATTTCCGCCGAGCAGCGATCCAACACGGTCCGGGCGCTCGCCAACGGCAATATGGGCGCCGGCGACTTCGTCCGGCCCGGCCATGTCTTCCCGCTGATTGCGCGTGACGGCGGCGTGCTGATGCGCTCCGGCCATACCGAGGCCGCGGTGGACCTGTGCCGACTGGCCGGGCTTCCGCCCGTTGGAGTCATCTGCGAGCTCGCCAATGACGACGGCACCGTCATGCGCGGCCCGCAGATAGACGCCTTCGGAACAAAGCACGGGCTGCAGCGCATCTCGGTCGCCGATCTCATCGCCTACCGGCAGTCGCGCGAAAAGCTGGTCGAGCGTGTGGCGACCTTCCCGGTGCGCACGCCCATCGGCGATCTCACCGGCTACGCTTATGTGACGCCCTTCGATACGGTGCGCCACTTCGCCTTCGTGTACGGCAGCATCGGCGACGGACAACGGGTCACAACCCGCCTGCACCGCGCCAATGTGCTGGCCGACGTGTTTGGCGGCGGCGATGCGATCCACAGCTCACTGCGCCGCTTCAAGGCGGACGGCCGCGGGGTCATCGTCTATCTGCGCGACGGCACGGCCGGCGTCCCGGTGCAGCCGTTGGGCGATGAGGCGTCCAGCGAATCGAAGCGCCAGCGCCAGTGGCGCGAGGTTGGTTTGGGCGCGCAGATCCTGCGCGACCTCGGGGTCAGCTCGATCGTCAACCTGTCGTCGACACCGCGCTCTTATGTCGGCCTTGCCGGCTTCGGCATCGAGATTGTGGCGACCGAACCGGTCACTGAATCGCGGGATTGACGGACTGGCCCAAGCGCTCCGCATGGTTTGACGTCGAGGACTTGCGGCGGCCCCGTTCCGGCGATAGTTTTCGACCAAGGGGTTCATCGCGATTGCCCCGTGAGGCGCCAGCCCAAACATCGCGTCCATCGTTCCCACGAAGGGAGTGGACGCTTATGTCGTCAAGCACCGAAATCATCCCGTCGCAGCTGAACCGACTCGTTGGCCTTTCAACGTCGCCGATCATCATCGATGTCCGAATTCAGGAGGACTTCGACGCCGATCCACGCATGCTTCCTGCTGCACTGCGCCGGGACTTCCGAACAGTCACGAGCTGGGCTACCGAATTTGCCGGTCGCGACGTCGTTTGCGTCTGCCAGAAAGGTCTCAAGCTCAGCCAGGGCGTTGCTGCCTGGCTCCGCCATCACGGACTCAATGCCGAAACGCTCAAGGGCGGCTTCGAGGCCTGGCGGGCAGGCGGCGGTCTCCTGGTCAAGGCGGCCAAACTGCCCTCTCGCGATGCGGCGGGACGGACCGTCTGGGTGACCCGAGCGCGACCGAAGGTCGATCGCATTGCCTGTCCCTGGCTCATCCGCCGCTTTGTCGATCCGGGCGCCGTGTTCCTCTTCGTGGCAGCGACCGAAGTGGCCGCCGTCGCCGGTCGGTTTGACGCCACGCCATTCGATATCGACGATGTGTTCTGGAGCCACCGCGGTGAGCGCTGCACCTTCGACATCATGATCGAAGAGTTCGGTCTGAGGTCGGAGGCGCTGGATCACCTCGCCCTGATCGTGCGGGCTGCCGACACGGCGCGGCTTGATCTCATTCCGCAGGCGTCCGGCTTTCTCGCCGCTTCTCTTGGCTTGTCCCGCATGTTCCGGGACGATCTCCAGCAGCTCGAGGCAGGCCTGCTGCTCTACGACGCGTTCTATCGCTGGTGCCGTGACGCAACCGAGGAAACCCACAACTGGCCATCGAGCCCGAAGCCGGTGTGAGGGACACCACGGTCTCGGCCGCGGTCTTGACGGAATGGGCGTCCGCGCGCCCTACACCCGGACGGGTTGCGGCACCATTCCGGCCTCGCCGAAGACGCGGCGGTAGCGCTCCACTTCCTCGGCAGGGCCGGTAGCCTTGCGGGGGTTGTCGGAGAGCTTGACGGCCGGCCGGCCGTCCACCTCAACCACCTTGCAGACCAGCGACAGCGCATCCAGCCGGTGATCCTCGCCGGTCGGGACGCAGCCCCGGAAGTCGTTTGTCAGGTTGGTCCCCCAACCGATCGAGACGCCGACCCGGCCTCGCAGGTGGCGCACCGCGGTTTCGATCGTGTCGACGTCCATGCCGTCAGACAGCACCATCAGCTTGCGGCGCGGGTCCTGACCGCGCGATTCCCACCAGGCGATGAACTCATCGGCCGCCTCGATCGGCGGCTTGCTGTCCGGGCGTGCGCCGGTCCAGTCGGCGACCCAGTCTGGCGCGTCGCGCAGGAACGCCGTGGTGCCGAAGGCATCCGGCAGCACCACCAGCAGGTTGCCGCCGTAGAGCCTTGCCCAGTCCTCGAGCACCCGATAGGGAGCCTGGCGCAACGCCGCGTCGTCGGGCGCCTGGGCCGCATAGACCATCGGCAGTTCGTGGGCGTTCGTTCCGATCGCCTCGATCCCCAGGTCCATAGCGTGCTTGACGTTGGAGGTGCCGCTGAAACTGGCGCCAAGCCCGTCCTTCAGCGCCTCGACGCACCAGCGCTGCCACAGGAAACCATGACGCCGCCGCGTGCCGAAATCCGAGACGCGCAGCGGCCCCTCCGCCGCCAGCGCCCGCAGCCGCAGCGTCTTGCGCCAGATCGCGGTCTTGGCCTGGGCGTAGAGGATATCGAGCGTCAGCCGTCCCATCGCGCGCAGCGCGGCCCGAGACTTTAGCTCGTTGACGATGGATAGGGCAGGGATCTCCCACATCGTGGTCTCGCACCACAGTCCCTCGAACCGCAGTTCAAACTGGCCATCGACCACCGTCAGCTCGTAGTCCGGCAGGCGGAACTCGGCCAGCCAGGCCAGAAACTCCGGTCGGAAGATCTGCTTTGTTCCGTAGAAGCTGTTGCCAGCCAGCCAGATCAGCTCGTTGGGCTGGAAGCGCAACGTGCGGGCATGGTCAAGCTGGTCGCGCAGCTCGCGCTCATCGATCACCTCGGCCAGACGGATCCGCTTCGACCGGTTGATCAGCTCGAAGGTCGCCCGGGTCTGTGGCCGCATCACCCGGATGAACTGCAGCATCAGCAGCTTGTAGAAATCCGTGTCGAGCAGCGTGCGTACGACCGGGTCGATGTGGAAGCTGTGATTGTAGACGCGGGTGGCGATGTCGAGGGTCATGACGGGCCTGCTGCGGCTTGGGCTTCAACCGGGGCGGACAGGAACGTGTCGCCGCCGGGGCACGAGGTTGCGCGCTCAGGTTCCCAGCATGCCCGGATAGCTGTTGGGGCTGCCAACCGCGATGCTGTGAACCTCGCGCGCATGGAACGAGCCCGGGAGGGACATGGCAAGCTGGGCCTCGAGCGCCTCGATGGCATCGTCGTTCCGCAATGGATGGTGATGGAACGCGGCCAGTGCGCGGGCGCCGGCCCTCTGGCACAGGTCGACGCCGGCCTCACAGGTCGAGTGGCCCCAGCCTTTGAACCTTGCGTATTCCGCCTCTGTAAATGTGGCGTCGTACACCACCACGTCGGCATTGCGGGCAAAGCCGACGAGGTCGGCCGGGTGGCCGCCTTGCGCGTGCTCCATGTCGCTGAGGTAGCACAGCGTCCGTCCCGCATGGGCGAACCGGTATCCGGTCGCTCCTCCCGGGTGGTTGAGCAGGCAGGTGGCCACCTCGATCCCGTCGCCAAAGCCGAGGGTCTCGCCGGCCCTGAAGCCTTTGTGAACGATCTTTGCCGGCAATTCATCCAGGCTCAGCGGAAACAGCGGCGCCGCATACATCCGCCCCAGCGCCTCGCTGGCGTCCTGTCCGTCAAGATGGCCGCAATAAACGCGCACCGTCACGCCGGTCCGAAACAGCGGCTCGAAGAAGGCGAGCCCCGAGACATGGTCGTGGTGGAGATGGCTGAGCAGGATGTCGACCTCGGTGATCGGCGAACCGGCCAGCATCTGGCCCAGACCAACGATTCCGGTGCCCGCATCGATGATGAACAGCCGGTGGCCGAGGCGCACCTCGACGCAGGCCGTGTTGCCGCCAAACCGGTCGACGCGCCGGTCGGCCACCGGATAGGACCCGCGCACGCCCCAGAAATGAACGCTGAGCGTGTCGTCATCGAGAAGCTCATCGCGAGCAGTCCGAACGCGTGCCGAAGGGGAGGAGGGTGTCATGGTCCCTGCCGGGCTTGCAGCGGTCACTCCGCCGGCGTCCTGGCGCTGTTCATGGCGGCCAGCACCCGGTTGGTGTTTTCGAGCCTTACAGCAAGCTCGCGCACCAGCGCCAGCGAGAACGCCGGAAAACCTTCCACGAGGCTCACGAAACCTTCTTTGGCAATCCGCAGCGCCGCCGTTTCGCCGGCCGCGGTCACGGTGGCGGAGCGGGCGGCGCCGGTGATCACGCCCATCTCGCCGACGATGGCCTGGGGACCGATCGTGGCCACCTTCACGGGCCCGTTGGGCGTGGCGATGGTGATATCGGCGGCGCCTTCGAGGATCACATACGCTGAATCCGACACTTCACCCTGGCGGAACATCACCTGTCCGGCACGGAACACCAGCCTTTCGCTGGTAAAGCAAACGAGCTTGCGCTGCGCGTCACTCATGTCCCTGAACAGCGGAACCGCTGCGAGGGCATCCACGTCACGGCCGATCCCCATGCCCGCCTCCTAGACCGCAGCCGGGAGCGTTTCTCGCTCCGGTGCTTGAGTGTCGCGATGGTCGACCCCTGCCAGACGCAGGCCGCTGAAGCGGACAACCGTGTCGAGGTTGGCGGGAGGGGCGCCCTGGCAGACCATGACCACCGAGCGGCCAGCCTGGAAGGACCTGACGGCTTGCAAGAGCCGGGCTGCCTCCGCATCCGAAAAGGCCCCGAAGGGCCCGTTGAGGATAAGGATGGCGGGACGCTTGATCAGGGAACGGGCGAGTGACAGGGCGGCCCGCTGCGACGAACTGATCAGTCGTCCGCCATGCCCGGTCTGGAACCCCAGCCCGATCCGCGACACATCGGCCGTCAGGCCTACGGCCTCGACCGACTGCCGAACCACAGCCAGCACAGTCGCCTCGGCGTCGGCGATGCCGTAGGTGATGCGGCCGAACAGGACATTGTCGAGCACCGGGGCCGCCATGCAGACTGCGGTGGTATCGTAGAACTCGACGGCGTTCGCCAGCGACGCCGGCAGGTTCGCCTTCAGGACATGCCGCACCCGCACCATGTGCGCCATCGTGGCATCGTCGATGAGCCCGAGGCGATGGCGCGGCTCGATATAGCCGAAGGTGAGCAGAACCAGGCGCTGACGGTCGTCGGGCTCTGGCGCGCCGCGCTCGTCACGCTCCAGGATCTCCTGGAACTCCGGCAGATCATCAGCAGAGATGAAGGAGAACCGGTCAAAAAACATGTGGCCCTGCGGCAGACCGGAGAAGATTTCGACCATGGTTGCGGCGATGCTGCGCCCCATGGCGTGCAGGACCGCGGTCAGCCCCTCGCGCTCGAGCGCGGCGACAAGCTCGGCGCTGCCCAGCAGGGTGGCCATGGCCTTGTCGCCGGTCGGCAACCCGAACATGAGGTTTTCGGCCACCGTGGCATTGCGGTTGTAAAGCTGCGGGTCGAACGGTTCGACCAGCTCCTGATGTCCGTCGCGCACGAGCGCCTGACGCACGGCCACGCGGGCGTCGATGATCCGTGCCGCCACGTCTGGCGTAGCGGCTGCATCAGGCCGTCCGCTCAGCCCGAAGCGGTACACGACCTCGTCAAGGCCGACGACCCCGAGCACCGTCAGGATTCGCGCGTCCAGTTCGTCCGCATTGCCTGCTGCGGCCACCCCATAGTCTGTCCAGGTCCCGACGCTCTCACCGGACGGTGGCGGAACCGGCTCGCGCAGGTTCAGCCCGTAGGCCACGTTGCTGCGGATGGTGCCGCCGAAGATCACCGGCTCTGGACCCGCATAAGCGACGCTGCGCCCGAACACGGCCTGTGGCAGCCTTGCCAGGTCCTGGTCGCCAAGCCGCACGGTGCCCGAATAGGTGGTGATCCCGCGCCCCAGCACCCTCGCCAGGGTTTGCGGCGCATCGCCCCCGTCCGCAATCAATCCGACATGCTGCGGCAATTGCAACGACAGGCTGAGCCCCTCGACGGCAGGCTGCCCGCGACCATCGACGACGCGCAGGTTTTGCACCTCGATCCGTGTCTTGGTGAGATCTTGCTCCGGTGCCGCGATCTCGTCCCCCATCACACTGGCGGACGTGAAGTTCTCCACGATCTGCTGGTACTTGGTCTCGACATCGAGGCGCTGCTGGTCCCAGTCGATCAGCTCCTTCACCGGCGGAGGCAGGTCGCGATAGGCGGCGATGACGGCAACGAGCTGTCCGACATTGAGGCTTCCGGTCAGCGCCAGATAGCCGCCGAGCGAAAAGAAGATGAACGGGGTCAGCTGCGCCAGCAGGTTGTTCGCGAACTTGACCGCAAACTTGCGAGCGAAGAGCCGGTACCGGATCCCAAACAGCGTGGTGAGCCGGCCGTTGATGCGAGCCATCTCGTAGGGCGTCGTCCCGTGGCCATGGACCGCCGCGATGCCCTCGACCACCTCGCCGATCTGTCCCGCAAGGGCCCGTGCCTCGATCTGCCGGCGTTTGCCGAGCGCCAGCTGTTCGCGGCGCAGCTTTGGAATGACCAACGCCTGGACGCCAATGATTCCGGCGGCGATCATCCCCAGCCAGACGCTCTGCAGCAGGATGAAGGTGAGGGCGGTCAGTGCCTGGGTGGCCAGGAAGATCGGCTGGATGAAGGCATCGCCGACGAAGCCGCCGATCGGCTCGACCTCGTTGTTGATGATCGTCGCCGCCTCGGATGGCTTCACATGCTGCAGCGATTCCGGCGTGAACCGCAGCATCGTCGAAAACAGATCGAGGCGAATGCGCTGCAGCAGCCTTTCGCCCAGCGCACCCTTGCGGACATTGATGATGTATTTGAACCAGCCGTTGATCAGAACAAGAGTCAGGAAAAATCCGCTTAAGGCCACCAAATAGGGCAACCGCTCCAGCATGAGCCCGTCAAACAGCGTGACGGTCTGTCCGCCCAGCACCTCGGGCAGGTTGAAGCTGAGCGTCAGAACCTTCGCCTGCATGGCGCCGTTCGGGTAGGCACGGCCCTGGATGGCGTCGTTGACGATGGTCTTGGGCACGTTCAACGACGCGAAATAGAACGGCACTGACAGCGCCACGAGACCCACGAGTCGCAGCTGCTCGCCGCGGCTGAGGCGCCAGACATAGCGAAACAGGTTTTTATCGATCGTCATTCCGCTTTCCGGTCCCCGTCATGCGGGAGCCGGAGTGTGGGCGAATTGTTGTCTGCAATCAACGTCACTCCCGCCAGGACCGCAGCAGTCCAAGCCGCGGCTGGCGTCGCGATCGCCACACGTTGCAATATTTATGCGGCGACTTAAACGAGTTGCAAAAGACTCGCGGGGTAAAACAACAGGAGGTTGCAATCGGTACCGTTCACCATGCGTGGTTTGTCAGGCTTCATTCGCAACGACAAGGGCACCCTGGCGACAGCCTTCGCCCTGCTGTCCGTCCCGCTGTCGTTGAGCGTCGCCTTTATGATCGACTACAGCACCACGCTGCGGAGCCGGGACGAGATGCGCAATACCGCCGATACGGCGGCGCTCGCCGGGGCCAATGCCGCCGGGGCGATCCTGAGTCGGGCCATGTTCAACGACGAGGCGACCCGCAATGCAGCCGCCGCGGCTGCTGACACGGCTGCCAAGAACGTGTTCTCCTCGAATGGAAGCATGGCGGGCGTGACGCCCCCGGTTCCGACCGTGGCCATGGTCGCGGCGACCAGCCAGATCACCGTGACGGTCGACTACAGTTATCACTCGAAAAGCGCGTTTTCGCACTTTTTTACAAGCACGGGCACACGCATCGCCGGCCAGTCGATCGCGATCTATTCGTTCCCGCCCTATATCGACATTCACGTGCTGCTCGATATCTCGGGTTCGATGGGACTCGGCGCGACCCGCGCGTCACAGATCCAGATGCGCAATGATTCCAGCATCAGCTGCATCTTCGGCTGTCACAACAATGGCAGCGACAAATACACGAAAGCCAAGTCCAAAGGCTACCAGATGCGCATCGATGTGCTGCGCGAAAGTCTCACGCGCATGGTCGATACGGCCATCAACCAGAGCGCCTTGCAGGCGACCCCGACCGTCCGCATTGGTCTCTACAGCTTCTCGAACGAGTATTCGAAGATTGCCGACGCAAGCTATGACCTGAGCACCATCAAGACCAAGGCTCAGACCATCACGCTGGCCAATTGGGGCGGCGGCACCGACTTCTACAATGCGATGGCGAAGCTGAACACGGATATCACCCGGGTGGGTGACGGATCGGGCTCAAGCCAGCCGCGCGCCTTCGTCTTCATCATCTCCGACGGCGTCGAGGACGGCGCCCAGGGCACTGGTGGCGACTGGTATTGGGACCCCGACAATCCGATGCCAAAAACGGCTCACTGGGGCGTCCGGCCCTTGCCGAAATCCTACTGCCAGGCGTTCAAGAGCCGCGGCATCACCGTGTCGGCGCTCTACACCACCTATGTGACCTTTGACCCGCTGATCTCGGATCCCTGGGATGCGGCGCGCGAAAACTACCTTAACGACAGTGTGATCCCGAACATTCCCAATGCGTTGCGCGACTGTTCGTCAGGGACGGGCAACTTCTTTCAGGCCGACAAGCCTGAAGACATCGACAGCGCCATCCAGCTGATGTTCAGCAACGCCACGGCGCCGCTGCGGCTGGCGCGCTGACACGCCAAAGCGGCGCCAGCCGGCGTCATTGACCGGTGACGCAGGCGTGCGACGATCGTTTTTCTCGTTGAGGGAGGAATGCGATGCGCCGACTGAACGTCATCCAGGCCGTGATGCTGGCCGCCAGCCTGACGCTGGCCGCCGCGCCGGCCCTTGCCGTCGGCCCCTCGAGTTCACCACTCGAGAACGAGGCCGACTATCGCGAGGCCGAGGCTCTCATCAAGGCCGGGGACTGGACCCGCGCGCTGCCACCGCTGGACAGGCTGGTGAAGCATTATCCCAGGGCGCCGGAAGTCCTGAACTATCTGGGCTTCGTCCACCGCAAGCTGAAGGACTACCCGACCTCCAAGCGGTTCTATGACGCCGCCCTTCAGGTGAAGTCAGACTATCTGCCTGCACTGGAGTACCAGGGCGAATGGTATCTGGAGACCGGCGATCTCGCCGCCGCAAAGGCGAACTTGCAGCGCCTCGAGCAGCTCTGCGGCCAGTGTCACGAATGGAAGGACCTCGCCGAGAGCATCCGCAGGGTTGCTCCCGATAGCCTGCCGAAGTGAGGCCTTTGGTGCTCTTTGGAGACCCGGCATGAGCGCCTTCACCGGCGGTTGCCTGTGCGGCAATGTCCGCCTTGTGGCGACGGGGCTCCCCCGTTTCGGCTCACCAGGCGATACGACCGTGATCGCGATGCCACGAGCCGCGTCGAGGGGTAGAGGCGCAGCCTTTCGACTACCGGACCTGGACCAGCATGACGGTCGAAAGGGCTATGGCTAGCCCCAGAACGGTGATGCCGGCGACCTGCCATCGCCCGAGCGCCCGATCCACATCTGCGGCCATGCCGGACAGGCGCGAGACAGTCGGCGCGAGGCGTGAGGCGAGCACGAACAGGTCGCCTGCCGGCACTTCCGGAATGCGATTGCGCAGGCGAAAAACCAGCAAAGCCAGGGCGGTTCCAACCGCAATGGGCCATGCGGCCCCGAGCAGCGCGTCAACGGAGAGCGCAGCCGACAGGCGCCCGCCTGTCACGGACGGAAACAGAACGGTCGGCAGCGCCATCGCGACAAGGCTCAGGACCGCGCACGGACCGACGAGCCCCTTGTTCTTGCCGACCTTGGCATCGCCGCCCAGCAGCAGCATCACCACGTGAAGCATGAGGGCCGTCGTCCCGGCCGCTGACAGGCTCAGGAGGAAGACCGCAAGGTCACTCGTGGGCGCAACCTTGATCGCGTATTTCGTGAAGGCTCCCCCCGTGAGCGGCAAGCCGGCGAGACCAAGGCCGAGCATGGCCATCAGCAGCACCCCGATGCGCCTGTCGGTCTGCCCCCCAGCGCTTGCAAGCCCCACGGCCAGGAACATCGATCCCTTCAGGAGCATATGGTTCATGGCGTAGAAGGCCGCCAGCAGCAGCGCGACGCCGCTTCCTGTCTCGAGACCTGCGCCCAGGACGACGCCGACGACACCCATCTGGCTGACGGTCGAGTAGGCGAGGGCCCGCTTCGGATGGCGTTGCGTGAGGCCGATCGCGACGCCGTAGAAGGCGGTGATCATCCCGAACGCGGTCAACGCCGCGCCCCACCCGGGCATGGGAAACCCTTCCGGGATGAAACGGATCAGGCCGATCACGCCCGCCTTCACGACAATGCCCGACAGCGCCGCCGAACCGGGCGCCGGCGCCACCGAATGGGCGAGCGGCATCCAGATATGCAGGGGAAACAACCCCATTTTCAGCGTGAATCCGAGCAGCAGCAGCGGCAGGATCGCGCTCCGCCAGGGCGATGTCGGAAGCGCGGCAACCGCCTCCCGGATCAGCGGATTGGCCTCGTCGATGCCGGCTGCCAGCATGACGAAAGCGGCGATCAGGAACGCCTCCCCGAGCACCGTCAGGGAGAGGTACAGCGAACCCGCCCGGCGCGCCTCCGGTGAATCGTCGTGCACGACCAGACCAAACGCCGAGAAGCTGACGAGCGCATATGCGAGATAGAAGCTCGCAAGGTCGGCGACGAGGAAGACGGCGAAGGATCCCGCCATGGTGAACAGCCACCAGACCAGGAACCGGTCGCATGTCGGATCCGCCCGCAGAAACGCAACCGCGAAGCGTCCCGCCGCAAGCCACAGGATCGCCGCGCCGCCCAGCAGCAGGCCTCCTGCCGTGTCGACCGCAAGCGACAGGCGGAACGGCGGTGACAGGACCACCAGCGCCGTTCCCTCCCGCAGGACAATCGCCGCGAGCAGCGCCGGCATCGGCGCCAGCAGCAGCAGCCAGGACGCATGCCGGCGCAGGCCATCCGAGACAAAGGCAACCGCAACGAGGAGCGGCACAGCCACGCTCGCCACCAGCAGAACGGACGCGGTCACAGAATCCGGCGGCCCGACGATACTGCCCCAGATCTGGCCCAGCAGGGTTTCCGAGCCCGTCAAGGTGTGCTCCCTGGCGTGCTCATGGCCGCCCCACCAGCAGAAAGTCCATGGGCTGCAGCGGAATGAACCCGAGCACGATCGCCACAAGGGCGAGGACAAGGGCCATCGACTGCCGTCTGAGCGGGATCGTGACGAAGGACGCGTCGGTCTCCGGACGCTGCAGTGCAGACACCACCACCCGCAGCACGTACCCACGCGCCAGCAGGCCGCCCAGCAGGACAACAACGGCGATCCATGCAACGCCCTGCTGGATAGCCGCGGTCAGCAGCATCACCTTCGCGATGAAGCCGCCCGATGGTGGCAGCCCCATCAGCGACAACCCGCCAATTGCGAAGGCCGCAACGCTGATCGGGACCGCCTGCGCAGCTCCGCCAAGGGAGGAGATCCTGTCATGCCCGAGCGCTTCGGCGATCACGCCCGCCGCGATGAACATCGCCGCCTTCGAGAAGGCGTGGGCGGCGAGATGGAGAAATCCGCCTGTCCACGCCAACGACTCCGGCATCGACAGCGGGCCTGAGTAGGTCACGAGCGGCAGCATGAGAAAGACGTAGCCGATCTGGGCCGCGGTCGAATAGGCAATGAGCAGCTTGAGACGCGACTGGGCCAGCGCCCGCATGCCGCAGAACAGGATCGCGCCGGTGCCGAGAACGGCGAGGACCGGCGCCGCCTGCTCGGCAAGGGGAGCGGGCGCCAGACCGATCCAGATGCGCAGGAGCAGAAAGATCGGCGCCTTGATGACGAGCGATGACAGCAGCGCGCTTGCGGCTGGCGGTGCCCCGGCATGGGCGGGCGGCAGCCACAGATAGAGCGGGAACAGCGCCGCTTTCGCCGCCAGCCCGACGGACATCAGCGCCAGGGCAATGCCGGTCGCGGGGGCGTTCGCCACGAGGCGTTGGGCAGCCAGACCGATGTCCAGCGTACCCGTGCTGGCGTAGATCAGCACGGCGCCAAGCAGATAGAGCAGCGACCCGAGCAACGCGAAGAGGAGATAGGTCAATGCTGCCTTCAGCTGGGCCGCCTTCCCATCCAGGCACACCAGCGGAACGGCGGCGAAGGTCAGCAGCTCCAGCGCCACATACAGCGTGAACAGATCCTCGGCCAGGAAGGCGAGGTTCAGCCCGCTCGCAACGCACAGCGCCAGCATCCAGAATGTCGGTGGAAAGGTATTGGTGCGATCGCGACCGGTGGCGGCAAACAGGCTGATGCCAAAAAACACCGCCGCAGACGTGACCAGCATACCCGCCGAGATCCCGTCCGCCCGCAGCATGATTCCCAGAGGCGGTCGCCATCCTCCCAGATGATAGAGTGCAGGCGTTCCAGACCACCCGACCTGCAAGGCAATGAGGATCGCCAGAAGCAGGCCGAGCCCGGCCAGTGCGATGGCTGCCCTTTCGCCGGCACGCGGACCAAGCAGGAGAAGGGGAACGAGCCCCGCCAATGGCAGAATGATCGCCAGCGCCAGCAACGGGCCGGGAGGCAGGCCCGCCATCAGCAGGCGGCCGCTCGCGTCCGCGGCGGACAGGGCGTGATCCTGCGTCACCCGTCGTCCTTCGCGTGGGGGGCGTCGTCGCGCTCTTCCGCCTGCGCGGCGGTGAGCCGAACCACGATCGCCGTTGCCAGCGCCGTCGCCGAGAAGGCGACGACCACACCGGTGATGACGAGCGCCTGCGGGACGGGATCGGCGGTAAACCCTGCCCCTGCACCACGGCGAGCCGCGAAGCCGAACACCAGGAAAATGCCGCCGCCGAGGATGTTGAAGGCCAGGATCCGATGCAGGGCGTTCTCACGCATGATGACGCCGTAAAGCCCGAGGCCGACCAGGCCTGCTCCGGCCAGCGCGAAAATGGTCCATCCGATCACGACGATGCACTCCCGGCCGGTGGCCCGAGCACCAGCATCACTAGTGCCAGAGCAATCGAGATCGTCGATGCGATCTCCACGGCGATGATGACCGGTTTCTCGAGACCCGCCGGATAGCCGAGAAACGCTCCCGCAAGCGACCAGCCAGCCACTCCCACCGCAAGGAACAGGATGGGGCCGACAAGAAGCAGCGCCCGCAGTCTGACATTGGTCGCTGCCGGCGCGGTGATCACGCCTGCCATCATCAGAAGCAGGCCCATCGACGCCAGCACCGCTGCGCCCTGGAACTTGCCGCCTGGTACATCGGCACCGGCCCATACTTGGTAAGCGCCAAACAGCAGGCCAAACGGGACGAGCGCCCGTGCCAGAAAGACCACTGGCTCCGGGGCCCGGCCCGGGGCCAGCGGCCCCGGCACTTCGGCGAGCCGGTGCTGCGGAACCATGGCCCAGACGCCGATGAGAGCGAGCAGCACGACGACTGTCTCCAGCACCGTGTCCATGGCCCGGAAGACCATCAGGACACCCGCGATCGGGTTTCCAAGGGCCGTCGCCGGCATGTTCTGGGCGACATACGGCGCGATGGACGGCGCAGGGTCCGGCAAGGTGAGCAGGACACCGGAAAGCCCAAGCGTCACCATCGCGCACATCACGCCAACGGCAACCTGGGCGCTCCGCGTTGGTGATGAACCGGTCGATGATGATGGGGCCAACGGCATGCGTGAGATGGCGCGCAGGATGACGATGGTCGTGAGCCCACTGCCAACGGCGACCTCCGTGAGAGCGATATCGACGCTCTCCAGCCTGACCCAGACAAGGGCAAGCAGCATGCCATAGGCCAGGAAGCTGCTGACGGCCGCGCGGAGATCTGTTGTCGCCACGACGCGGATGGCCGCAAGGACCACCAAGACGCAAAGAATGGCGTCGAATGCGACGTTCATGCGTCCGCGCTCCGGCCATCGTCGGGCTGGTCGAGGCCACTGGGTGTCATCGCCTGTTCGGCCAGCGCAACCTCACCGATGAGCTGTGCCACTGCGCCTGAACTGACCTGCACCAGCACCCAGACGGCGACGATCTTGGCAGCGTCGGCGACGCTGCCGACCTGCGGCAAAAGCGCGACGACGATGAACCCGAGGGCGATGTTGTCAGCCTTTGTCAGCGAATGAATGCGGGTGAGGGTGTCGGGCATCCGCACAAGGCCGACCGATCCGGCAACGAAGAAAAACACGCTCGCCAGGAGCGCCAGGATCGTCACGAGATTGGCTGGATCGGACATGGCCGCCTCACTCGGGCGGTCGCGACGGAACGACCGTCGCGAGGCGCAGGGCACATGCGGAGAACGCGGCGAGAAGCGCCGCCATTAAGGCGACGTCGAGAAGGGCCGGGTTGGCTGTCACCACTGACAGGAGCAGCGACACCGCCACCACCGATGATCCGATCAGTTGAACCGCGAGCATGCGGTCGGCCATCGAGCGTGGCCGGACGATGACCAGCCCTACGGCCGAGGCCAGGAGGATCACGAACCCTGCGCCGAGGTAAACCGCTGTCATCGCGCGCCGGTCCGATACATCGCCAGGAAAGCCGCAGCTTCAGCCGCAATGTCGGCTTCTACCGGTCCGGTGATGTCGAGAGAATGAACACGGATGGACGACCCATTGCCACCGAGAGGCAGGATTCCGGGCTGGAGGCTGGACACAGAACTGAAGAACTGACGCAATACGCCGGGCGGCACGGCGCAGCTCACAGTGCTGATGCCCGGTTGCACCCGGACGCGAGGCCCAAGAACGCGACCGGCAACGTCGACACCGGCGATCAGCGAGCGTGCCACGAAGCGCAGCGCGAACCGGATGATCCCCAGCACGCTGATCGCGTGATGCGATGAAGGGATCAGCGCGAGGCTTGCCCAGGCGACCAACAGCGCAACGCAAAGTCCGACCGCGAGATCAACAGGTCCGGTGCGTCCGAGAATGATCCACGCACCGAAGAGGAGCGCTGCGCGCCGCGCGATCGATCCGATGTTGCGCGCCATGGTTACCACAGGTCTCCATCACGCTTGATCGCCGCAGGGGCGCTGCCGCCGGTCACGGTCGGCTCGTCGCGTGCAAGGCGAGCGCAATCCAGCCTGCTCCATGAGCCGCAAGGTCGATGCCGAGAAAGATGCCGATGACTGACAGCCCAGCGGATGGCACCTGCGCCAGGATGAAGATCCCAGCGACGATCCCGAACAATCCTGACAGCAGGAGAACACCACCGGCGTTCGTCAGGGTGCGCAACCCGACCACAGCCCGCACGATGCCCGAAAGAGCAAGCACAAGACCCAGCGCATAGCTCAGAGCCAACGATCCATCGGCCGGTGCAGTGACGAGCACAATTCCGCCCGCCACGTAGAGACTGCCCAGGATGATGTGCCAAATCAGTCCTCCCCAACCCTTGGTCCAGTAAGAGTAACCGATCGCAAAAAGACCAGCCAATATTGCACAGACACCAAACAGAACCGTACTCACGCGCGTTGCGGCGACAACATCGGCGAGAACAACGAGTCCCGCAAGGATTAGGCACGCACCTAATCCGAAATAACCCCATCGGGGGACGGATTTATTTTCTGGTTGCGATAGATTTTTCCAGAAAAACGTGAAGGCCACTGTGTATTTCCTTGCGTTCTGATCAAAAAATCGTCGTTTTATATAAAAGTCTAAGCTTTTTAATTTGACAGAATACAATGAGAGTTTCCCGTTTTTTCTTTGGTTGAAAGGGTCGAAAAACGCTGGATTGGCTGCCGGCCAGGCGAGAAACCAGAGGAGCCTACCAACTCCGGATATGAGCGCAACCGTGGTGAGGTCTCATCCAGGGCGAAGGTCGACATCATCGTAGTCGCACAGTCACGTCGCGATGACGTAGACCGTTATGGGAGACCCTGCCCCCCGAAACGTATGTGCGACGATTTTTTCATCGAGCAGCCGTCGGGGGGATTGCCGGGGAAGCCGCCGGCAAATCGCGGCGCCCCGGTCGAGACCTCGGGGCACGGTGAAGCCGCGTCTTGCCCGTTCGGCTACGTCGCAACCGAAGCCGTTCGGATGGCCAGCAGGAGCTGAAGCATTCACATTTCAAAGCGAAAATGGTGCCCAGGGCTGGAATCGAACCAGCGACACTGCGATTTTCAGTCGCATGCTCTACCAACTGAGCTACCTGGGCGCTCCCGCGACGATGGCAGTCGTCCGGACCGGCGCGGGTTATAGAGGCTCGATCGGCGCGTGTCCAGCCGCCTCGCCGGTGTCACCGGTCTGTCAGATGAGCACCCGTTCCATCTCGATGGGGCGGTCCCGGGCGACCGCTGCGGTTGCCAGTCGGGGACGCGGTCGCACGATGATCTCGGCGTCGTCGGCCTGGACCATGCTGACCAGGGCGGCCACGCGCTCGCGCAGGGCCCGGAGCGAAAACGGCTTCTTCAGGCAGGCCCTGATTCCAAGCGACTGCATCATTCGAATGTTGCGGAGCGTCGGGCGTTCGATCGTCGTCAGGATCGGGGTATTGGCCGCCGACGAGATTGCAGGATTGCGGACGAAAGAGACAAAGTTGCTGCCGCCTGGTCCCTCGATATCCCAGGACAGGATGATGAGCCGTGGCTTGTAGCGGCGCAGCAATGGCAGGCACTCAGCACTCGATGCATCATGCACATGGTCCCGTAGCCCAACCTGGTACAGCATGTGTCGCACGAGCTTGCGCATGGTCGGACTGTCATCGATCACCAGCGTGACACGGTCTACAGTAGCGGAAGGCAGCGCGCGTGGTTGATGCATGCAAAGAATGTATCGTGAAAAGTGCTTAATTTGTCTTAATGCACGCAATTCGTGTAAGCGCCTTTGGGTGGGCGAATGTCCGATGAATGGCTAGAGTTGCAGTCAGGCGGGACCACCGCGGGCATCGCGCTGCGCGGCGCCGAATGGCGCCGCTGGCATGTTGGTGGTGCCGACCGCCTGTGGGCACCCGACCCGGCTTGGTGGACCGATGTTGCTCCGCTCCTGTTCCCGGTCGTTGGCTGGACCCGCGGCGGTGTCATCCGTGTGGCGGGATCGACCTATCCGCTGGGACTGCACGGCTTTGCCAGAACGCTCCGGTTTGCGGTGGCCGCCCGCGATCGGGCATCAGTCCGGCTGGTCGCACAGGATGACGACCAGACGCGGCAGGCCTACCCGTTTGCATTTGGCCTCGCCGTGACCCTCAGCCTCGACACGTGGTCCGTCTCCCTGAGCGCCGAGGTGACCAACCGCAGCGCCGGACCGATGCCTTACGGCTTCGGATTCCATCCGGGGTTTTGTTGGCCCTTCGACGGCGGCCGCCAGCACGACTACTCCGTGTTGTTCGATGTCGCCGAGGAGCCCACAGTGCCAGAGATCGCTCCGGGCGGCCTGTTCTCGGCGCGCCGGCGCAAGGTTCCGCTCGTCGGCCGGAATTTGCCGCTGTCGGCCGGTCTGTTTGCCCGCGAGGCCCTGTGCTTCATCGATGCGCACAGCCGCGGGCTGCGCTTCGTGCGCCGCGGCGGCAGTGCCATCCGTGTCGAGTTTGAGGGCTGCCCTGCGATCGCACTGTGGAGCCGGGCCGGAGCACCGTTCCTGTGCGTCGAGGGCTGGCAGGGCTATGGCGATCCAGAGAATTTTGTCGGCGACCTGGCGGAAAAGCCCGGTCTCGCGCACCTGTCGCCTGGCCAAACGGCCCACCACGCCATGCGGGTGACATTCGAGCCGGAACCGGTGACCTTTGATGCGAATGCATGATCACTTCGACATGCAATTTGCAGGGTACTTGGTCTAGCATGGCGTCGGCTGAGGGGTATGTCGCATGCAATCGCTTGCACGGGTTCCATTGTTCAAGGATTCGGGGATCGAGCTTGAGCAGTTCGACAGGCGCTGCTCGTGGCGGCGCTATGACGAGGACGAGATCATTGTCGACTTTGATGACGACTCGACTGACGTCTATTTCATTTTGGCGGGCGAGGTCAGGATCCTGTTCCGCACCCAATCGGGACGCGAGGTGATCCTCGGTGAGATGCGTGCCGGCCAGTTTTTCGGCGAGCTCGCAGCGGTCGACGACGTCAGGCGCTCCGCCAATGTCACGGCTCTGACCCGCGCTGAGATGTGCATCATGCCGTCCGCCGTGTTCCGCGAGGCGATCTATGCGGCGCCCGTCGTCACCGATCGGCTTCTCCGGCTGCTGACAGGCCGCGTGCGCGAGCTGAATGCCCGGATCACCGAGCACTCCGTGTTCGACGTGAAGCACAGGCTTTATGCCGAGTTGCTGCGCATGTCGTCGCCGCGGGCCGGGGGCACTGGCGAGCGCGTTGTCACCCCGCCGCCGTTCCACCACGTGCTGGCGGCCCGCATAGGCTGCCGGCGCGAGCAGGTCTCGCGCGAGCTTTCGGCGCTGAGCCAGCAGGGCATTGTCGAGAAGGGCCGTGGCGCGCTGGTGATCCGTCAGCCCAAAGTGCTCGAAGGCCGAATCGCGATTGCCCTTCAGGACGAAGGCTGAGCGGGCTCAGCGCGGCGCATAGGCATCGACGGCCAGTGGGAGCGAAGACGGTGCGGTCTTTGGCGCGCCGGCACCGGCCCGGCGGATCAGGCTGCCGGCATCCGGCATCAACAGCGGGTCGTCGAACGTGCCTGACAGCTCGAACGGCCAGTCCCGTCCCGGTTCGCCCAGTGGCAACGCGGAGCCGGCCACTGCAAAGTTGCGCTCGCCGAGGCCGATCTGGCCGCCAAACGCGATTCGGATGGAAGGCGACGCGACTCTGCCTTCCGCCAATTCGACCACTCCCTGGCTGATCTTTCCCTGCAGCGAGGCCAGATCGAAGGGCGTCCGGCCGCCACGCGGATCGGGAGAGACCAGCAGTGGCCGACGCTCGAGGCGCTTCAGAAACTCCGGAAGATTGATCCCCTGGATCTCGCCCTGCCGGATGACCAGTCCGGTGCGGCCTTCCAGCGATCGCAAAAGGGCCGCCGGGGTTTCACCGTGTCCCTCGAACACGAGTGTTCCCGAGGCTGTTCCCGTCAGGCGCCGGCCCATCCCCAGCATCACTGCAGCGGACATGGCGTCGACGCGTTCGAAGGCGAGCTGGCCGCGCAGCTCGACCCCGGCGCGTCCTGGTGCCGAGAGTCCGATCCGGCCACGCAATGCACCCTGCTGAAAGGTTCCATTGCCCAATGACACATCGGTCCTGCCGTTGCGGGCGATCACCGTCAGTGCGGCATTGGTGATCGACGCCGGCCCGATCACAAGGCGGTCGGCGCTCACCCGCAGGTCGAGGTCTCCTGCCGGCAGGGCCGCGAGGTCATAGGGCTCGCGGCTCCAATTGCCATCGCTGCCACGCACCGGGATCCAAGGCCGCAGTGCGGCTGTGAGATCGATCCGGTCGCTCGCCAGCGTACCGGAGACAGCGAGTCTGCCGGTGATGAGCGGCTGGACGGTGAGAACGCCGTCGAATACGCCCTGGGGAAGGCTCAGGCGCAGGCTCGAGAGCGATGCCCCGGCGGCGCCGGCCCGCAACCCTGTCCGGACCATGGCGGGGCCCGTCAGGCCGACCGGCAGGTCGAGCTGCAGCCAGGCCGCGACCGCATCTGGATCCTCGGCCCGGGCATCCAGCGTGCCGTCGAGCACAGGTGCCGATCCGCCGGCGATCCGGCCATCGAACTGCGCTGCGGCAAGGGGCATGCGGAGCGCCGCCTGCAGGGGCGACGGATTGCCCAGCAGCAGGGCGGCCGCATCCAGCCGTGATGCTTCGACCTCGAGAGGCTGCCCTCTCCATGTCATGGCCAGCGACAGCTCGAGGGCGTCCGAAAGCCGCGAGCGCCGCAGCACGGCGTGCACCGACGACGCCAGATCCGCACCAGAGCCGATCCGACCATTGACGACTGTCAGGCGGGCCAGTCCCGGTTCGCCCGTGTCCTCCCGTTCCGGAGCGAGGAGCCGGCCGATGCGTCGCGCGAGGGCTTCGAGCCCGCCCGGAGGAGCGGCCATCGTCGGAGCAGCAAGGGCCATGTCCGCAAAGACCACACGGCCGCGCAGCAGCGGGCCGATGCGCAAGGCGCCCGAGAGCGTCGCGGCATCAAGCAGCAGGGCTCCGGACGAGTCGCGGACCGCCATCCCGTCGATCCACAGCCGCGGCGCGGGCAGGATCGTCAGATCCGCCGCGCCGAACGTCACGGTGCCCGACGGATCGCCGATCTCCGCGATAATCCTGGGCCCAAGGATATCGGCTGGCAGGCGCCATGGCGTGACCCCTGCGCCGATCAGCAGGGCCGCACCGACGCCCACGATGAG
>JBEIIL010000016.1:0-41588 GCA_040380755.1 Methylobacteriaceae bacterium | reverse complement strand
GAAATAGGCCGGCTGGTGGCCGAAGCTATCGGCGGCGCCGTCGCGGACATTGACGAGGACCGACCCCACATAGGAGGCGAACGGATAGCCGTAGGTCGCACAGTCGACGCCGCCGAATATGCCGACACCGACCATGCCGCCGGCGACCCAGGCGAGCCGCGCACCGGCCTGCGGCGCAAAGCGGAGCACGACCAGCGCGGCAACGAGCATGGCGGGCGCATAGTGGAATCGCAGGCCGACCGTGACACCGGCGAGGACGCCGGACAGGAGAAGGGCCCGCCGCGTCCCGGCGGTGGCCAGGGCAAGACAGCCCATCAGCGTGTAGGCACCCAGAACCTCCGGCGTCAGTTTCGGTGCACTGCCGATGCATGGCCCCGAAAGCGCGACCCCGGCGGCGGCCAGAAGACCGGCCCGAGGGCCGCCGAAGGCTGCGGCGAAACGGCGCGCCGACATCATCAGGGTCATGGACAATGCAAGGGCGATGCAGGTGAGCACCGGCCGGTATATGCCGGGTTCACCAAAGCCCAGCCGGTCGAGGCCCGCCAGGACGCCGCCGATGAGTGCCGGCAGCACCCAGTTGCGGATGCCCCAGTCATACTCCCACGGCACGAAGCCGTAGCCGAAGGCCAGGCGGTGGCCCTGCTCCAGATACTGGTAGAGTTCGTCCTGATAGTAATCCTGGACCGGGACCAGTGCCGCCCAGATGCGCAACCCGAGGGCGCAGGCCAGCACGAGGCCCACGGCAAAGGCCGGAGAGCGAACGAGCCGGCCTGAGCCGACGGCGTCGCGCGGGAGGGAGAAGTCGCTCATGGAAGCCCCGGGCACGATCAGCTCCACTTTGCCACGCGGCGCTTAAGATCCGGTGTGCCGGGCGCTGTTCCGTTTGGTCCGCCTCAGCGGCGCCGCATCATGCTGAGCCCGAGCAGGCCGCCGACGATTGCCAGCATGCCGAGCCATTGCAGCGGCGCCGGCCATTCACCGGCGAGCGGGATCGCCAGCGCGAAACCGGCCACCGGCACCAGCGACGAGAACCGCGACGTGACCTCGGTGCCCAGGACCCGTACGCCGTGTGCCCAGACGAGCAAACCGACGACCAGCACCAGCAGGCCCTGGTAGAGACCATGGAAGGCTATCATCTCCCAGGGCGCCGATGCCATCCGGCTTGGCATGAGGGCCAACTGGATCGGAAGGACGAGGCAGGAGAGCACAGCAATAATGGCTGTGACCTGAACCGGGGTGACCCGCCAACGCTGTCCCAGATAGGTGAACAGTGCCCAGGAGGAGCCGGCGAGGACGAAGATGGCATCGCCCACCAATGTCTGGCCCGGCGCGGCACCATCGAGGCCGACCCCGCCGAAGGCCATCAGCAGGAGGCCCGTCACAACGACAGGCAGGCAGAGCAGCACCGGCCGCGGCGGCCAGCTGCGGGTGACGGTGGCGGTGATCAGCGCCATGGCCACCGGAACAATGCCGGGCTGGATGCAGCTGCCATGCAGGGCCGGTGCGAAGGTGAGGCCAATATTGGAGAGCAGCGCCATCGGGGCGCCGGCCAGCGCCGCGAGGATCGCCGCGCGTCTCCAGCCGACCCCGCAGGCGTCGCGCCAGCCAAGGTGGACGAACACCGGCAGCATGATGGCGCCGGCGACCATGAACCGCAGCGCGGCAACGTCGCCGGCGGTGAAGTTGCGGGTGACGCCCAACCTCACGGCCACGAACTGGCCGCCGAACACGACCGTCATCACCAGCAGGCCGGCAAGCGCCAGGCTGCGGCTGCGCAGGATGCCCTGCAGCAGGGACGGCGTTGTTACGGGCGGTCCGACGGCGGGGGATGACATCGGCACCATCCTGACCGCAGCGGCGGCCTGGGCACAGGGTGATGCGCGCCGGGCTGGGCTGCGTCCGGCGCGGCGCGTGCGGCTGCCGTCAGGCGTGGATCTTCAGGACGCCGCGGCCGGCATAGCGCGCCTGGGTGCCAAGCTCCTCCTCGATACGGATGAGCTGGTTGTACTTGGCGGTGCGGTCCGAGCGGGCGAGCGAGCCGGTCTTGATCTGCCCGCAATTGGTGGCGACGGCGAGGTCGGCGATGGTCGCGTCCTCGGTCTCGCCGGAGCGGTGCGACATCACCGCCGTGTAGCCGGCGCGGTGGGCCATGTCGACGGCCGCCAGCGTCTCGGTGAGCGTGCCGATCTGGTTGACCTTGACCAGGATCGAGTTGCCGACGCCCTTGCGGATGCCCTGCTGAAGTCGCGTGACGTTGGTGACGAAGAGATCGTCGCCGACAAGCTGGCAGCGGCTGCCAGCCAGATCGGTGACCTGCTTCCAGCCATCCCAGTCGTCCTCGGACATGCCGTCCTCGATGCTGACGATCGGGTAGGCGGCGACCAGCCTGGCCAGATACTCGGCCTGCGCGCTGATCGAGCGGACGGTGCCCTCGCCCTCGTAGTGGTAGGCGCCATCGCGGAAGAACTCTGTCGCCGCGCAGTCGAGCGCGATGGCGACGTCGGTGCCGGGCTTGTAGCCGGCGATCTCGATGGCCTTCATGACGAAGTCGAGTGCCGCCTCGGCCGATGGCAGATTGGGTGCAAAGCCGCCCTCGTCGCCGACATTGGTGTTGTGGCCGGCCTTCTTCAGCGCGCCCTTGAGGGTGTGGAAGATCTCCGAGCCCATGCGCACCGCCTCGGCGAGGCTCGGCGCTCCGACCGGCATGATCATGAACTCCGGGAAGTCGATGGGGTTGTCGGCATGGGCGCCGCCATTGACGATGTTCATCATCGGCACCGGCAGGACGCGCGCCGACGTTCCGCCGACATAGCGGTAGAGCGGCAGCGCCGCGGCGTCGGCGGCGGCCTTGGCGACCGCCATTGACACGCCGAGGATGGCGTTGGCACCGAGCCGTGCCTTGTTGGGCGTGCCGTCCAGCGCAATCATCGCCTCGTCGATCTTGACCTGGTCCTCGGCGTCGAAGCCGCCGATGGCGTCGAAGATGTCGCGGTTGACGGCGTCGATGGCCTTGCGGACGCCCTTCCCGCCCCAGCGCGTCTTGTCACCGTCGCGCAGCTCGACCGCCTCGTGGGCGCCCGTGGAGGCGCCGGACGGCACGGCCGCGCGGCCCATGGAGCCGTCCTCGAGCACCACGTCGACCTCGACCGTGGGATTGCCGCGGCTGTCGAGAATCTGGCGGGCGACAATGTCGACAATGGCGGTCATGGCGGGTCTCCGGCGTGGACGGGCGTTGGCGCGCCTTTTAAGCCATGGGCGTGCAACTGCAAGGCGGACTCGCGGCGATGGCGTGCCTCCCGGTATGGTGCGCCACGCGACAGTGCAGGAAGATCTCGTGAGCACGCAGCCCCTTCCCCCGTCCACCCTGCATCTCGGCCAGCAGGCCGGCATCCCGGCCTCGCCCGAGGAGGCAGTCCTCGACCGGGTGCCGAACCCGCATGCCGGGACGCTCTATCTGGCCCGGTTCACCTGCCCGGAGTTCACATCACTCTGCCCGGTGACCGGTCAGCCGGACTTCGGGATTCTGGTCATCTATTACGCGCCAGGCGACTGGCTGGTGGAATCCAAGAGCCTGAAGCTGTTCCTGACCAGTTTCCGCAACCATGGCGCGTTCCACGAGGACTGCACGGTGGCGATCGGCAAGCGGCTGGTGAGCCTGTTGGCGCCCGACTGGCTGCGCATCGGCGGCTACTGGTATCCGCGCGGCGGCATCCCGATCGACGTCTTCTGGCAGACCGCCGTCCCGCCCGCCGGCCTGTGGCTGCCCGACCAGGGCGTGCCGCCCTACCGGGCGCGATAAGGGGTCAGGCGAGGCCCTTCACCGACTCGAACATGCTCTTGATCAGCCATGACCCTTGGCCAGCCGGTCGAAGGCCATCAGCCGTTCGATCAGGGCCGGCATCTCGGCGAGCGGCACCATGTTGGGGCCGTCCGAGGGTGCTCGCTCGGGCGCCTCATGGGTTTCGATGAACACGCCGGCGACGCCCACCGCGACGGCTGCGCGGGCGAGCACCGGCACATATTCGCGCTGTCCGCCCGAGGAGCCGCCCTGGCCGCCGGGCTGCTGCACCGAATGGGTGGCATCGAAGATCACCGGCGCGCCGGTCTTGGCCATTTCGGGCAGAGCGCGCATGTCGCTGACGAGCGTGTTGTAGCCGAAAGAGACGCCGCGCTCGGTCGCCAGCACATTGGTGTTGCCGGCGCCCGTCACCTTGGCGAGCACATGCTGCATGTCCCAGGGCGCCAGGAACTGGCCTTTCTTCACATTCACCACCCGCCCCGTCCGTGCTGCCGCCACCAGAAGGTCGGTCTGGCGACAGAGAAAAGCAGGGATCTGCAGGATGTCGACGACTTCGGCGACAGGCGCGCACTGGGCCGCATCATGCACGTCGGTCAGCACCGGCAGCCCGAAGTGGTCCTTCACGGCTGCGAAGATCTGCAGCGCGGCATCGAGGCCGACGCCGCGGGCGCCGTTGAGCGAAGTGCGGTTGGCCTTGTCGAACGAGGCCTTGAACACGAGGCCGATGCCGAGCCTGGCGGCCAGGGCCGCCAGGGCCTCGGCCATGAACAGCGTGTGGTCGCGGCTCTCCATGGCGCAGGGGCCGGCGATGAGCGCCAGCGGCAGGTGGTTGCCGAAGCGGACGGAGCCGGCGGAGACGGTGGCCTGGGGGGCGAGGTCGGTCATTGGCCTTCCCTAGCGGGTCGGAGCCGCGGTGACGAGAGGGGTGCGGCCCTAAACCGCCGGGCGCCCCTCAGGGCATGATCACGTGCGGCAGGAACCAGGCCGCATCGGTGGTGATTGGCGTCGCGTCCTCGCGCAGGTTGATGCCGGCCGGCTCGCCGGCGACGAGCCAGCTGCCGATGACCGGGTAGCGCCCGTCGAAGACAGGGAGCCGTGCCAGGGCCTGGACGACATGGCCCTCGGCGCCATAGCCGCCTTCCCCGCTCGCCACGACCGCGCCGGCCTCGACCAGGGTGACGTTCGCGCCCTCACGCGAGTAGAGCGGCTTGCGGGCATAGCTGTCGCCGAGCTCCGCCTTGCGCGGGTCGTCGTCGAAGAACGCCGGCAGCAGGTTCGGGTGGCCCGGCGCCAGATCCCAGAGCAGCGGCAGCAGGCCCTTGGTGGACAGTACCGCCTTCCAGGGCGGCTCAACGAAGCGCGTCGGCGTCCGGTACAGCGCCTTGCCGTACTCCTCGGCGAAGATCCACTCCCACGGATAGAGCTTGAACAGCAGCCCGATGCGCGTGTTTTCGTCATCGACGAAGCAGCCGTCGGAGGCGATGCCGATGCCCTTCAGGTCGACGAAGCGCGTCGCCACGCCGGCCTGAGAGGCGCAATCCTCCAGATAGGCAACGGTGCCACGGTCCTCGGGGATGTCCGCCATGCAGGTAAAGTGCATCGGGGCGCCGGCGGCGAGCAGGCCGAAGGCCGCGACGAGCCTGTCGTGGACCGAATTGAACTGGTCGGTGCCGGCCGGCACGACCCCACGCGCCAGCGCGTCCTCGAGCCAGGCCCACTGCACGTAGCCGGTCTCGAACAGGGCGGTTGGCGTATCTGCGTTGAATTCCAGCAGCTTGGCCGGCCCGTCGCCCGCATAGGCGAAGTCGAACCGGCCGTAGAGCGCAACATCTGCGCGGGCCCAGCTGGCCGCGATCGGGTCCCAGGCCACCTGGGGAATGCACAGCCGCTCCAGCACCGCGCCATCGCGCACGGCGCGATCCACCACCTCGCGGCAGAGCGCGTGCAGCTCGGCGGTCGGCGCCTCGATGTCGCGCTCGATCTGCTCCAGGCTGAAGGCGTAGCAGGTGTCCTCGACCCAGTAGCGCTGCCCGCCCGGCGAATGAAAGGTGAAACCCGACGCCTCCAGCAGGGCCGTCCAGTTGTCGCGAGGCGGGATGGCGAGACGGCGCACCGTTCAGCCGCCGCCGGAGAAACGCGATCCGTAGCTGCCGAAGCCACCGCGCGAGACGGCCGGGCTGGCGCCGGCATAGCCGGTCGTACTGGAATGGCCGCTATCGCCGCTGCCGCTGGAGCTGCCACTACCGCCGAAGCCCCAGCTTCTGCCGGAGGTGCTGCGCCGGGACGACGACGACGAGGTGCGGCACAGGCTGCCCTCGACGTTGGCGCCGGTATCATCAACAAGCCGGCCGGTCGTCGACTGGCGCCATACGGCCTGTTTGGCGGTGATAGCGCCGCCGGTCGCGCGCAAGAGAACGCCATCCGGCACGACCTTGGCGCTGTCCAGCCCGGCAAAGGCCGTATGGCACTGCTGCGCGCTAAAGACACCTGCGGACGTGCAGGTCTCGGCCGATTGGTAGTAGCGGAAGCATGACCCGGGGGCCGGGCCGGCGGGAGTCGATTTGGGCTGCGAAATGTCGCCACTGATCGCGTAGACGCCGAGCGCGGCAACGCCGGCGCCAGCCATCAGGGTCAGGCGCGCCCGGTCCGACCGTTTGCGTCGCTGGAGATCGTCGGGACGGTCCGCGGCTTCGGACATGACACTCTCAGGTCGTCATCGAGGCGGCGTTGAGCAGGCCGCCGCCCAGCGACAGGAACCCGAGCCAAAGCGCCGCCGCCATATCACCGACCGCGATCTTGTCGGACACGCCGGGCATGCGCCAGCGGGCGACAAAATAGAGTCCGAGCTGCACCAGAAGGGCGACAACGCCCCAGACCACCACGTCGATCAGGGACGCCGAATTGGCGATGGCGCTCGCGAGCGGCATGGCGAAACCCAGAAGGCTCATACCAAACGCGACGGCAGCGGCGGTGTTGCCGGATTCGATCAGCAGGAACTCGTCGTGCCGGGTGATCCGCGTGTAGATCATCGCATAGGCGCCACTCAGGATCGCGGCGACGAGCAGATAGACGAGGACGGCCGGCAGACCCTGCAGAGAAGCGACCACCACGATGACTGTCTCCTGTCCGTAAATCTCTGCAGAACGGCATTATATCGACAGGATGTCTTTGCGAAACGTTAGCGCGACCCCGTGTGCCACGCCGGGCGGGACGACGATGGCACCATCGACCGTCGTGTGGACGATCCCGGCAGCCGCGAGGCGGGCAGCGACCGCGGCCGGATCGGTCACCGCCACGGTGAAACCGGCGAGCCGGGACGGCATGTCGGTGAGGTTCAGCCCGGTTTCAAACGCGAAGGCTGCCGCGGTGCGCACGGCGAGCGAGCCACGCGGCGTCATGAAGGTCAGCCCCGCCGAGGTGCAGGCGAAATCGCGCATGCCGGTGAAGGCCGACAGCGCCTGTGCATGGTCCGACGGGTTCTCAGCCAGCATGGTGACGGCCACCACGCCGCTGGCACCGTTGGGGTGGGTCTGGAAGGCCGGGTTCCAGAAATTCTCGGGATAGTGCTGCTGGCAGACGAACAGGCCGACCTCCGGCGCCATGACATCGCGGGCGAAGGCAAGCGTGAAGGCGACATGCACCGGGCGCCCGTCCGGCCGGCGGCCGAGGCGTGAGAACGACACCGGCTCGAAACCGCCGATGCCGGCCTCCTCGAAGGCGGCCCAGTCGCTGGCGGCGTTGCGGCTTTCCAGCACCAGCATGGCAAGTCCCTCGCGCCGCGCCAGGCTGTCGGCCACAAAGGCCCCGAACGAGAAAGACGGCCCGATATGCGGCGGGATCGCCGCGCCGCCTCCGACCGTGATCAGCTCCAGGAAGCTGCCCGGAAACTGCACGATGCGGTTCTCGGTGCCCCAGGGATGGCGGTTTCGCGCCCCGACGGTGAAGCCCATCGCCTCATAGAGCTGGCCGGCCACGTCAAGATCGGCGACGGCGAGGACGAGGTGGTCGATGCCGCGCGCCATGGCCGTCTCCTGTTGGGGGGCTAGACCAGCCGGCTCTGGTCGACCGCCGCGGCGATGAAGCTGGCGAAGAGCGGATGGGGCTCGAACGGCCGCGATTTCAGTTCAGGATGGTACTGGACGCCAATGAACCAGGGGTGGCCGGGAAACTCGATCGTCTCCGGCAGCAGCCCGTCGGGCGACACCCCGGCGAAGGCCATGCCGTGACGCTCAAGGCGCTCACGGTAGCCCATATTGACCTCGTAGCGGTGACGGTGCCGCTCGAAGATAGCGGTTTCGCCGTAGATCCCGGCAATGCGGCTGCCTGGCGCCAGCGCGGCGCGGTAGGCGCCAAGCCGCATGGTGCCGCCGAGATCGCCGCCAGCGGCACGCATCTCCAACTCGTTGCCGCGCATCCACTCGGTCATCAGCCCGACGACCGGGTCATCGCAGGGGCCGAACTCGGTCGAGTTGGCGGCAGGGATGCCGGCGAGCGAGCGTGCCGCCTCGATCACCGCCATCTGCATGCCGAAGCAGATGCCGAAATACGGCACCTTGCGCTCGCGGGCGAAACCGGCCGCCCGGATCTTGCCCTCGGCACCGCGCTGGCCGAAGCCGCCCGGCACCAGGATGCCGTGCACATGTTCGAGGAACGGCGTCGGATCGGCGTTTTCGAACACCTCGGATTCGATCCAGTCAAGATTCACGCGGACACGATTGGCGATGCCGCCATGGGCCAGCGCCTCGATCAGCGACTTGTAGGCGTCCTTCATGCCCGTGTATTTGCCGACCACCGCGATGGTGACCTCGCCCTCCGGATTCTCGACCGCCTCGGTGACGCTGGCCCAGCGCGCCAGATTGGGGCGCGGCGCCGGCTCGATGCCGAAGGCAGCCAGCACCTCGCGGTCGAGTCCGGCTTCATGATAGGCGGCCGGGACCGCATAGATCGAGGCGACATCGCGGGCCTCGATCACGGCGCTTTCACGGACATTGCAGAACAGGCCGAGCTTGCGGCGCTCCTCGCGCGGGATCTCGCGGTCGGTGCGGCAGAGCAGAATGTCGGGCTGGATGCCGATAGAGCGCAGCTCCTTGACGGAGTGCTGGGTCGGCTTGGTCTTCAGCTCACCGGCGGACGGGATGAAGGGCAGCAAAGTGAGGTGCACATAGACCGCGTGGCCGCGCGGAAGGTCGTTGCCAAGCTGGCGAATGGCCTCGAAGAACGGCAGCCCCTCGATGTCGCCGACGGTCCCGCCGATCTCGACCAGCACGAAGTCGACGCCCTCGTTGCCGGTGAGGACGAACTCCTTGATGGCGTTGGTGACGTGCGGGATGACCTGCACGGTGCCGCCCAGATAATCGCCGCGCCGCTCCTTGGCGATGATGTCCTGGTAGATGCGGCCAGTGGTGATGTTGTCGGCCTTCGAGCACGGCCGCCCGGTGAAGCGCTCGTAATGGCCGAGGTCGAGATCCGTCTCGGCACCGTCGTCGGTGACGAAGACCTCGCCGTGCTGGTAGGGGCTCATCGTCCCCGGATCGACGTTCAGATAGGGGTCAAGCTTGCGCAGACGGACGGAATAGCCGCGCGCCTGCAGCAGCGCGCCCAGGGCCGCGGAGGCGAGGCCCTTCCCGAGGGAGGACACCACGCCGCCGGTGATGAAAACGTACCGAGCCATGGGGATTTCCGTTTAAGCCAGAGCATCCGATTCGCCTAATGGCGGCCGGCGTCCCCGGGGCCTCTCCACAGGTGTTGCGACCGGCGACGTGTCGTGCCGGCCCCAAAAAGCAGGAGGGCCGGTGTCCCGGCCCCCGGTCGATCAGCGGGGTGCGGGCACGGGCGCTGCGGGGGCGCCCTGCTGGCTCTCCAGCTGGCGCAGCTGGTCGAGCACGCCGCCCGAGGGCGGCGCAACCGGCGTTGCCGGGGCACCCGAGGCCGACGGGGCCGTATCGAAGATGGACTTCGGCGCCCGGTTGGCGCCTGCCAGGATGGCCAGCGCCAGGCTGGTGCAGAAAAACACGGTGCCGAGGATCGCGGTGGCGCGGGTCAGCGCATTGGCCTGGCCGCGGCCGGTGAGGAAGCCCGACACGCCGCCGCCGCCCGACAGGCCGCCGAGCGCGCCGCCCTCTGAGCGCTGCAGCAAAATCACCCCGACGAGCGCCAGAACGACAAGGAGGTGGATGACGATCAGAACCTGCTGCATGGATCCGTCCAAACCAACGTAGCCGGCGGCGTCCCGATCGAGACGCCCGGCGGCTGCGCACACACGTGGCGCATCTAGCACGCGCCGCCGCCTGCGCAAAGATGGGAATGCCCGAGCCGGGGTGAAAGCCCCCAGCCCTCAGCGGTAGGTGGCGGCGATGCCCAGAAAATCGGCGGCGGTCAGGCTGGCGCCGCCCACCAGCGCACCGTCGACGTCGGCCACCGCCATCAGCTCGGCGGCATTGCCGGGCTTGACGGAGCCGCCGTACAGGATCCGGACCGCAGGCGCAGCGGCCTTGCCGACCAGCTTGCTCAGCTCGGAGCGGATCATGCCGTGCACCCCGGCAACGTCCGCGGTGGTCGGCGTCAGGCCCGTGCCGATGGCCCAGACGGGCTCGTAGGCGACAACCAGCGTCGCTGGCGTGGCGCCATCCGGCACCGAGCCGCGCAGCTGGCGGCGCACAACGGCCAGTGTCCGTCCGGCCTCGCGCTCGGCGCGAGTCTCGCCGACGCAGATGATGGCTGTCAGCCCGGCCCGCCAGGCCGCCTCGGCCTTGGCGCGGACCATTGCGTCGGTCTCGCCATGGTCGGCGCGCCGCTCGGAGTGGCCCACGATGACGGCCTGCGCCCCGGCATCTGCCAGCATCTCGGCGGAGAGGTCCCCGGTGTGGGCACCTTTGGCGGCGGCGTGGCAGTCCTGTCCGCCGGTGGCGATGCGGGTGCCGATGAAGACCGCGCTCGACAGGTACAGCAGGGTTGCCGGCGGGCACACCATGAGGTCGACCTTGGCGCGCAGGGCCGCGTCGTAGCCCTCGGCGAAGCGCGGGAGTTCGGCCAGGGCCGCCCGCAGGCCGTTCATCTTCCAGTTGCCCGCCACCAACGGGCGTGGGCGCGCGACGTCAGCCATGATGTCCTCCCGGCCTGCACAAAAACGCCACGGTGCGGCCGTGATCGGCCGAAACTCTCACTTGCGCCCTTGCATCGGGCCGCCGGATAGCAGATGCCGGGCCGGCCCGAAAGGGAGACCGGGGGGCAGCGTTGCGGCTCCGGGTCCCGATCCATATGATGCGCCGCCCCGTCGCCGGGTCTTCCGGCGCCCCCAGAGACTGCATAGGCCGCGGGCCGGTGCGCAGGTACGAAGGACGATCCGCTCCATGATGCAGGGCATTCGCAAGGCCGGACAGAACTGGCTGGGCAAGATCGTGGTGGCGATCCTCTTCAGCTTCCTCATCCTCAGCTTCGCCGTCTGGGGCATCGGCGACATGGTGCGCGGCACCAACCGGCAGACGGTGGCGAGCGTTGGCTCGACCGACATTACCGCCGTGGCGTTCCGCGATGCCTACCAGCAGGAGTTGCAGCAACTCTCGCGCCGCGCCCGACGGGCGGTCACCAACGAAGAGGCCCGATCGTTCGGCCTCGAGCGACAGGTGTTGTCGAAGATGATGACGGAGGCGGCCCTCGACAATCGCGCCCGCAGCTATGGGCTGGCGATTTCCGACGACACGATCATCAAGGCGATCCTGACCGACCCGACCTTCCGCGGTGCCAACGGCCAGTTCGACCGGGCCCGCTTCAACGAGCTGATCCGCAGCAACGGCTTTACCGAGCAGGCCTTCATGAAAGCGCAGCGTGCCGTCTATCTGCGCCAGCAGCTCGCCGATACGCTGGCGGGCCAGCCCGGCGTTCCCGCGGCGCTGCGCGAGGCGATCCACCGGTACCAGTCGGAGACGCGGTCGATCACCTATCTGACGCTGGGGCCCGACCGCATCGGCGCCGTGCCGCCGCCGGACGCGACGCAGCTCCAGGCCTTCTTTGACCAGCGCAAGGCGTCCTTCCGCGCGCCGGACTACCGCCGCTTCACCTATGTGGCGCTCGGTGCCGCCGATGTGGCCCAGCCCGACACCGTCAACGAGGCCGAGGCAAGAGCATTCTACAAGGCCAATCCGGAACGCTTCGGCCAGCCCGAGCGACGGTCCGTGCAGCAGATCGTGTTTCCGTCGGCGGACGAGGCCAATGCCGCGTCCGAGCGGCTCAAGGGCGGGCTCGCCTTCGATGCGCTGGTCGCCGAGCGCAATCTCGGGGCCAGTGACATCGACCTCGGGCTCGTCAGCCGCGAGGCGATCATCGATCCGGCCGTCGCGGACGCCGCTTTCGCGCTGCCCGCCGGCAGTGTTAGTGCGCCGGTCCAGGGCCGTTTCGGCACCGTCCTCGTTCGGGTCGCGTCAATCCAGGCCGAGGCGATGAAGCCGTTCGAAGAAGCTTTCGCCGAGATCCGCACCGAGATCGCTCGCGGGCGGGCTCGCGAGCTTGTGCAGGCGGTACATGACAAGATCGAGGACCAGCGCGCCTCGGCGCGTCCCCTGTCCGAAATTGCCAAGGATCTGAAGCTGACCGTGAACACGGTCAACGGCATCGACCGTCTCGGCCGCGACAAGGCCGGACAGCCGCTGGCGCTGCCGGACCGGGAGGCGCTGCTGAAGGCGGTGTTCGCGTCCGATATCGGCGTCGACAACGAGGCCGTGGCGAGCCGCGAGGGCGGCTGGGTGTGGTTCGAGATCGCCGGCATCGAACCGGCGCGCGACCGCACGCTCGCCGAGGTGAAGGCCCAGGTCGAAGCGGCGTGGATGGCCGACGAGACCGCGACACGTGTCGCCGACAAGGCGGCGGAGGTGCTCAAGGCCGTGCGCGCCGGCCAGTCGATGGAGGATGCCGCCGCCGCGCTCGGCACCGAGGTGAAAACCGCTGTCGATATCCGCCGCCAGGGCGGGGCGGGCCTGCCGACGGCGGCTGTCTCGCAGGTGTTCGCAACACCGGTCGGCGAGCTCGCCAGCGCCGTCGGCGCGACGCCGCAGGAGCGGCTGGTGCTGCGCGTCACCGGCGCCGAGGTGCCGCCGCTGCTGTCGACGACCCAGGCGGCCACCCAGCTCGACGAGCAGCTGCGGATGGCGATCGGCGACGACATCCTGTCGGCCTATGTGCAGAAGACGCAGGCCGAACTCGGCACCAGCACCAACGATGCCCTGATGCGGCAGACCATCGGCGGCGGTCTCTGAGCATGGTGGCGACGCCGGACTTCGCCGGCTTCTCGGACGCTTACGAAACCGGCGCTGCCCAGCTCGTCCGGACCGTCCTGGTCGGTGACCTGGAGACGCCGGTCTCGGCGTTCCTGAAGCTACGGGCCGCTCACCCGCAGCACGCGTTCCTGCTGGAATCGGTCGAGGGCGGCGCCGTGCGCGGCCGCTACTCGATGATCGGCCTGGCGCCGGACCTCGTCTGGCGCTGCCAGGGCGTGATGGCGGAGATCAACCGGACGGCGCTGTCCGATCCGGACGCGTTCCAGCCCTGCCTCGGCGCACCGCTGGAGGCGCTGCGGGCGCTTCTCGCCGAAAGCGCCATCCCGTCGACGCCGGCTGGTCTGCCGCCGATGGCGGCTGGCGTGTTCGGCTATCTGGGCTACGACATGGTCCGCCACATGGAGCGGCTTGGCCCGCCCAATCCGGACGCGCTCGGCGTGCCGGATGCGGTGCTGGTGCGGCCGACCGTGATGGTGGTGTTCGACGCGGTCCGCGACGAGATCGTGGTGGTGAGCCCGGTCAGGCCACGGCCGGGCTCGGGCGCGGCGGCCGCCTATACGGCGGCGTTAGAGCGCATCGACGCGGTTGTGGCGGCGCTCGACGCGCCGCTGGCCCATCCGGGCGGGCCGGCACCGGAGGGGCTGGTGACGCAGGCCGCCGTTTCCAACACCATGCCGGAGGCTTACAAGGACATGGTGGCGCGGGCGAAGGAGTACATCCGCGCCGGCGACATCTTCCAGGTGGTGCTGTCGCAGCGCTTCGAGGCACCGTTCGCGCTGCCGGCCTTCGCGCTCTACCGGGCCTTGCGGCGGGTCAATCCCGCGCCGTTCCTGTGCTTTCTCGACTTTGGCGGGTTCCAGATCGTCTGCTCGTCGCCGGAGATCCTGGTGCGGGTGCGCGACGGCACGGTCACGATCCGTCCGATCGCCGGCACGCGGCCGCGCGGCGCCGACGCCGCGGCCGACCAGGCGCTGGGCGAGGAGCTGCTGGCCGACGAGAAGGAGCGCTCGGAACACCTGATGCTGCTCGATCTTGGCCGCAACGACGTTGGTCGCGTGTCGAAGACCGGCACCGTCACGGTGACGGACAGCTTCTTCCTCGAGCGCTACAGTCAGGTGATGCACATCGTCTCGAATGTCGAGGGCCAGCTCGACGACTCCCGGCACGACGCGCTGGGCGCGCTGGTGGCCGGGTTCCCGGCCGGCACCGTCTCGGGTGCGCCGAAGGTGCGGGCGATGCAGATCATCGACGAGCTGGAGAGCGAGAAGCGCGGCATCTATGCCGGCTGCATCGGTTATTTCGGCGCGTCCGGCGAGATGGACACCTGCATCGTGCTGCGCACGGCCGTCGTCAAGGACGGGCGCATGTATGTGCAGGCCGGTGCCGGGATCGTCCATGACAGCGATCCCGACAGAGAGCAGGCCGAATGCGTCAACAAGGCCAAGGCGCTGTTCCGGGCGGCCGAGGAGGCCGTGCGCTTCGCCAGTGCGGCCGGGCGCGGCCAGTGACCGGCGCGGCGCCGGTCGACGATCCGCGGCCGTGGCGGCCGAATGTCGGCGTGGCGCTGTTTGACCATCGCGGTCTCGTCTTTGCCGGACGGTCGTTCAGCGCTGGCCCCGAGATCGTCCTGCCGGGGTTCGAGTGGCAGATGCCGCAGGGCGGCATCGAGCGCGACGAGGACATCGAGACGGCGGCCCGGCGCGAGCTGTTCGAGGAGACCAATGTTCGCTCGGCGGACCTCCTCGGGGCGACGACAGAGTGGTGGCGCTATGATTTCCCGCCCTATGACGGGCCGGCCCACAAGCTGACCCCGTTTCGCGGCCAGGAGCAGCGCTGGGCGGCCTTCCGCTTCACAGGTGATCCGGCAGAAATCGACGTGCTGGCGCCTGGCGGCAGCGAGATGCCGGAGTTCTCGGCCTGGGACTGGCTGCCGCTGGCCGAATTGCCCGGGCGCGTCGTGCCCTACAAGCGCCCGGTCTATGAGCGCGTGGTGGCGGCGTTTGCGCGGTTTGCGACGCCGGCTTGACGGTTCCGCCCGCTCCGGCCCAAAACAGCGCCGGCGGCCGGCGGTCCCGGTCCAGCAGGAACCCTGATGACGGCCGTCACCCTCGTCGACAATTACGACAGCTTCACCTGGAACGTGGTGCACGAGCTCGGCAAGCTCGGCGCCACGGTGACGGTGGTGCGCAATGACGAGACCACGGTCGATGCGCTGATGGCCAGCGCACCCGACGCGATCGTGCTGTCGCCGGGGCCCTGCACGCCCAACGAGGCCGGCATCTGTCTCGACCTGATCGCGCAGGCTGCCCCGGTGATTCCGCTGTTCGGTGTGTGCCTCGGCCTGCAGGCGATGGGCCAGTGCTTTGGCGGGGACGTGGTGCGGGCGCCGCGGCCGATGCACGGCAAGGTCTCGACGATCCAGCATCGCGGCCGCACGGTGTTTCGCGGCATCAACGGGCCGTTCCGGGCGACGCGCTATCACTCCCTTGTCGTGGCGCGCGAGACGCTGCCCGACAGCCTCGACGTGACGGCGGAGAGCGAAGACGGGCTGGTGATGGGGCTTTCGCACCGCAGCCTGCCGGTGCACGGGGTGCAGTTTCACCCCGAAAGCATCCTGTCCGAGCACGGGTTGACGATCCTCAAGAATTTCCTCGACCTCGCCGGCGAATGGAATAAGACGAACCGCCCCCGCGCGGGCGCCTGACCCCGGCCTTGCGGAGCCATCCATGGACGCGTTCAAGCCCATCATCGCTAAGGTTGCCACTGGCAGCCCGCTGTCGCGCGAAGAGGCGCGGGACGCCTTCGACACCATCCTGTCGGGTGGCGTGACACTGGCCCAGGCCGGCGCCTTCCTGATGGCGCTGCGGGTGCGCGGCGAAACCGTGGACGAGATCGCCGGCGCCGTTTCGGCGATGCGCGACAAGATGCTGCGTGTGTCGGCGCCGGCCGACGCCATCGACATCGTCGGCACCGGCGGCGACAATTCCGGCTCATGGAACGTCTCGACCCTGGCGGCGATCATCGTCGCCGCCTGCGGCGTGCCGGTGGCCAAGCACGGCAACCGCGCCGCGTCGTCGAAATCCGGCACGGCCGACGTGCTGGCGGCGCTCGGCGTCAAGGTCGGGCTGGATCCGGCGCGCGTCAGCGCCTGCATTGCCGAGGCCGGTGTCGGGTTCATGTTCGCCCCCACTCACCACGCCTCGATGCGGCATGTGGCGCCGGTGCGCGTCGAGCTGGGCACCCGCACGATCTTCGACCTGCTGGGTCCGCTCTCCAACCCGGCCGGCGTGCGCCGGCAGGTCCTCGGCGTGTTCTCGGAGAGCTGGCTCGATGCGCTCGCCGGGACCCTGCAGACGCTTGGATCGGACCGCGTCTGGGTTGTGCACGGGCGTGACGGCCTCGACGAGATCACCACGACGGGCGAAACGGCCGTCGCAGGCCTCGAGGACGGCCGCGTGCGGCGCTTCGTCATCGTGCCGGAGGAGGCCGGTCTCGAGCGCGCCGAGCCGGCGGCCCTGAAGGGCGGCGAGGCGGAGTACAACGCCGCGGCGCTGCGCGCGGTGCTGGGCGGCGCCCACACCGCCTATCGCGACATCGGCGTGCTGAACGCCGCTGCCGGCCTGGTGGTGGCCGGAGCCGCCGCAACGCTGATGGAGGGCGCCGACCAGGCCCGGCAGGCGCTGGACAGCGGCGCGGCCGCGGTCGTGCTCGACCGGCTGGTCGCCGCCTCCAACGCATGAGCACCGCGGTGACCAACATTCTTGCCGAAATCGAGGCCTACAAGCGCGATGAGATTGCCGCGGCCAAGGTGGCGGTAACGCCTGCGGCCATCGAGCGCCTCGCGCTGGACGCGCCGCCGCCATGCGGGTTTGCAGCTGCGATCGTTCGCCATCTCGAGGCGGGCCGGCCGGCGCTGATCGCCGAGATCAAGAAGGCAAGCCCGTCGAAGGGGCTGATCCGGGCGGATTTTGATCCGCCATCCCTGGCGTGTGCCTATGCGGCCGGCGGCGCCAGCTGCCTGTCGGTGCTGACCGACACGCCGTCGTTCCAGGGCCAGCCGGCCTATCTCGGTGCAGCGCGGGAGGCCAGCGGCCTGCCGGGCCTTCGCAAGGATTTCCTGTTCGAACCCTATCAGGTGTTCGAGGCCCGGGCGTGGGGCGCAGACTGCATCCTGGTGATCATGGCAAGCGTCAGCGACGCCCAGGCGAGGACCCTCGTGGACACGGCGCATGGGCTCGGCATGGACGTCCTGGTCGAGGTGCATGACGCCGTGGAGCTCGACCGGGCCCTGCCGCTGGGCACGAAGCTGGTCGGCATCAACAACCGCGACCTGCGCACCTTCTCGGTGTCGCTTGGCGTCACCGAGACGCTGGCGCCGCGCATTCCCGCCGACCGCATCGTGGTGGCGGAGAGCGGCATCGGCAGCCATGCCGACATCCGCCGGCTCGCCGCCGGCGGCGTCAACACCTTCCTGGTGGGCGAGAGCCTGATGCGCCAGCCCGACGTCGAAACGGCCACCCGGGCCCTGCTTTTCGGTGGCGACGGCTCCCGTCCGATCGCCTAGTCTGCCGGCATGACCCGCCTCACCCATCTCGACGCCTCAGGCGCTGCCGCCATGGTGGACGTGGCCGACAAGGCCGTGACGCAGCGCACCGCCGTGGCCGAAGGGTGCGTTGTCATGGAGCCTGCGACGCTGGCACTGATCCGCGACGGCGATGCCAAGAAGGGCGACGTGCTCGGCGTCGCCCGGGTCGCCGGCATCATGGCGGCCAAGCGCACCCATGAGCTGATCCCACTCTGCCATCCGCTGCTGCTCACCAAGGTGGCGGTCGACCTGGCCCTTGATGAGACGCTGCCGGGCGTGCGCGTCACCGCCTCGGCGCGGGTCACCGGCCAGACCGGCGTCGAGATGGAGGCGCTGACGGCGGTCGGCGTGGCGTGCCTGACCGTCTACGACATGGTCAAGGCCGCCGACCGCGGCATGCGGATCGAGGGGATCCGCCTGCTGTCGAAGGAGGGCGGCAAGTCCGGCACCTGGTCGGCGCTCGATCTGGCGGACGGGGGCTGAGATGCTCAGCGTCGCCGACGCGCTGTCCCTGGTGCTGGCGGCCGCCGATCCGGTGCTTCCCGCCGAATCCGTCCCCCTCGCGGCGGCGTCGGGCCGGACCCTGGCGGCGCCGCTGGTTGCGCTGCGCACCCAGCCGCCCTTCCCCGCCTCGGCCATGGATGGCTATGCCCTGCGGGCGGTCGACGCGACGGCTCCGGGCGCTACGCTGACGGTCACCGGCACGGCGGCGGCAGGCCGTGCCTTCGGCGGCCGGATCGGGCCGGGCGAGGCGGTGCGGATCTTCACCGGCGCGCCGGTGCCCGACGGCGCCGACACGGTGGTGATGCAGGAGGACACGCAGGAGGCCGACGGCCGCGTCCGCCTCACGGCGGCGGCCGTGCCCGGCCGGCACGTACGGACCGCGGGCCTCGACTTTGCGCTGGGCGATGTGCTGCTGCCGGCAGGAGCACGGCTCGAGCCGCGGCGGCTGGCACTGGCTGCCGCGATGGGGCATGCGCAGCTGCCGGTGCATCGACGCCCTGTCGTCGGCGTGCTGGCTACCGGCGACGAGTTGGTGCGGCCCGGCGAGGCGGCGCGGGCGGACCAGATCGTTGCCTCGAACGTCTACGCGGTGGCGGCCATCGCCGAGGCCGCCGGCGGCGAGGCCCGTGACCTGGGCATCGCCACCGACGATTTCGCCGCGCTGGAGCGGGCGATCGATGCGGCCGAGACGCAGGGCGTCAACGTGCTGGTGACGGTTGGCGGCGCCTCGGTGGGCGACCACGACCTGGTGCAGTCGGCGCTGGCGCGGCGCGGCATGCAGCTCGGCTTCTGGCGGATCGCCATGCGGCCGGGCAAGCCGCTGATCTTCGGCCGGCTCGGCGCCATGCGCATCCTCGGCCTGCCGGGCAATCCGGTGTCGTCGATCGTGTGCGCCACCTTGTTCCTGACGCCGCTGGTGCGCGCGCTGCAGGGCGATCCACTGGCCGGCGACGACCCGACCGAAGCGGCCGTTCTTGGCGCCGATGTCCTCGCCAATGATGGCCGGCAGGACTATGTCCGGGCCCGGCGAATCCCTTCGCCCGACGGGATTCGCGTCGTGCCATTCGGACGGCAGGATTCCTCGATGCTGCGGACCTTGGCGGAAGCCGACTGCCTGCTGGTGCGGGACCCCAACGCGCCGGCCGCCGCGGCCGGGAGCCCGTGCCGGATCCTGTCGCTCACCACGCGTTAGGCCTGATATGACAGGACGATTGTCGAACACAGGGAGAACGTGTATCGTTTGTTCGTGATTTGTCTTTAGCCTGAGTCGTTGCGACGCCTCGGTCTGCCAGCGGAGCCATCCGGCATGTTGACGCGAAAGCAGCACGAACTCCTGCGCTTCATCCACGACCGGTTGCGGGAGGATGGCGTGCCTCCCTCATTCGACGAGATGAAGGAGGCGCTGGACCTGCGATCGAAGTCCGGCATCCACCGGCTGATCATGGCGCTGGAGGAGCGCGGATTCATCCGGCGGCTGCCCAACCGGGCGCGGGCGATCGAGGTCGTGCGGATGCCCGAGCAATCGCTGCCGGGCGCTGCCGCGCCGCGGGGCCGGTTCAATCCCAGCGTCATCGAGGGTACACTCGGCAAGGTGCGTCCGCGGCTGGTGGGCGGCGGCGATGACGGACCGCATAATGTCTCGGTGCCGATGATGGGCCGCATTGCGGCTGGTACGCCGATCTCGGCCATCCAGGCCCGCAGCCATACGCTGAGCCTGCCACCTGACATGCTGTCGAGCGGCGAGCATTTCGCCCTTGAGGTTCGGGGCGACTCGATGGTCGAGGCAGGGATCCTCGATGGCGATACGGTCGTGATCCGCCGTCAGGACAGTGCCGATACCGGTGACATCGTTGTCGCGCTGATCGACGACGAGGAGGCAACGCTGAAGCGGCTGCGCCGTCGTGGTTCGTCGATCGCGCTCGAGGCCGCCAACCCGGCCTATGAAACGCGCGTTCTCGGACCCGACCGGGTGCAAATCCAGGGCAAGCTTGTGAGCCTGCTGCGGCGCTACTGAGGCTCTGCCGCCTCCGAGTCCCCCGGTCCCGCTGGACCTGACGACGGGGCTGCGACCTGCGGCGGTGGCGGAGTGGCTCTGGCCCAGGGGCGGTCGCGCAAGAGCCGGCGGTCCGGCGTGCGATCGAAACCGCCGGCCCGAGCCGTCAGGGCCATCGCGCCGCTCCGCTCCAGGACGGCCGCGTCGATCGTATTGGCAGCGCACCAGGACGGCGCCCTCAAGGGCGTTACCACCACGGCGGCGCGGGCACAATCCTCCTCGAAAGCCTGGGCGTCGGTGACATGGGCGACAGCCCGGCCGTCGGGCAGCCTCACCACGCAGCCGAACGGATCGCAGGCGGCCCCGCCGTCGTCACGTGCCGCTTTCGCCGATCGGGTGTCGCCATCGGCACGCAGCCATTGGTCCAGAGCAAAGTCGCCGGACTGGCGACCCAGAGTAACCAGCCGTCCCCCGGTGCCGCGCACGACGAGGGAGCGGCCATCCGCCGCCACAACCAGGTCCGGCGGCACAGCGGCGGCGGCGAGTGCCACCCCTGCCCCCAGCAGTGCGAGTCCGGCCAGGCGCAGCGGCGTGCGCCACAAAGTCAGCCACAGCAGGCCGGCGGTCAGCAGGCCCAGCGCCACGACACCGAAGGCCGGCACGGCCCGGGTCGCGCCAGGCCAGGCGGCGACGGCGGCGGCCACGTCCAGCATGGCAGCAACACCCCACCCCATGACAGACCAGATCGGCGCATCGAGACCGAAGGGCAGCGCCAGGGCGCCGACAAGGGCGGCGGGCATCACCACCAGCGATACCAGCGGCAGGCTCAGGGCATTGCCGACAAGCCCGTAGGGAGTGAAGCGCTGGAAATGGAACAGGCCGAACGGCGCGGTCGCCGCCTCTGCGACGAGAGTCGACAGCAGGGTTCCAAGGACATGCCCGGCCGCGCCGCGACCAAGCCGTGCGACCAGGCCGGCCGGCTCCGGCGCCGACCGGGCGCCGGCGGGCGAGACGCCGGGCAGATCGATCTCGGCCGCCGGGCGACCGCTGGTCTCGAACGCGGCGACAAGGCCGGCCACCGCGGCAAACGACATCTGGAATCCAGGCGCCAGGAGGGTTTCGGGTTCGAGGGTCAGTACGACGAGTGCCGCGACAGCGAGGTTGCGCATCGACAGCGCCGGGCGATCGACGAGGATCGCGCCGAGCAGCACCAGCGTCATCACCAGCGACCGAACCGTGGCGACGTCGCCGCCGGCAAAGACCGTATAGGCACTGCCGGCCACCATTGCGGCGAGGGCGGCCCATTTCTTGATCGGGCACCGCAGCGCGAGCCCCGGGACCAGTGCCAGCAAGGCCCGCACGAGCCAAAAGATCATGCCGGCGGCCAGCACCAGGTGCAGGCCAGAAATCGACACCACATGGTAGATGCCGGCGGCGCGCAGATCGGCATTGGTCTCCTCGGGGATCAGGCCGCGCTTGCCGGTGACAAGGGCGGCGGCCACGCCACCTGCGGCTCCCCCGACGGTGGCGGCGATGCGGTCTGTCAGGGCGTTGCGCGCCGTGTCGATGGCCGCCAGCACGGCCAGGTCGCGCGGCAGCGGCGGCGGATCCGGCAGCGGCCTGATACCGCCGGCGACAGAGCCGACAGCGCCCAGCCTTTCGAAATAGGCGTCGCGGGCGAAATCATAGCCGCCGGGACGCGACGGCGGTGGCGGCGGCAAGAGTCTCGCCGTCAGCGCGATGGCATCGCCGGGGCGAATGGCCGGAACCGTAGCCATGGTGACGCGCAGACGCACGGGCGCCACGGCGGCCGGCAGATCCGTCGTGATCGGTCGCAGCACGAGGCGGACGCCGCCCTGCCCTCGCCGCTCCAGGCTCTCGACAAAGGCCGTGAGCTTGACCATCCGCACCCTGTCCAGGACAGGCGCCTCCAACAGCCGGGTCCGCAGGGTTGCGGTGGCAAACCCGGCCATGGCCAATGCCGCAAGGAGGCAGGCACAAAAGCCGGAGCCGCGGCCACGGCGCAGCGCCGTGGCCGCAGCGGCACACAGGGTGAAGCCGATCAGCGGTGCTGCGAGCACCGGCTCGGCATCGGCCATGAAGTAAAGCGCGATCCCGACACCAAAGGCGACCGGAAGCCACAGGAAAGGCCGGCGCGCATCGGCTTCGGCTGCCAGGAGCCGTCGCAGCAGGCCAGCGAAGCGCTCACCCGGCGGGGCAGTAAGGGCGTGGAGCGGAACCGCGGCCGGGCCTCTCAGCCAGGCTGCCAGGTCCACCGGCCGGCCTGCTGCCACCCGTCCGCGCGCCATGCCGTCCCACCCTTACCCTCGCGCGGCAATGATGCTACAGCACGCCCTCCCGCAGGCCAGCGACGGGCGGTTGCGTCCGTCGCGCCCCCGCCCTCCCCCGCGAGTTCGCCGTTCCATGACCGCTCCCGTCGTTACCCGTTTCGCTCCTTCGCCCACGGGGTTTCTGCATATCGGCGGAGCCCGAACGGCCCTATTCAACTGGCTGTATGCACGGCGTTTCGGTGGGACGATGCTGCTGCGAATCGAGGACACGGACCGGGAGCGTTCGACCGAGCCGGCTATCGAGGCGATCATTGCTGGGCTGCGCTGGATCGGCATCGATTGGGACGGCGACGTCGTCTACCAGTTTGCCCGGGCCGAAAGGCATCGCGAGGTGGCCGAGACGCTGCTGGCGAAGGGCCTCGCCTATCACTGCTATGCCAGCCAGCAAGAGCTGGAGGAGATGCGCGAGCGCGCCCGCGCCGAGGGCCGTCAGCCGCGCTATGACGGGCGCTGGCGCGACCGCGATCCGTCCGAGGCACCTCCGGGCGTGAAGCCCGTGGTCCGTCTTCGCGCCCCGCTGACGGGCGAGACGGTCGTCAGCGACCATGTGCAGGGCCGTGTCGCCTGGCAGAACGAGAATCTTGACGACCTGGTCCTGCTGCGGTCGGACGGGACCCCGACCTACATGCTCGCCGTGGTGGTGGACGACCACGACATGAACGTGACGCATGTGATCCGCGGCGACGACCACCTGACTAATGCAGCGCGGCAGTCGCAGATCTACCAGGCCTGCAGTTGGGCTGTGCCCGAGATGGCGCATATTCCGCTGATCCACGGACCGGATGGTGCAAAGCTTTCGAAGCGGCACGGTGCGCTCGGCGTCGACGCCTACCGGGCGCTCGGCTATCTGCCGGAGGCGTTGCGCAACTATCTGGTGCGGCTTGGCTGGGGCCACGGCGACCAGGAGTTCTTCTCCACCGAGGAAATGGTGGCGGCTTTCGATCTCGGCGGCATCGGCCGGTCGCCGGCGCGGTTCGATTTCGCCAAGCTCGAGCACCTCAACGGCCACTACATGCGCGCCGCTGACGATTCGACACTCGTCGACGCGGTCGCCGACATCTTGCCCGAAGTCGGCCCGGCCCGCGGCGCTCCGGCGTCACTGAATGCGGATGGACGGGCGAAGCTCACGGCCGCGATGGCGGGGTTGAAGGAGCGGGCCAAGACGCTGATCGAGCTGATCGACAGCGCCTATTACCTGTGGGCGGTACGGCCGCTGGTCTTCGAACCCAAGGCCGAGGCGCTGCTGGCGGATGGCGGTGCAATCCGAATCGCGGCGTTGCTGCCGCATCTGGACGCACTCGATGCCTGGACCGCCGCGTCCACCGAAGCCGCCGTCAGGGCCTTTGCGGAGGCCACCGGGGCCAAGCTCGGCCAGGTGGCGCAGCCGCTGCGCGCCGCGCTGACGGGGCGAGCGACGTCACCGGGGCTGTTCGACGTGATGGCGGTGCTGGGGCGCGACGAATGTCTCGCGCGTCTGGGCGACAGGGCGATCCGCTGAGCCCATTATTTTGCACTGCACACACGCCTTTTGGTGTGGTTGAATGGCTCTGTGAATTGGTCTAGCAAGCGCAGGGTCTTCAGCGAAAACCCGCCCGAACGGCCCTGTCTTGCCAGCTTCATGCGGCTGACGTCCCATTCGGCGATGCATCGCGGCCCTGCCGCGCTGATCGGCGTCTTGCGTCGGGATGCGTGCGCATTGCTGGTCTTGGCGCCAAAGGATTTCCGCCCATGAGCGAGCCCGCCTCCCTCCTCGTCGACAACAAGAAGATCGAACTCCCGTTCAGGCAGGGGTCGATCGGGCCATCCGTCCTCGACATCTCGAAGCTCTACGCTGCCACCGGGATGTTCACCTACGATCCGGGCTTCACTTCGACGGCAAGCTGCGAGTCGAAGATCACCTTTATCGATGGTGACCAGGGCGTGCTGCTCTACCGGGGCTTCCCGATCGAGCAGCTGGCCGAGCATGGTGATTTCCTCGAGACCTGCTACCTGCTGCTCTACGGCGAGTTGCCGACGGCCGCCCAGAAGTCCGATTTCGACTACCGCGTCACGCGCCACACGATGGTGCACGAGCAGATGATGCGGTTCTTCCAGGGCTTCCGCCGTGACGCCCACCCGATGGCCGTGCTTGTGGCTTCCGTCGGCGCGCTCTCGGCCTTCTATCACGACTCGACCGACATATCGGATCCGCAGCAGCGGATGATCGCGTCGATGCGCATGATCGCCAAGATCCCAACGCTGGCTTCCATGGCTTTCAAGTACTCGATCGGTCAACCCTTCGTCTATCCGCAGAATGATCTCGACTATACGTCGAACTTCCTGCGTATGTGCTTTGCCGTTCCGTGCGAAGAGTACAAGGTCAACCCAGTGCTGTCGCGGGCGCTGGACCGGATCTTCATCCTGCATGCCGACCACGAGCAGAACGCCTCGACGTCGACGGTGCGGCTTGCCGGCTCGTCGGGCGCCAACCCCTTCGCCTGCATCGCAGCCGGCGTCGCCTGCCTGTGGGGCCCGGCCCATGGCGGCGCGAACGAGGCGGCACTGAAGATGCTGCAGGAGATCGGCTCGGTGGAGCGGATCCCCCACTATGTGGCCCGCGCCAAGGACAAGAACGACCCGTTCCGCCTGATGGGCTTCGGCCATCGCGTCTACAAGAACTACGATCCGCGCGCCAAGATCATGCAGCGCACCACCCACGAGGTGCTGAACGAGCTCGGCATCAAGGACGATCCGCTGCTCGACGTGGCGATGGAGCTGGAACGGATCGCGCTGCACGACGACTACTTCATCGAGAAGAAGCTCTACCCGAACATCGACTTCTATTCGGGCATCACGCTGAAGGCGATGGGCTTCCCCACGACCATGTTCACGGTGCTGTTTGCGCTCGCCCGCACGGTTGGCTGGATCGCCCAGTGGAAGGAGATGGTCGAGGACCCGTCGCAGCGCATCGGGCGTCCCCGGCAGCTCTACACCGGCGCCCCTGTGCGCGATTACATCTCGATCAACCAGCGCTGAGCTTGGCGATCGCCAGTCGGAAAGGGGCCCGCCGGGCCCCTTTTTCATTCGGGCTCAGCGGCCGGCTGCGGCCAGGATCACGTCCGCCGCACGGCCGCTGGGCGTTTCGCCGCCGGGCAGGATCATGGCGGCTTCGACACGGGCGAAGCCCGCGAGCTGCGTTGCGCGTGCCGGCCCGTCATCGAGCAGCGGAACCAGTGCGGCCGCGAGGCGGCCGGGCTCGGCATCGGACTGCATGAATTCGGGCACGACATTGTCGCCCAGCACCAGATTGGGCAGCACGATGGACGAGGCCCGGATGACGTATTTCAGCTGTTCCTCGAGCTTCGAGACCTTGTAGGCGATCACCATCGGCACGCCGGCAAGCGCGAGCTCCAGCGATACCGTGCCGGAGGCGGCCAGCGCAGCCCGGGCGCGGCGGAAGGCGGCGAGCTTGGCGGCCTCGCCGGTGATGATGCGCGCCGGGACCGGCCAGGCAGCGACCCCGGCGCGGATCTCCGTCTCCAGATTGGACACGGCCGGGACTGCGACGTCGAGCGGTCCGGGTCGGTTGGCCATCACCTGTGCAACCGTGGCCCCGAAAGGTCCCAACAGGCGCCGGATCTCGCTGCGCCGGCTGCCGGGCAACACAAGCAGCAGCGGCGGCTCGCCGGCCCGTGCCGCTACCTCCTCCGGCGTGCCGGGCCGCAGCTCGGCGAGACGCTCAATCAGCGGATGGCCCACATAGGTGCAGGCCGGGCCGCCGAGTTCGGCGTGGGCTGCCGGCTCGAACGGCAGCAGCGCCAGCACATGGTCGACATAGGCGCGCATGGCCCGCGCCCGGCCGGGCCGCCAGGCCCAGACCGACGGGCTGACATAGTCGACGATCGGCAACTGCGGCAGGCGCCGGCGCACGCGGCGGGCGACGGCGTGGGTGAAGTCGGGGCTGTCGATGATCACCAGCACGTCGGGAGGATCGGCGATGACCGCGTCGACGACCGCGTAGCCGCGGCGAAGCAGCGTCGGAAAGCGCGCGACGACCGGCAGGATGCCCATGACGGCGATATCGCCAAGGGGGAACAGGCTCGTCATCCCCCCGTGTTCCATGGCCTCGCCCGCGGTGCCGGAGAACCGTACCCCGTCGGGGCCGAGCCGCTGGCGCAGCGCCTGCATCAGCTTGAAGCCGAGCTGATCGCCGGAGTGTTCACCGACCACGAGGCCGACATGAAGCGGGTGGGTGGCGCTCATCATTCCAGGCCCAGAACGAACAAGCCGGCGCGGTCGGCTGCGGCCAGCAGAGCCTGCCGCTCGATCAGCACCACGCCTCCGGCCGCCACCGCAATGCCGGCAAGCCCGGCCGCAGCCGCGCCGGCGATGGTGCGCGGGCCGATGGCCGGAAGGTCGATGCGCCGGTCCTGACCAGGCTTTGGGCGCTTGACCAGAACCCCGGCCCGTCCTTCGAGCCGGACCCTGCGGCGACGCATGGCCGCGACCCGCTGCAGCATCGCGTCGGTTCCTTCGGGCCCCTCGAGCGCGAGCACCTGGCCAGCGGCGACGACCGCGCCCTGCCCCATGTCGAAACGGCCCGTGGCGGCAAGGAGCTCCGCCGCCAGCGCAGCGTCGGCCTGATCCGTCTCCGAGGGCACTGTCCGGCCCATCAGGCCGGACGGCGCGAGCAGGCCGGGCGCAACCTCATGTGCGCCCACCACGGTGAAACCCGCATCCTCGATCAGTGTCACGGCGGCGCGCAGGATGCGGTCGTCGCCGCCGGCAAGGATCCGCGACAGCTCGGCCCGGTTGCGGAAGGCGGCAAAGACCGAGCCGAGCGCCGCTGGGCCCGGCCGCGTGACGGCGCCCGCCATGACGACGCAGGCCGGCGCGATCGCGCGCAGCGCCGCCAGGATGCCGGCCGGATCGAGCATGTCGACGGTGCGGACCTTTTGACCTGCGATCTGGCGGGCCGCAAAGCCGCGCAGGCCGAGGACGTGGACGCAGCGGCCCGCTGCGACTGCCGCGGCGGCGACCTCGGCCGGAAAGCCCCCGCCCCCGGCGATCAGCGCCACGGACCCGGCAGGTGGCACGGCTCAGCCCTCCTGGGCGTCGCGCGGCGTGCAGATCGAGCGGTTGCCGCCCTCGCGGATGAAGGCGAGGATCTCGTTCACGACGGTGTGGCTCGCGAATTCGGTGCCGACATCCTCGACCCGCTCCTGCAGCGTGCCCTCATCGGCAAACAGCAGCCGATAGCTGCGCCTGATGTCGTGGATGACCTCGCGCGAGAAGCCGCGCCGCTTCAGCCCGACAATGTTGAGCCCTGCCAGATGGGCCCGGTTGCCGATGGCGATGCCGTAGGGGATCACGTCGTTTTCCACGCCGGACAGCCCGCCGATGAACGCATGCGCGCCGATCCGGCAGAACTGATGCACGGCCGAACCGCCACCCAGGATGGCAAAGTTCCCGACCTTGCAGTGGCCGGCCAGCATGACATTGTTGGAGAAGATCACCGCGTCGCCGACCTGGCAATCATGCGCCACATGGGCGTTGGCCAGAAACACGCAGCGGTCGCCGACGACGGTGGTGAGACCGCCGCCCTCGGTGCCGGGATTCATGGTGACGCCCTCGCGGATCATGCAATCCGCGCCGATCGTCAGAGTCGAAGGTTCACCGTGGAACTTCAGGTCCTGTGGCTGGTGGCCGATCGAGGCGAACGGGAACAGGCGCGCTCGCGGACCGATCGTCGTGCGGCCTGCCACGACCACGTGGCTGATCAGCTCGCAGCCCTCGCCCAGCACAACATCGGGGCCGACCATGCAGTAGGGACCGATCCGCACGCCCTCTCCCAGCCGCGCCTGCGGGTCGACAATGGCACTGGGGTGGATCGCGGCGGTCACTCGATCACCAGCATGGCACTGACCTCGGCCTCGCAGGCCACCTTGCCGTCCACCTTCGCCTCGCCGCGGTACCACCACATGTTGCCGCGCTGTTTGATCTTCTTCATGTGGTACTCCACGACGTCGCCCGGCATCACCGGCCGGCGGAACTTGGCGTTGTTGATGGTCATGAAATACACCAGCTTCGGCCTTGCACTGCCGAGCTTGGCCAGGACGCAGATGGCGCCGGCGGTCTGTGCCATGCCCTCGATCAGCATGACGCCCGGCATCACCGGTTGCGACGGGAAATGACCTGCGAACTGCGGCTCGTTGAACGTCACGTTCTTGATGCCGATGCAGCTCTCGTCACTGTCGATGTTGATGATGCGGTCAACCAGCAGGAACGGATAGCGGTGCGGCAGCAGTTCCATGATCTTCTGGATGTCCGCCGAAACGAGGCCGGCCGGATCCGTATCGCTCATTGCAGGTTACCTCAGCTCAGAACAGACGGTCAGGTGCCGCCGCCGGCCCCTGTGTCGGGGGACGGGTCCTTCCGCTTCGCAAGATTGGACAGGACCGTCAACTCCCTAAACCAGACCTTGACCGGCTTGGCCGGCGTGCCGCCCCAGCGGGCGCCGGCCGGCACGTCCGAATTCACGTTGCTGGCGCCTGCCACCTGCGCGCCCATACCGATACGGACATGGCCGACAATGCCGGTCTGGCCGCCGATGGCGACGAAATCCTCGAGCGTGACGCTGCCTGAGATGCCGACCTGGGCGACGATGACGCAGTGGCGGCCGACGACGACGTTGTGGCCAATCTGGACCAGGTTGTCGATCTTGGTGCCCTCGCCGATCACCGTGTCGCGGTTGGCGCCACGGTCAATGGTGCTGTTGGCGCCAATTTCCACGTCGTTCTGAATGACGACCCGGCCCACCTGCGGGACCTTCAGGTGTCCCTGCGGGCCCATCGCAAAGCCGAAGCCGTCCTGGCCGATGCGGACACCGGCATGCAGGATGACGCGGTCGCCGACGAGCGCGTTCAGCACCGTCGCCCCCGGACCGATGGTCGCACCACGACCGATGCGGACCTGCTGGCCGATCACCGCATTGGCGCAGACGACCGTCCCGGCGCCGATCTCGGCCCCGGCGCCGATGACGGCACCCGGATCCACCGTCACCCCCTGCTCCAGCCTTGCTTCGGGATGAACCGATGCGCCGGGGGCCACGCCGGCGCCACCGAAGGCCGGGTCAGGTCGCATCGCACTTGGAAACAGCCTGGCCGAGACGGCAGCAAAGGCATGGTAGGGCTGTGGGGTGATCAGGACTGCCGTGCCGGCCGGAACGCGCCCGACAAAACGGGGAGCCACCAGACAGGCCCCTGCCCGCGTGCTGTCGATATCCCGCGCATAGCGCGCATTGTCCAGAAACACGAGGTCTCCGGGGCCGGCCCGGTCAAGCGGCGCAACGCCGGTGATGCAGCGCGCGGCGTCCTCGCCGTCACGCAGGGTGGCGCCGGTCATGGACGCGATGTCGGCCAGCGACAGCGGCGCCGAAAGGCGGAAAAAGACGGGATCAGCCATGATATCGCTGGCGGAAGGGCCCCGGGCCTGCGCCCTGGGCCGCTGCCGTCAGAAGCTCGTGCCGCCCGAGAAGCGGAAGATCTGCGTGCGATCACCGGTCGCCTTGGTGATCGGATAGGCGAGGTCGAAGCGGACCGGACCCAGAGGCGACTGCCACAGCAGACTGGCGCCGACCGACGTGCGGATCGTGCTGTCGTCGATCACTGTCAGACAGGTCGGTGCCTTGTTCGGGAAGGGAACGCCCTGGCAGTTGTACCCATAAGGCGAAATCGCCGAAAAGTTCGTCTTGCCCTGGTAGTCGAACAGCGTGCCGGCATCGGCGAACACGGCGCCGCGGAAGCCGAGCTCGCGCGGCAGGCCGAAGATCGGGAACTGAACCTCGGTGCTGGCACCGAAATAGGTGGTTCCACCCAGCGCGTTGTTCTTCGGGTCAAGCGCGTCACGCGGGCCGATGCCCGAGGGCGCAAAGCCACGGACCAGCGTTGGTCCAAGGAAGAACTGGTCGGTGATGCGCAGGTCCTTGCCGGTGATGTTGCCGCCCTGCAACTTGACCATGCCGACGAAGTCGTCGGTCAGCTCGCGGTAGTAGCGGAACTCGGCGGTCGTGCGCACGAACCGGCTGTCGCCGCCCAGACCGGCGACGTCCTGCTTCAGCTCCGCATACATGCCGGCGCGGGGGTTCTTGTTGTTGTCCAGCGTGTTGTAGGCGAGCGTGTAGCCGATCGCCGAGGTCAGATAGGTGCCGGCCGACTCCTTGATCGCGATCGAGGCCTCGCCGTTGTAGGCGCAGTTCGGATAGAGCGTGCCATAGCCCGCGTCGTAGAAGCAGTCGTTGAAGGGCTGCTTGTAGGTGTTTGGGATCTTGATCTCCTGCTGGTAGAGCGAATAGCGCAGCAGGATCGAGCTCTCATCGGTCAGCGGCAGGCCAACGCGGATCGCGCCGCCCGTCATCCGGTTCTCGTAATATGAATACCTGGTGTTGTCGGTGTTCTTGGCAAACAGGTCGAAGCCGACCGCGATCCGCTTGTCCATGAAGTAAGGCTCGGTGAACGAGAAGTCCACGCCGCTGGAATACTGACCGACAGTTCCGGCGAGACGGACATACTGGCCGCGACCGAGGAAGTTGGTCTCCGTGACCGACACTTCCCCGATGAAACCGTCCGAAGTCGAATAGCCGCCGGACACGGCGAAGGCGCCGGTGGGCTGATCCTCGACATCGACGTTGATCACGACACGGTCCGGAGTGGAGCCCGGCTCGTTGGTGATGCGCACCTTCTTGAAGTAGCCGAGATTGTTGAGGCGACGCTCAGCCTTGTCGACCATGATCTTGTTGTAGGCGTCGCCTTCGCCGAGATCGAACTCGCGGCGGATTACGTAGTCGCGGGTGCGGGTGTTGCCACGCACATTGATGCGCTCAACATAGACCCTCGGGCCTTCCTCCACCACGTAGCTGATGTTGATGCGGCCGGACGCCGGATCGCGCTCACCGCGCGGACGGACCTGGGTGAAGGCATAGCCACGGCTCGCCACCTCGGTGGTGATGCCGGTCAGCGTCTTCTCGACATCCTCGGCATTGTAGACGTCGCCGGATGTCGTCCTGACGCGGTTCCGCAGGCGGTCGACATCGACGTCGGCAATCTTGGATTCGACCCCGACATCGCCGACCCGGTACTGCTGGCCTTCCTCAATGACGATGCGAATGCGGTAGCCATTGCCGTCCGGATCGAACGTTGCGTCCTGCGAGACGATGCGGAAATCGGCATAGCCGTGCTTCAGGTAGAAGCGGCGCACGAGCTCGAGGTCTGCGGCGATCTTGTCTGGATCATAAACGTCGGAGTTCTTCAGCCAGGAGAGGAAATTGCTCTCCGTGGTGTTCATCTGGTCGCGCAGGCGGCCCGACGAGTAGGCCTGGTTGCCGACGAACTCGATGGCCTTGATGCCGGTCTTGTCCCCCTCGTTGATGGTGAACACGACGTCGACGCGACCATTGTCGAGCGCGACAGTGCGGGCCGACACGGTGGCGAGGCTGCGGCCACCGCGCGAGTAGATCTCCTTGAGGCGCTGCACGTCGGCATCGATTGTCGCCTGGCTGAAGGGACCGCGCGCCTTGGTCGACATCTCGGGGATCAGCTGTTCGCTCTTGAGCTTCTTGTTGCCCTGGAACACGACCCGGTTGACGACCTCGTTCTCCTTCACGGAGACGACGGTCTGCCCGCCGCGCTGGCTGACGCTGACGCTGGAAAAAAGGCCCGTCGCCAGGAGATCCCGGCGAGCCTGCTCGGCCGGCTGGCCAGACACGTAGGATCGTATCGTTTCGGTGTCGACACGGCGGTTGCCCTGGACCACCACGCTCTGCGCCATGACCGGGGCACCCATCGCGATCAGAAGAGCGGCGCTGACTGCCGTCTGCCGAAGCGCGCTCACGTGCCGGCGCAAACCATGCGTCTCGAATGCCATCGAGTTACCCGCCTTTATTATTGTCCATCCGATCGGACGTTCGGTCCGGCCGGATTCCCCGGATATACAAGTCGCTTCTACCCAATCTCGCCGGTCCTGCAAACGCGAAATCCGCCGCGGGGGCGGATTCCGGCCGGCCGTGGCCGCGATGACACTTAGCGCTGCGTTAAGGCCAGCGCCGCATTGGTTAAAGCGACACGAGATGCAGGACGTCGTTCACCGTGGTGAACAGCATCAGCATCAAGACGAGAGCAAGGCCGACGCGAAAGCCGAACTCCTGGGTTCGCTCGCTCAGCGGACGGCCGCGCGCTGCCTCGACGGCGTAGAACATCAGGTGGCCCCCGTCCAGCAGCGGGATCGGCACCAGGTTGATCAGGCCGATGGACACCGACAGGATCGCTGCAAGGTTGAGCAGGGCCACAATGCCGGCGGTCGCCACCACCCCCGACACCTGGGCAATCCGGATGGGACCAGACAGCTGGTCGGTGCTCTCCGTCCCGGCAAACAGGCCGGACACGTAGGCCCCTGTCCGCTCGACGATGAACCAGGTCTCGTCCAGCGCGGTGCGCAGCGAGGCCCCGAGGGTCATCGACTCGGTCCGCAGATCGTCGGGATTGCGGGACCCCTGGATACCGAGGATCCCGAGCCGCTGCTTGCCGAAGGACGAATTGATGACCTTCAATTCGGGTGTCGCCGAAACTGTCATTTCGCGGCCGGCGCGGAGCAGCGTCAGCGCCAGCGTCACATTCGGCGACGACGAGACGATGCGCTGCATGTCGGTGAAATTGTCGATCGGACGGCCATCGATGGCGATGATCAGGTCATTGGGCTTCAGCCCGGCGCGCGCCGCGGCGCTCTGCTCGACCACGGCCTCGACGCGCGGCGTCAGTACCTGCCGGCCGTTGGCGTAGTTCATCACCGCGAAGATGGCGATCGCGAGGATGAAATTGGCGAGAGGTCCGGCGGCCACCACGGCCGCGCGCTTCCACACGGGCTGGTAGAAGAAGCTGACGGCCTTCTCGGCGTCGGTCATTCCTCCCAGCAGCGCGTCGTCCGGGGTCGAGGCCGCACTCGAATCGCCGAAGAACTTCACGTAGCCGCCGAGCGGAACGATGGCAAAGCGCCAGCGCGTGCCTTGGCGGTCGGTGTAGCCAAACAGCTCGGGCCCAAAGCCGATCGAGAAGGTCTGTACCTTGATTCCGCACCAGCGGCCGACGATGAAGTGGCCGAACTCGTGCACGAAGATGACGATCACCAGCACGAAGAGAAACGGCAAGATATAGCCGCCGGCGGCGTTCACCATGCCGCCCAATGACCCGAAGATGTCCATTCAAATCCCCGAAGATGACGGGCCCGTTGCGGGTCTCCTGATTGCGATGGTAGCCGCAAACGGACACCGCGTACTGGCATGGTGAATCATTGGTTAATGCGGGTGAATCGCGGCCGCGGCAAGGCGCTCGCGCGCGCGCGACCGGGATTCGGCGTCGATGTCGAGGGCGGCGTCGATGTCGGATGGCGCGTTGTCGGGCCCACCGCGGCCGATGGCCGACAGCACGGCCTCGACCAGGCTCGGAATGCCGCCGAACGCCAGGCGCCCGTCCAGAAATGCGGCGACGGCAATCTCGTTGGCCGCGTTGAGGACGGTCGGCATCGAGCCGCCCTCCCGCATCGCCGCCATGGCCAGTCCGAGAGCCGGAAAACGCACCAGGTCTGGCTCCTCGAAATCAAGCCGGCCGATCGTCGCCAGGTCGACCCGACGGGCGCGGGTCTCGAGCCGGTCCGGATAACCCAGGCAATGGGCAATGGGCACGCTCATGTCGGGCATGCCCATGCCGGCCACCATGGCACCATCCGCGAAGGTCACGAGACCATGGACGATCTGCTGGGGGTGGACCAGCACGCCCAGCCTGTCGGCTGCGATGCCGAACAGATGGTGGGCCTCGATCAGCTCCAGACCCTTGTTCATCAGCGAGGCGGAATCGACGCTCACCTTTGTTCCCATGGCGTAGTTGGGGTGCGCCAGCGCCTCCTCGCGGCGGGCGGTAGCGATCCGCTCCGCCGACCAGGTGCGGAACGGTCCGCCCGATGCGGTAAGGATCATCCGCTCGACCTCATCGATGCGATGGCGGCCGAGCGCCTGGAAGACAGCGTTGTGCTCGGAATCCATCGGCATGATGCGCACGCCGGCGCGGCGCGCGCCGGCCATGAAGGCGGCTCCGGCGCAGACCAGGCACTCCTTGTTGGCCAGCGCAACGGTGCGACCGGCCCGGACGGCGGCATCGGTCGGCCGCAGTCCGGCCGTTCCCGCAATCCCGGCGACGACGAGGTCGGCATCGCGCTGCGCGGCCTCGATGACGGCGCCCTCCCCAGCGCCCGATTCGATGCCGGACCCGGCCAAGGCGTCGGCCAGCGCCGAGGCGCCCGATGGATCGGCCAAGGCGGCGAAGCGCGCTCCGAGGCGGCGGGCGACGGCGGCCAGCGCGGCAGCGTCGCGGCCGCCCGCAACGGCCTCGACACGAAACCGGTCCGGGTCAGCCGCCAACAGGTCGGCCGTGGAGCGGCCGATGGATCCGGTCGCGCCCAGCAAGGTGATGAGGGTCGTCACGTCAGGACAGGCCTCCGCCATAGAGCGGCAGGAGCAGCAGCAGGCAGACCGCCCAGAAGCTGTCGAGCCGGTCCATCACCCCGCCATGGCCGGGGATCAGGCTGCTGGAATCCTTGGCGCCGAAACGGCGCTTGAGGGCTGATTCGAACAGGTCACCACCCTGCGAGGCCACCGCCGCACAGACCGTCAGCGCGATCAAAGGCAGTCCGCTGATCCAACCCGCGCCGAACGCCCGGTTGGCGATCCAGACCAGCGCGACGGCTGCCAGAGTTCCGCCAGCGACGCCGCCGATAAAGCCGGACCATGTCTTCTTCGGGCTGATCCGCGGCCAGAGCTTGGGTCCGCCGATCGCGCGGCCAACGAAGTAGGCGGCGATGTCGGTGATCCAGACGACCGCGAACACCCACAGGATGGCCACGAGGCCATACGCGGCATGGCTGCGCAGCTCGATCGGCACGATCGCCACCACGGCTGCGTAGGCGACACCCAGCACCGCCCACAGCCGCAGGTCCGCAGGCGCCAGTGCGGCCGCCACGGCGGCCCCGATCGCAACGGCGATCCATGCCTGCGGTGCGGCGGTGCCCGCGCCTTCGGCGACTACCCCTGCGGCGGCGATCGCCACAGCACCTGCGATCCAGCAGATCAGGCGAGGCGTCCCGGCCAGCCCCACCAGGGTCAGCCATTCGCGCAGCACCAGGATTGCGGCCAATGTCCACAGCAGGGCGAAGCCATAACCGCCGAGCCATGCCGTCGTCAGGGCAACGATGGCCATAGCGAGGCCGGAGGCGACGCGCAGCGCCAGCTCGGACGGTGGCCGGCGGTGGGCGGCGGGACCGTCGGACGGAGCGCTCACGCCCCCGCCCCGGCGCGCGACAGGCCGCCGTAGCGCCGGTCGCGCGACCGGTATTCCGCCAGCGCAGCCTCAAGCGCGGCACGGTCGAAATCGGGCCAGAGAACCGGGGTGAACACCAGCTCGGCATAGGCGGCCTGCCAGAGCAGGAAGTTCGACAGGCGCTTCTCCCCTGACGTCCGGATCACGAGGTCCGGATCGGGGATTCCCAGCGTGTCGAGGCGGGCCGCGATCGCCTCCTCGGTGATGGCGGACGGCGGCAGGCGCCCCGCGGCGACGTCCCGGACCAGGCGCACCGCCGCGGCAACAACCTCCTGGCGGCCGCCATAGTTGAAGGCGATCACCAGCGTCAGGCCGGTGTTGGCGAGCGTCAGGTGCTCGGCCTCGTCCAGCAGTGCGTCGATCTCGGTCGCCAGGCCCTGGCGAGAGCCGATGACCCGGACGCGGACATTGTTGCGGTGCAGGTCGGCGAGATCATTGCGGATGAACCGCTTGAGCAGGCCCATGAGGTCGCTGACCTCCTGGGGAGGCCGACGCCAATTCTCGGACGAGAAGCTGTAGACCGTCAGGAACCGGATGCCGAGGTCGATGGCGTTGCGCACCGTACGCCGCAGCGCTTCCACGCCTCGCCGGTGGCCTTCAAGCCGCGGCAGGCCGCGGGCCGCGGCCCAGCGACCATTGCCGTCCATGATGATCGCAACATGTGCGGGAGCGTCGTCCCGCGCTGAGCCATGGGACAGGGCGGACTGAACAACCGGTTCGGGGATCGGCGCCATGCGCATGCTCCGCCGCGGGCCTCCTCAGACCTGCATGATCTCTTTTTCCTTGGCGACGAGAGCCTGGTCGATCTCGACGATTGTCGCGTCGGTGGCCTTCTGCACCTGCTCCGAAAAGCGGTCCAGATCGTCCTTGCCGACATGCCCATCCTTCTCGAGCTTCTTTAACGTGTCGAGACCATCACGGCGCACATGTCGGGATGCGACCCGCGCTTCCTCGGCATATTTGTGAGCAACCTTCACGAGTTCTTTCCGCCGCTGCTCGTTGAGCTCCGGAATGCGAATCCGCATCACCTGCCCTTCGGTCGCCGGGTTGAAACCGAGGTTCGAATCGCGGATCGCCTTTTCCACAGCCTGCACCATGCCACGGTCCCACACCTGCACGGTGATCATCCGCGGCTCGGGCACGTTGACCGTTGCCACCTGATTGAGCGGCATCAGGGCGCCATAGGCGTCGACCTGGATCGGATCAAGAAGGTTCGCAGAGGCGCGCCCGGTCCGCAGGCTCGCAAGATCGCTGCGGAAGGACTGCACCGCGCCGGCCATGCGGCGCTTGACGTCGGCGATATCGAATTGCGCACTCATCGTGACATCCCGCACTCTGGCCTGACAGGGGCTGCTTCAGGGCTTACGCCGCTGTTGGCAGGGGTTCAAGGGGTGACGCGCGTGGCCCGGGCACGGCCTGTGAGTATCGCCGTGATAGCACCCGGACCGTGGGCCGAGCCGACGATAATCGGCATCCGGTTCTCCCGTGCGAGCGCAAAGGCGGCGGTATCCATCACCTTCAGGTCCCGGGCGATCGCCTCGTCATGGGTGATATGGTCGAATCGGGTGGCGGTCGGGTCTTTCTTGGGGTCGGCGCTGTAGACGCCATCAACCTGGGTGGCCTTCAGCACGGCGTCACAGGACAGCTCGATCCCGCGCAGCACGGCGGCCGTGTCTGTGGTGAAGAACGGGTTGCCTGTTCCGCCGCCCAGCACCACGACCTGCCCCTTGTCGATGTGGTGGAGTGCGGGCTGGCGCGCGTAGGTCTCGCAGATCGACGGCATCGAGATGGCCGACATGGTGCGGGCCGGAGCGCCGGCGGCCACAAGGGCGCTCTCGAGCGCGACAGAGTTCATCACGGTGGCGAGCATGCCCATCGAATCGGCGGTAGCCCGGTCGATCCAGCCGGCAGCGGCCACCTTGGCGCCTCGGATGATGTTGCCGGCGCCGATGACCACGGCGATCTCGAAACCCTCGCGCCGCGCTTCGGCCAGATCCTCGGCCAGGATGCTCAGGGTCTGGGGGTTGAGCCAGTAGCCGTCCGGGGCAATCAGCGCCTCGCCGGAGAGCTTCACGAGGATTCGCTTGCCCGCAGGTGTCATGGACGGTCCTTCCTCCCCGATGCGACAGGTACTCAGAAAAACGGCGGCCCGAAGGCCGCCGCTCTGGGGCTGGCGTCAGGCCTGGCCTGCCGCCGCGGCAACTTCGGCGGCAAAGTCCGTTTCCTGCTTCTCCACGCCCTCGCCGAGGGCGAAGCGGACAAAGCCGGCGAGCACGACGGGAGCGCCGACCCGGCCTTCGCTTTCCTTCACCGCCTGGGCGACGGTCTTCGACGGGTCGTGGACGAAGGCCTGATCCACAAGGCAGACCTCCTTGTAGTAGGACTTCAGGCCGCTCTCGACGATCTTCTCGAGCACATGCGCTGGCTTGCCGGCGTTCTTGTCGGCCAGCACGGCCTTCTCGCGCGCCACCAGGGCGGGGTCGAGGCCGGCCATGTCCAGGGCCTGAGGGCTGGCGGCAGCGACGTGCATGGCGATCTGGCGGCCGAGTGCAGCGAGCTCGTCATGCTTGCCGGCCGATTCGAGCGCGACGATGACGCCGATCTTGCCGAGGCCGGGTGCAACCGCGCTGTGGATGTACTGGCCAACCACGCCCTGGTGCACCTGCAGTTCGGCAGCGCGACGCAGGTTCATGTTTTCGCCGATGGTGGCGATGGCGTTGGCAACGGCGTCCAAGACGGTGCCGCCGCCGGGATAATGCGTGCCGAGCAGCGCATCGACGTCTGCCGACTTCTCCAGCGCGACCTTAGCGATCGTGGAGGCCAGGGCCTGGAATTCCTCGTTGCGGGCCACGAAATCGGTCTCGGAGTTGACCTCGACCACGACGCCGCGGTTGCCGCGCACGGCCAGGGCAACGAGACCCTCGGCGGCAATGCGTCCGGACTTCTTGGCGGCCTTGGCCAGGCCCTTCTTGCGCAGCCAGTCGATGGCGGTCTCGACATTGCCCTCGTTGGCCTCAAGGGCTGCCTTGCAGTCCATCATGCCGGCGCCGGTCTTCTCGCGCAGGTCTTTCACCAGTGCGGCGGTGATCGTGGCCATCGGTTGTTCCTCTCGGTCGTTCAGACGTGAAGACGGCGGCGAAGGTCGCCGCCGCAGGTCCATCTCGGTGGGGTGAGCGCGGCGGCCGAAGGGCTGCCGCGCCCGAATGGCGTCAGACGTTCTCGAGCATCCCGCGCGCCTGCGCCACCCAGCCCTCGCGGTCGATACGACCGCCGAGCTTGGCCGAGCCGTCAATCTTGGCGACGTCGGCGGGCGACATGGCGGCGATCTGCCAGAAGTGGAAGATGCCTGCGTCGTTCAGCTTCTTGACGATCTGCGGACCGCTGCCGGCCAGCTTCGACAGGTCATCGGGCGCACCGCGCGGGGCGTCCAGAACCTCGAACGCCTCACCGGCCGGCGCGGCGTCCTCAACCGGCAGGACCTCGGCCACGGGAGCCTCGAACGCGCCGACATCGACACCGGACGATCCCTGGCCGCGCGAGATGCCGTCGATGGCAGCCCGCGAGATCAGGTCGCAATACAGCGCAATGGCGCGGCCGGCGTCGTCATTGCCGGGGATCGGGAAGGTGATGCCGTCAGGATCACTGTTGGTGTCGATGATCGCCACCACCGGAATGCCAAGCCGCTGGGCTTCCTTGATCGCCAGCGCTTCCTTGTTGGTGTCGATCACGAAGATCAGGTCGGGCGTACCGCCCATGTCCTTGATCCCGCCGAGCGCGCGCTCGAGCTTGTCCTTCTCGCGCGCCAGCATCAGGCGCTCCTTCTTGGTGAGGCCCTGGGCGCCACCGGCGAGAATCTCGTCGACCTTACGCAGACGCTGGATCGATCCGGAGATCGTCTTCCAGTTGGTCAGCATGCCGCCGAGCCAGCGGGAGTTGACGTAGTACTGCGCCGAACGGCGGGCCGAGTCGGCAATCGCTTCGGCCGCCTGGCGCTTGGTGCCGACGAACAGCACGCGGCCACCGGCCGCGACCGTGTCGGAAATCGCCTGGAGCGCGCGATGCAGCATCGGCACCGACTGTGCGAGGTCGATGATGTGGATGTTGTTACGCGTTCCGAAGATGAACGGCGCCATTTTCGGGTTCCAGCGATGCGACTGGTGACCGAAATGAGCGCCAGCCTCGAGGAGCTGACGCATCGAGAAATCAGGGATAGCCATGTCTGTGCTTCTTCCGGTTCGAGCCTCCGCGGAGATGTGAACCGGGCAAGCCCGGCCACCGGATTGGCCGAAGCCGTCTCCCCGCGTGTGGAATGGGCCGGTCCTTACACAAGGCCGGCGGCGAAAGCAAGGCCGGACCGGCCGCTCGCCTCAGGCCCTGGTCCGCCCGCTCCGCAACAACAGTACCGCCAGCGCGCCGAAAACAAGCGCCATGCCGGCGCCGCGCAGGGGCCCAAACCGCTCGCCGGTGACAATTGCGGACGATGCAGCGGCCACAACGGGGACCAGCAGTGCAAAGGGCGTGATGCTGGCCGCCGGATAGCGGGCGATCAGCCGCCCCCACACCGCATAGGCGAAGACATTGCCCAGGATCGCCAGATACAGCACGGCGAGCCAGCCGCTCGCCGGTGTTGCCACGAGTTGGCCGATCACGCCCCCTGCCCCGTCGGTTGCCAATGCCAGGGCCAGACCCGGCAGGGGCGGCACCAGCGCCATCCACGACGTCAGCGCCAGCATGTCGCCCGATCCACCGGAGCGTCGCACCAGGATGTTGCCTGCGGCAAAGCTCACCGGCGCGCCCATCATCACCAGGAACCCGCCCAGACTGAACTCACCGCCGACGGTCCCGGCGATGCAGAGCAGTCCGATCCCGGCCGCCGTCAGCGCGCCGGCCTGCAGCCGGGTTGGCCGCTCGCCGAACAGCAGCAGGGCGAACAGAACCGTAAAAAAGGCCTGGCTCTGGACGAGGACGGCGGCCAGTCCAGGCGGCACGCCAAGCGCAATCCCGCCATACTGGAACATGAACTGACCGACGTAGAGCGTCGCGGCGGTGGCCATGAACGCCCCGAACGGCATGGCCGGCCTTGGCAGGACCAGGACCGGCAGCGCCGCAATGACGAAGCGCAGGGTCAAGAGCAAGGCCGGCGACAGGGTCTCAAGCGCATAGCGGGTCAGCACGAAGGCCAGGCCCCAGACGACCGAGACGCCCAGGGCAAGCAGTGTATCGCGCGGGGTCATGCGTGGGCCTGGACCGCATCGGCGCAACCAGTCATGCGAACTCGACCGACACGATCCCTGGTACCGCCTTGATCGAGCCGGCCACTTGCGGCGTTGCGCGATAGCGTCCGGGCAGTCGCACCTCCACCTCGCGCTGGCCGCCATCGAGAATAAGGATCAGCGACACCTCTCCATCGCCTTTCTCACGCAATCTCTCAACAATCGAGTTGATCGGCTTGTCATCACGCATGAAAATGCGCATCGTCGATGCCATGGACTGGGCGGCGCGATCGAGCGGCTCGGCCGTCTGGATGCGGGCCCGCACCTCCTCACCCTCGGCAGACCCGGCCAGCGTCAGCAGTACGGCGCGGCCCGGCTCGAGCAGGTCGCGATACTGGTTCAGGCCTTCCTGGAAAATGATCGCCTCGAAGTGACCGGACTGATCGGACAGGGCAAAGATACCCATCTTCGATCCGG
>JBEIIL010000015.1:5000-41684 GCA_040380755.1 Methylobacteriaceae bacterium | reverse complement strand
GAGATGCCGAGAAGCTCGAACATGCGGGGATCCGGACTCTGGGGAGCCCGGCGCCGTCAGGGCGGCGCCGGGAATGGTCAGGCGGGAGGGTTCAGTTCACGAGCGGGCAGTTGCCGTCCTTGAGGGGACGGAACGCCTCGTTGGCCGGAATCGTCGACAGGACCTTGTAGTAGTCCCACTTGCGCTTGGACTCGGCCGGCTTCTTCACCTCGACGAGGTAGACGGGGTGGGTCTTGCGGCCGTCGGCGCGGACCTCGCCCTTGCCGAACAGCACGTCGTCGGTCGGCATGGACTTCATCGTCTTGACCACGGCAGCGCCGTCCGACTTGGCTTTCAGCGCCTCGACGGCCTTGAGATAGTGGATCACGCTGGAATAGACTCCCGCGTGGATCTTGCCGGGATATTTGCCGCCGTTCTGCGCCTGGAAGCGCTCCGCAAACTTGCGGTTCTCGTCGCTCATGTCCCAGTACCAGCTCTCGGTGAAAACGAGGCCCTGGGCCGTCGGCAGACCGAGCGAGTTGACGTCGTTGACGTCGACCAGCAGCCCCGCCAGCTTCTGGCCGCCGGTCGAAATGCCGAACTCGGCCGCCTGCTTGATCGAGTTGGTGGTATCGCCGCCGGCATTGGCGAGGCCGATGATCTTGGCCTTCGAGGCCTGCGCCTGCAGCAGGAAGGACGAGAAGTCCTGGTTGTTCAGCGGCACGCGGACCTTGCCCAGCACCTTGCCGCCCTCCTTCAGCACCACGGCCTCGGTGTCGCGCTCCAGCGCATGGCCGAAGGCGTAGTCGGCGGTCAGGAAGAACCAGCTGTCGCCGCCGGTCTTGACGATGGCCTTGCCGGTGCCGTTGGCCAGCATCCAGGTGTCGTAGGTCCAGTGGATGGTGTTTGGCGTGCACTTGGAGCCCGTGAGGTCGGAGCTCGCCGCGCCGGAGTTCAGGAACACCTTGTTCTTGTCCTTGGTGACCTCGCTCACGGCGAGCGCCACGGCCGAGTTCGGCACGTCGAGGATCACGTCGACGCCGTCGCGGTCGAACCACTGGCGGGCGATGTTGGCGCCGACGTCGGCCTTGTTCTGGTGGTCGGCGTTGATGACCTCCACCTTCATGCCCTTGGCGGCGGCGCCGAAGTCCTCGATCGCCATCTTGGCAGCGATCACCGAGCCCGGGCCGGTGATGTCGGCATAGAGGCTCGACATGTCGGTAAGCACGCCAATCTTCACGGTGGTGCCCGACTGGGCCGATGCCGGCCCGGCGAAAGCCGCAGCGGCGACGCCGGCCAGCAGCATGGTGGTGAATGTCCGTTTCATTTCGTGGTCCTCCCTCGGGTCCTAGACCCCCAGATACGCGTGCAGCTTGTCCAGGTTGGATCCCAGATCGGCATTGGCAAACATGTCGACGACGCGGCCGCGCTCCATCACGTAGTGGCGGTCGGCCACCGTCGAGGCGAAGCGAAAATTCTGCTCGACGAGCAGGATGGTGAAGCCGGAGTCCTTCAGCTTGCGGATGGTGTGGCCAATCTGCTGGATGATCACCGGGGCAAGGCCCTCGGTGGGTTCATCCAGCAGCAGAAGGCGGGCGCCGGTGCGCAGGATCCGGCCGATGGCCAGCATCTGCTGCTCGCCGCCCGACAGCTTGGTGCCCTGGGAGCGCAGCCGCTCCTTCAGGTTCGGGAACAACGTGAAGATCTCGGCGACCGGCAGGCCGCCCGGCGCCACGACCGGCGGCAGCAGCAGGTTCTCCTCCACGTCGAGCGACGCGAAGATGCCGCGCTCCTCTGGACACAGCGCGATTCCGGCCCGGGCAATACGGTTCGACGGCCAGGTGATCGTCTCCTGCCCGTCGAAAACCACCGAACCACGGCGCTGGGCAACCATGCCCATCACCGACTTCATCGTGGTCGTCTTGCCGGCGCCGTTGCGGCCGAGCAGGGTCACGACCTCGCCCTGGCCGACGCGGACATCCACTCCGTGGAGGATGTGGGACTCGCCGTACCAGGCCTCAAGGCCCTTCACGGCGAGCAGCGGTGCCGGGAGCTCAGTCATGCGCCGTCCCCAGATAGGCCTCGATCACGCTGGGATCCTTCGACACGCTCTCATAGGGGCCCTCGGCGAGCACCTCGCCCCGGGCCAGGACGGTGATGGTATCGCTCAGACCCGCCACGACCGAGAGGTTGTGCTCGACCATCAGCACGGTGCGGTTGACGGCGACGCGCTTGACCAGCGCAGAGACACGCTCAACGTCCTCGTGTCCCATGCCGGCGGTCGGTTCGTCGAGCAGCATCATCTCGGGCTCAAGCGCCAGGGTGGTGGCAATCTCGAGCGCGCGCTTACGGCCATAGGGCAGTTCCACGGCCGCCGCATCCTCGAAACCTGTCAGTCCGACGTCGTCGAGCAGTTCCCGCGCGCGGCCGTCGAAGCTGCGCAGGACGCTGTCCGAGCGCCAGAAATCGAACGAGCCGCCGCGGGTCCGCTGCAGGGCGATGCGGACATTCTCGAGCACCGAGAGGTGCGGGAAGACCGCCGAGATCTGGAAGGAGCGCACCAAGCCGAGCCGGGCGATGTCGGCCGGCGCCATCGCGGTGATGTCGCGACCCTTGTAGCGGATCGTCCCGCGGGTCGGCTGCAGGAACTTGGTCAGCATGTTGAAGCATGTCGTCTTGCCGGCGCCGTTCGGCCCGATCAACGCGTGAATCGTGCCACGCCTGACCCGCAGCGACACGTCCCGCAAGGCGACGAACCCGCTGAACTCCTTGGTGAGGCCTGCGGTCTCCAGAATGAACTCGTCACCCGCCATGATGGTGTTTTCTGAACTCCGCAGGACCGGCGCCGTTCTGCCGTCTGATTGCAGGAAGGTGGGCGATTTTCCCCGCAGCGTCTAGAGCCAAGACGCGTGCGATCGCCGGCGACGGGACGGTGCCGACGCGAAGCCTGTTTAGCGGAGGGCAGATCAATCATTGAATTATGGTTAATAAATACTAATTATCACGTCATTTCTTGACGCCAAATATCGGCGTTAACCATTTCTTCACAATTGCCAGTAAAAGGGGTTAAAAAATATTAACCTAGGGCTCGATTGCGGAAAAGTTGCGGAAGGGACGCCAATGCAACTCGACACCGTCCATGGCCCGCTCGATGGGCTGCCGCTTCCGCCAGGCCTCGCGGGACTGTTCGTCCCGCCACCGGCGCCGGTGGCGCCGCTGGACGTGGGATTTCGCGCCATCGACGTGGAATGGACGTCCGAGGACCGGGTGCTGTGGTGTCACATGAACACCCAGGAGCCACCGCATTTCACGCCGGCCCTGCTGCGCGAGCTGATCGGGCTGCGCCACGCGGTGCGGCGCAGCATCGAGACACCGTCGTCTCCGGAGATGACGCCGCGCTATTTCATCTTCGGCTCGCGGACGCCGGGCATGTTCAACCTCGGCGGGGATCTCGCCTTTTTCGCTGCGGTCATCCGTGCCGGGGACCGCGAGCGCCTGCGCTCCTACGCGTATGACTGTGTCGAGGCGATCTACCTCAACCTTGGAGTCGGCCTGCCGCTGACCTCGATCGCGCTGGTCGAGGGCGATGCGCTGGGTGGTGGCTTCGAGGCCGCTCTGTCGTTCGACGTGGTGATTGCCGAGCGCAGCGCCAAGCTGGGCCTGCCGGAGATCCTGTTCAACCTGTTCCCCGGCATGGGCGCCTACAGCCTGCTGTCGCGCCGCATGGATGCGGTGCGGGCGGAGCGGATGATCCTCAGCGGACGTCTCTATGGCGCGGAGGAGCTGCACGCGATGGGCCTGGTCGACATCGTTGCCGAGGATGGCTGCGGGGCCATGGCGGTGCAGGACTACATTGCCGCAAACCGGCGCTCCTCCGTGACCCGCCAGACCCTCTTCGGCATCCGCAAGTTGCTGAACCCGATCAGCCGCGAGGAGCTGCGGGCGGTCACCGACCGGTGGGTCGACGCGGCGTTCAGCCTCGGCGACCAGGATTTGCGGCGCATGGAGCAGCTGACGGCGGCGCAGCGCCGTCGGCAGCGTTCCGCCAGGCAGGCGGTGACGGCGCTCTGACGCAGGTCAGGCTGCCGACAGCGAGCGCAGCATGCCGTTGCGCAGGGTCTGCACGGCAGACTGAACCGCATGGAGTTCCTGGGTCAGGAGCAGGACATTGTCGCTGGCCTGCTCGGCCAGCGTCCTGGCCGGCTCATCGCCCCAGCAGGTGCAGAGCCAGGCGATCCGGTCTGCCCCGACATTGCCTGCCGCGCTTTTCAGGGCATGGGCAGCCGCCCTGAAGGCTGTCATGTCGTTGTCGGCGGCGGCGCGGCGCAGGTCGGCGATCGCGCGGTCGGCCCCAACGAGGAAGTCGCCCAGCAATTCGGAGGCGAAGTCGGATCCGCCGAGGTCGACCAGCATGGCAACCGCGGCGTCATTCAGCACCGCTGCCGCCGCCGGGACATACCCGTCGGCGGGGGCCAGCGAGGCCTCCGCGAACCGGCGCCGCCCATGCTGTGCCAGGATGGCACGCAGGCGCGTCCGGTCCACCGGCTTGGTGATGCAGTCCGCCATGCCGGCTGCGGCGCAGTCGCGGGCGGTCGCTTCGGTCGCATCGGCGGTGAGGGCGACCAGCGGCACGCCGTCGCGCCCGCTGCCGACAGCAAAGGCATAGAGCCGCGCGGCCTCGAGGCCGCTCATCACCGGCATGTTGATGTCGATGAGCGCGATGTCGAACTCGCCCTGCTGCAGGGCCTGGAGGGCCTCCGCGCCGTTGTTGACAACATGGACACGGTGACCTTCGGCAATCAGCACCTTGCGGATGACCTTCTGGTTGACGAGGTTGTCCTCGGCCACCAGCACCGACAGCCCGTCCTCGCCGGTCGCCACCGGTGCGGCGACGACATCGTCCCGTTCCGGCAGGGCGACACGGCAAGCCCTTGCCCATGCGGCAGGGCCTGCATTGCGGTCCAGCGCGGTTGAGAACAGCGACAGGACCTTGGGGTCGAGCGGGTCCGTCTGGTTGCGCATCAGCAGCAGGGGCGGGATGCCGGCCGGAAAGGCCTCGGCGAGGGCGGCCGCCACGGCCTGCCAGCCCGGCATGGCTTCGTCGATCACCACCAGACCGTCGCGGGTTTGCGCTGCCAGCGCCGCAGCGGCATCGATAGCCGTTGCATCCTGGACGGGGTGACCGAGATCGGAGAGCCAACCAGTCAGGGCCCGGTCCCGCGTCAGGACGACCAGTGGCACGCGCTCGGGCTCGGGGACGCTGCCGCCCTCCTGGGCTTCCAGCGGCAGCTCGAACCAGAAGGTGCTGCCCCTTCCTGGTGCGCTGTCGAGGCCCAGGCGTCCGTCCTGCATCTCGACGAGGCGCTTAACGATGCTGAGGCCGAGACCGGTGCCGCCAAAGCGGTTGGAGATGGTCTCGTCGGCCTGGGTGAAGCTTTCGAAGATCCTGGCGTGCGCGTGGGGCGCGATGCCGATCCCGGTGTCAACAACCTCGAAGCGCAGCCGCCCGTCCGCTTCGGCGCGGACCAGCAGGCTGACTTCGCCCTGCTCGGTGAACTTGATGGCATTGCCGGCGAGGTTGGTGAGAATCTCGCGCAGCCGCTCGGGGTCACCCACCACCCAGCGCGGCGTCGGGGCGGCGATGAACAGGCCGACGCGCAGGCCCTTCCGCGTGGCCTGTACCGCCACCATGCTGTGGACGTCGCGCAGCAGCCCGTGCAAGTCGAAGCGCTTGCTCTCCACCGGCATCTGCCCGACTTCCATGCGCGACAGGTCGAGAAGTCCATTGATCAGGCCGAGCAGCGAGCGGCCCGCCGAGGTGATCGTCCGCGACATGTCGCGCTGGTCGCGGGTGAGGCCGGGGTCCTCGCGCAGCAGGTCGCCGAGACCGATGATGGCATTGAGCGGTGTCCGCAGCTCGTGGCTGACGCTGGCGAGAAACAGGGTCTTGGCGCGGCTCGCCGCCTCTGCCTGCAACTTGGCCTCGGAGATCTTGCGGATGAGAACGCCCACATAGAGAGGCAGAACGACAAGGCCGACGAGCAGGCCCGCCGAGAGGGTCAGGTTGTCGTGCCACACGGGCGTCGTGGCCATGACGGCCGCGAAGCCTGCCGTGGCCAGCAGGGTCGCGATGTACAAATAGGTGACGCCAAAGCGAAACCCGTTGCCGAACACCGTCCAAAGATAGAGCGGGTAGGCGAGGCTGGTGGCATCGTTGCCGACATGCATGCCGTAAGAGATAGCCGCGATGTCGGCTGTTAGCGCGATGAGACGGCGGGCTCTTGATACGCCGGGAAACGCGCAGATGTGCACGAACAGCGCCAAAGCGATCAGGTAATGGGCCTCGAACAGCGCCCCGGCCTTCTCGAACATGTCGATGGCGCTCGGGTTGCCGGCCGCCGAGGCCACGATCAGATAGCCCAGGACGAGGCTGAGAATGGCGAGCCGGTTGATCGTCATCTCGTGTTCGGAATCGGGCCGGTTCCGGAGCCGGCTTCTCAGCCGTGCAATCGTCCCCTTCACCCCCGCCGCAGCCTGCGCCCCGTCGCTCGTCGTCATCGGCCTGTCCCCGCGATCTGCCCGGCCTGTGCCGCCCGGTGCAGTCGAGGCCAGATCTTAGCGCGATCGCAGAAAGCTTCCGTTTGGGTGGTCTGCTAAATACAATTCAATTTATTCATGTATTAATAACGATAAATCTGACGCCAGCCCCGCAATTTGCGTCGCCTCCGGGATGGACAGGCGGGCATGACGGCGTGACACTTCATCGATGATTCAGCCCCGGATTCTCGTGATCGACGACGACGCGATCTTCCGCAAGCTGGCGGGCGCCGCGCTTGGCGGCATTGGCCTTGAGGTTGTGGCCTGTGCCGACGGAGCGTCCGCAGAGGCCGCCGTCGCGGCCGGCGGATTCGCGCTGGTGATGCTCGACCTCGAAGTGCCCGGGCTCGACAGTTTCGCGATGATCGCGGCGGTCAACGCCTCAGGCGACGTGCCGGTCCTCGTCTGCAGTGGCCGCACCGATCCCCACTCCCGCGAACGGGCGATGGCGAACGGTGCAGTGGCGTTCATCAGCAAGCCGGTCGACTGGCGGGCGCTGCCGGCCCGCGTGCAGGCCGTTGTGCAGTCGCGAGACTGACGCAAGGCCGGACCGCGGGGCCGGCGTTGCGCCGGCGAAGCGCTCAGCCGGCTGTCCAGCCGCCGTCCATCGGCAAGTTGGTGCCGGTCATCTGCGATGCCGCATCGCTGGTCAGGAACACCGCCAGCCCCGCCACCTGCTCCACCGTGACGAACTCCTTGGTGGGCTGGGCCTGGAGCAGCACATCGTTGATCACCTGCTCGCGCGTCAGGCCACGGGCCTTCATGGTGTCGGGGATCTGACGCTCGACCAGCGGCGTCCAGACATAACCCGGCGAGATGCTGTTGACCGTGACCCCGTGGGTCGCCAGTTCCAGGGCGATGGTCTTGGTCAGGCCGGCGATGCCGTGCTTGGCCGACACATAGGCCGACTTGAACGGCGAGGCGACCAGCGAGTGGGCGGAGGCGGTGTTGATGATCCGGCCCCATTTGCGGGCCTTCATGCCCGGCACCACCGCGCGGATCGCGTGGAAGGCGGCCGAAAGATTGATGGCAATGATCATGTCCCACTTCTCGGGCGGGAAGTCCTCGACCGGGGACACGAACTGCACGCCGGCATTGTTGACGAGGATATCGACCGCCCCGAAGCGGGCCTCCGCGTCCGTGATCATCTTGGTGATCTCGGCGGGCTTGGACATGTCGGCGCCCGAATAGGCGCACTGGACCTTGAACTCGGCTTCGATCCCGGCGCGCTCCGTTTCGATGGCGGCAGCATCGCCGAAGCCATTGATGACGACGTTCGCACCTTCCCTGGCGAAGGCCCGGGCGATGGCCAGGCCGATGCCCGACGTGGAGCCGGTGACGACGGCCGACTTTCCTGCAAGCGACATGGACATCTCTCCCTGATTGCGCAGGCTGCGCATTCGTGTTTTCGCAGCGCAGCATAGGGTCCAGATGACGGTGGCGCAAAGCTGCACCAGCCCGGCGGGCCTGCTACACTGCGCCGACGGAGGGCCTTATGGCGGGACCGCGCGTGATCCAAAAAGTCCATCCCGATGCGGTGCAAGCCGGCACGGCGGCGGCGGCGCAGCCCTGCGCCCACGCGCATGACCATGCGGCGCGGGCGCCGATGGCATTGCTCCGGGCCGAAGACGCCTGCCGCAGCCGTGGTTTACGGCTCACGCCGATCCGCCGCGAGGTCCTGGCGGCGCTTTATGCCACGCACCGGCCGGTGAGTGCCTATGAGCTTGCGGACCGCGTCGGCGCGGCCGGGCTGGCCCGCCCCGCACCCATCAGCGTCTATCGAGCCCTCGAGTTCCTGCTGCACAACGGCTTTGTGCATCGAATTGAAAGCCGCAATGCCTTCATCGCCTGCCCGTTCCAGCATGGGCGCGACGACCTCGTCGTGTTCATGATCTGCGAGCGTTGCGGCGGGGTTGACGAGGCCGTGTCCGACGACCTTCGTGCAGCGCTGACCCGGCTCGCAGAACGGCAGGGTTTCACGCCCCATGCCCGCGTGCTTGAACTGGCCGGGCGTTGTGCCCATTGCGCGCCCGTGACCACCGACCTTTGCGTAGCCGCCGAGACACCCCGATGACCCTGTCCGTGCCCGATTGCCTCCCCGTTCCCGTGTCCGCTGGCCCCGGCCCGCGCCACCAGACTGTCCCGGTCCGGGTGGGCACGGTGACGGTCGGGGGAGGGGGGCCGATTGTCGTGCAGTCGATGACCAACACCGACACGGCCGATATCGACGGCACCGTTGCCCAGGTGGTGGCGCTGGCCAGGGCCGGTTCTGAAGTGGTGCGCATCACCGTCGACCGTGACGAGGCGGCCGCCGCCGTGCCGCATATCCGCGACCGGTTGGCGCGGCGGGGCGTGACGGTGCCGCTCGTCGGCGACTTCCACTATATCGGCCACAAGCTTTTGGCCGACCATCCGGCCTGCGCCGAGGCGCTCGACAAGTACCGGATCAACCCGGGCAATGTCGGGTTCAAGGATAAGAAGGACCGGCAGTTCTCGGCGATCGTCGAGATGGCCCTGAAGCACGGCAAGGCGGTGCGGATCGGCGCCAACTGGGGCTCGCTCGACCAGGAGCTCCTCACCCATCTGATGGACATCAACGCGGCCGCCGCGCAGCCGCTCGATGCCCGCGCGGTGACGCGCGAGGCGATGGTGCAGTCGGCGCTGCTGTCGGCGGTCCGGGCGGAGGAGATCGGGCTCGGGCGTGACCGGATCATCCTGTCCGCCAAGGTGTCGGCGGTGCAGGACCTGATCGCGGTCTACCGGATGCTCGCCGCGCGCACCGACCACGCCCTGCATCTCGGGCTGACCGAGGCCGGCATGGGCTCGAAGGGGATCGTCGCCTCGTCGGCCGCCATGGGCATCCTGCTGCAGGACGGCATCGGCGACACGATCCGGGTGTCGCTGACGCCCGAGCCGGGCGGCGACCGCACCGTCGAGGTCAAGGTCGCGCAGGAGCTGCTGCAGACCATGGGATTCCGCACCTTCGTGCCGCTGGTGGCCGCCTGCCCTGGCTGCGGCCGGACGACGTCGACCGTGTTCCAGGAGCTGGCCCGCGACATCCAGGACTGGATCGTGGCGTCGATGCCGGAGTGGAAGACGACGCACCCCGGCGTCGAGACGCTCAACGTTGCCGTCATGGGCTGCATCGTCAACGGGCCGGGCGAGTCCAAGCATGCCGATATCGGCATCTCGCTGCCCGGCACCGGCGAGGCGCCGACCGCACCGGTGTTCGTCGACGGCCGCAAGGTGGCGACGCTGCGCGGGCCGACGCTGGTGGCCGACTTCAAGGCCATGGTGACCGACTATATCGACCGGCGTTTCGGCGCCGAACAGCGGCGCACCGGCTGACCCGCCGGGCAGCCGGTCAGAACCCCAGGACGCCCAGGCGGCTGCGGGGCTCGCCAATGATGACCACCGTGCCGACGTCCACGGGAGCGCCGACGAGTTCGGTATAGCGGCCGTCGGTCGCGCCGAGGCGGGCGGTGATTTCGCGCGGCCGGCCATCCTCGAGGATGGAGAACCGGCCGGCATGGGTGTCGCCGCGGCGCTTGCTCTCGATGCGGGCGGCAAGCAGGTCCTGTAGCTTCAGACGCTGCGCCGGGGTGAGGTCCGCACCGATGCGGGCGACGAGGTCGCGGCGCAGCTGCTTGGTTCGCTCGCGCCGCAGCGCCGGGTCGGCATCGCCGCCGGCATCCGAGAAGGCCGCCGCCCGTGCCTCGGCAAGCGCGGCCTCCAGCACCCGTTCCTGCGCCGCGTCGAGCCCCAGATCGTGGCGGATCCCGTCGACGAACCCGGCCAGCGTGCGCATGTGGAAGAGACCGTGGTGGCCCTGCACGGGCTCTGCCGGCATGCCTGTCGGCCGCCAGGCGAGCGCAGCGTTAGGAATGCGGAGCACCGTGTCGCGCCGCTCGGAGACGATGCGCAGGACGGCCGCACCGCCGTCCGTCAGGTCCGCTATCGCCGCCTGGACCTCGACCTGCGCGGCCGAGGGAGGCACGTCCGATCCCGGTCGCGGTGCGATCATCACGCGGCTGACGGTGCCGAGCCCGTCCCGGCCGCCAATGCTCACGTCCACCGGCTGTCCGGTGCGCAGGCCGCCAAGATCAACGAGATCAACCGCCGCCACCAGCGTCTGCCGGTCTGCCTCGCGGGTCAGGCGGGCCGGAACGACGACATGGGCGACGATATTGCCCCGGTCGATGGTGCGGGTCGTCCAGCGCGGCTCCTGAGCGCCGGGGCCGGCACCGCCGAGTCCGAGCGCAGCGGCGATCGGAACGCCGGCGGCCAGCAGCAGAAAAGGCGCCCAACGGGTCATTTACGCAACCCTGACCTCGCGCTCCGGAGACGGGCGCGGATCTCTCTAGCATTTAGCGGTTTAGGAGTCAGGATAGGATTTCATCAACCATAACGTGCAGCTGCCGTGCGCCGGATGCCGCCGTCAGCCCTGGCCGAGCAGGCTCGCGGCAATGTTGACGGTGAGCGCGAGCACCGCCGTGTTGAACACGAAGGCCACGATGCCGTGGATCAGGCCGATGCTGCGCATGGCGCGGGATGTGAAGCAGACATCGGCGGTCTGTGTCGCACAGCCAATCACGAAGGCGACATACATGAAGTCCGCATAGGTCGGATCCTCGCCGCCGGGCAGCTGCAGACCGTGGCCGCGCTCGCCCTGGCTCGGGTGGTAGAAGAGATGCGCGTAGTGCAGCGCAAAGACCGTGTGGCTCAGTGTCCAGGAGACCGCCACGGTAATCGCAGCCATCGCCAGTGCCCCGCCGTGGACGCGTCCGCCCGAACGGGCGTTGACGAGTTCGATGACGATGGCAGCGAAGCTGGCGGCCGTCGCCGCCACGATCAGGAGCGGAATCACCGGCAGCGGCTCGTCGAAGCTCGCCGCCCGGCGGCGGATGTCGTCGATGTCGGCGCGCAGCATCATGGCGCCGACCAACACAAGGTACAGCAGCGCACCGGCGTTCCAGCCGGCCAGAAGTCGGCTCGACAGGGATGGATCAACGAGCTGCCACGCATAGCCGGCGGCCAGTCCCACCAGAACCGAACACAGGAGCCGCGATCTCGCCAGCAGGAGGCCGGCCAGCCCGACCCGGGCGGGTCCGATGCCTGTCACGACCTCCGCTCGGCGGCGAACCGGGCGGCGTGGCGCAGCACGTCAGCCTCCGGGCCGAACCCCGACAGCGCCCGCCCGGCGGCCAGCGCCAGCCGGTCGCGCTCGGCGCGCGCCTTCTCGAGGCCGAGTGCGCCGACGAGTGTCGCCTTGCCGCGAGCAGCATCCTTGCCGGTGGCCTTGCCGAGCGCCTCAGCCGAGGCCTCGCAGTCGAGAATGTCGTCGGCCACCTGGAAGGCCGCGCCCAGCGCCTTGCCGTAGGCCAGCAATGCGGCGCGATCCTCGGCCGGTGCCGCGGCGATGATGGCACCGGCCTCGGCCGCGAAGGCGAGCAGCGCTCCGGTCTTCATCGCCTGCAGCCGGCGCACGCCGGCTTCATCCTGCAGCACGGGAACGCCACCCGCATACCGGCCTTCCGCCTCCAGGTCGAGCATCTGGCCGCCTGCCATTCCGCCGACGCCCGAGGCGCGGGCGAGACCCGCAACGAGGCCAATGCGCACCGCCGGATCGGGGTGGGTCTGCGGATCGGCCATGATGTCGAAGGCCAGGGTCAGCAGGGCGTCGCCGGCGAGGATCGCGGCGGCCTCGTCCTGCACCTTGTGCAGGGTCGGGTGGCCGCGGCGCATCGCGTCATCATCCATGGCCGGCAGGTCATCATGGACGAGCGAATAGCAGTGCACCATCTCGAGCGCTGCCGCCGCGCGCAGCACGCCTGGTCCGGCGCAACCCAGAAGGGCCGCGGATTCGACCAGAAGGAAGGGCCGCAGACGCTTGCCGCCACCCAGCGCCGCGTAGCGCATGCCCTCGATCAGGCGGGTCGGACGGGCAATCTCGCCGGCTGTCGTCTCTGCGTCGAGCAGGCGATCCAGCACCTTCTCGACCGCGGCCGCGCAGGCAGCGAGCCTCTCATCGAAGGTTTCGGCGGAACGGTCAGGATCGGGCATTGCGGATCCCCTCGGCTGTCGGGCCCCGGAGCATGAGGCTGGCTTGCCCTATCGGGCCGGATCGGTCAAGGCTGGGCCATGGCCCGCCCCGAGGCCCCTGCGGACAGCCACCGCGCCCGACCCGGGCGCCTGCTGGGGCGTGCGCTGCGCGCGCTGGTGCTGGTCGTGTCCGCCATTGTCGCGCTGCTTGTGGTCCTGATCGTGGCCTGGCGCGTCCTGCCGCCAGTCTCGACGCTTATGCTGGCGCGCTGGGTGACAGGCCAGCCGGTGGACCGGCGCTACGTGCCGCTCGAGGCCATCGCACCGCAGCTCGCGGCGGCCGTGATCGTGTCGGAGGACGCAAGGTTCTGCAGCCACCGCGGCGTCGACTGGGATGCGCTGTCGGAGGTGCTGTCGGACGAGGACGGGCCGTCGCGCGGGGCCTCGACCCTCACCATGCAGACGGTCAAGAACCTGTTCCTGTGGCCGTCACGCTCCTATGTGCGCAAGGCACTGGAGGTTCCGCTGGCGTTGCTGCTGGACGCCGTCTGGCCGAAGCGGCGGATCATGGAGGTGTATCTGAACATTGCCGAGTGGGGCCCCGGCATCTTCGGCGCCGAAGCGGCGGCGGAGCGCCTGTTCGGCCGTCCGGCTGCAGCGCTGGGCGTGCGCGAGGCAACGTTGCTCGCCGCGGCGCTGCCCAATCCGATCGTCCGCAATGCCGCCAGGCCCGGCCGCCACCATGCGCGGCTGGCCGCCGTGACGGGCGCGCGGCTGGCTGCGGCCGGGGGGCTGACCGGGTGCCTGGGCGGTGGTGCGAAAATGTCCTCGCCGCCCGGCTAGCCATGCGGGGCGGTTGCCTGTATAAGCCTGCCTTCGATTTTGCGGCTGGCGGCCGGAGGCTGCTTCACGCCCGTCCGACCGGAGACTCCCATGGCTGTTCCGAAGCGAAAGACCTCCCCGATGAAGCGCGGCTTCCGCCGCTCCGCCGATGCGCTGGCGGCTCCCACCTATGTGGAAGACAAGGATTCGGGTGAGCTGCGCCGTCCGCACCATATCGACCTGAAGACCGGCATGTATCGCGGTCGCCAGGTTCTCAAGGTCAAGTCGGAAGCCTGATCAGGCCAGCACGTCGAGGCGGCGGCGCGGCAGGCGCCGCGCCGGACGGGCCGCATCCGACCTGTAGGCCGCGGCGCCTTCTTCGGGCGCCGCTCTGCGTTTGAGCCGCTGGGACGGCATGCCGGCGCGCAGCGCCAGGAGCTGGGCCAGGAAGCCCGGGCAGGACCTCAGGCCCGGGCTTCCTGGCCCGGCTGTCGACCGGGTGCGAGCGCCATCGGCGCCATGGCCAGCGACCGGCAAGCCCGGCCGATCGAGAGCCCCAGTCCCCACACCCTTTCTGTCCGCCATGCGCACCTCCGACGGCGTCTTCGCGTGGACGCCCTGAGCCTCGCGCAGCAAGGCCCGTGCCGCATCTTAACGCGGCATTAACCGCATTCAGAGCACTATCCGGAGGCGATTTTCAGCAGCGGCGTCCCGTTCCGGGACTCGGGCGGCCACGGGTTTGCCGTCGGCGGCCGGGCCGTGACAGACCAGGGCACGGACGCGCATGAGCGAGATGAGCCAGCCGAACGAGCGCAACCGCCTCGGCGAGGGATCAGGTCCCGTCGCGACAGACCTGCGGGCGGTGCTCTCCTCGATCGGCGAGACCGTCTATACTTGGAGCATCGATACCGACCGGATCGACTGGGGCGGCAACGCCACGACGACACTGAAAGCTCCCGGCGGGACGGCGATCGCCAGCGGCCGCGCTTATGCGCGGATGATCGTGGCCGATTCCGGACTGTCGCGCTACGACGCGGTGATGCGGTCCTCGCAGCGCGATGTCGGCCACGGCGTTCCGTTCCAGACCAGCTATGCCTTCAAGGCGTCATCGGGCGAAACCCTCTGGCTCGAGGATACCGGCCGCTGGTTCGGCGGCATCGACGGCCGGCCGGGGCGCGTGCATGGGGTGGTGCGGATCGTGCCGCAACCTGCGGCCGGCAAAGGCGGCCGGTCCGGCCAGTGCGACGAGTTGACTGGCGGGCTGACCCGCCAGCAGCTCTCCGATCTTCTGGCCGACGAAATCGTCCGCTGCCGGCGCGAGCACAAGACCCTGGCGCTGGCGCTGATCGGCATCGACGGATTGGGCGGGCTGAACGAGGCCTACGGCTTCGACGTGGCCGACGAGGTGATCGCCGCGATCGCCGAGCGGTTGCGGAGTGTCATGCGGCGCGGCGATACGCTGGCCCGCTATTCCGGCAACAAGCTCGGTGTGGCCCTGTTGGGCTGCTCGGAAGAGCAGCTTCCGGTTGCGGCGGTCCGCTTTGCCGAGGCCATCAAGGCGGCTCCGGCCGAGACGACGGCCGGATCGGTGCATGCCAACGTGGTGATCGGCGCCGTGCTGCTGCCACGCTTCGGGCCGACGGCGGCGCTGGCGATGCAGCATGCCGAGGAAGCGCTGGCCGACGCCAAGGCCTCTCCGGCGCGTGCCTACGTGGCCTATGCGCCGGACCGGCGCCGTGACGAGCGCCGGCAAAGCAACCGCCGCTTCACCGACGAGATCGTTACCGCGCTCAACGAGCGCCGCGTGGTGCTGGCGCGCCAGCCCATCGTTGCCTCGCACAGCCGCGAGATTGCCTTTTACGAGGCGCTGGTGCGCGTCCACCGGGTCGACAGCACGCTGATGCCGGCCTCGCAGATCGTGCCGCTGATCGAGAAGCTCGGCTTCGTCCAGCTGCTCGACCACCGCGTGCTCGAGCTCGCGGTGGCGGCGCTTGCCGAAGACCCGGCGCTCAGCCTGTCGATGAACGTGTCGAGCGCGACGGCGCATCACCCGGACTGGATCGGTGCACTCGGCGGGCATCTGGCGGCGCAGCCGAGCCTGGCGCAGCGCCTGATCGTCGAGCTGACCGAGACCTGCGCCATCGAGGATCTGGAAGCCACCCAGCGCAGCATCGCGGCGACGCGTGCGCTCGGCGTGCGGGTCGCGATCGATGATTTCGGCTCGGGCCACACCTCGTTCCGGCACCTGCGCGACCTGAATGTCGACCTGGTGAAGATCGACGGGGCCTTCGTGCAGAATCTCGGCCGCTCGACCGACGACCGCTTCTTCGTGCGCACGCTCGTTGACCTCGCCCGGCACCTCGGCGTCGGCATCGTTGCCGAATGGGTGCAGGACGAGGAAACAGCACGGATGCTCGAGGGCTGGGGCATCGAGTATCTGCAAGGCGAACTGTTCGGCGAGGCCAGCATGCCCGTCCCGCCGGTTTCGGTGGCTCTCTAGGACGGCCCTCAGCCTGACAGCTTGTCGAGGCGCTTCTGCACGTCGGTCAGCTGGCGCCTGAGCTCGTCGAGTTCGCCGCTGTCGGCAGGCCGCTCAGGCACCGTTCCATCAGCGACAGTGCCGGGCTGCAGCGGGAAGGGCGTGAACATCTTCAGCGCCTCGCGGAACATCGTCATGTTCTTCTGAGCCTGCTCCTCCATGGCGGCGAAGGCCGTCGTGCCGAAGGAATTGCCGCCGAAGGCCTGATGCACCTGCTCGCGAAACTTCTGCTGGTTCTGTGTCAGGGTCTGGATCGAGTATTCGAGGTAGCTCGGCACCAGCGACTGCATGCTGTCACCGTAGAAGCGGATCAGCTGCCGCAGGAAGGAGATTGGCAAAAGATTCTGTCCGGTCTTGCCCTCCTGCTCGAAGATGATCTGGGCTAGAACCGACCGGGTGATCTCATCGCTGGTCTTGGCGTCGAAGACCACGAAGTCCTCGCCCTTCTTCACCATGCCGGCCAGATCATCGAGCGTGACGTAGGTGCTGGTGCCGGTGTGGTACAGGCGGCGGTTCGCGTATTTCTTGATAACGGTCGGCTTTGTCTCGGTCGCCATGATCTCACGCCGGCGGACAGGGCTCTCCGCCCAGAGAGGACGCGGGCTGCGTGGCGTAACGATAGACAAATTTGCCGCAGCCCGGAAAGGGAAACGTTCAGGCTGCCCAAACCGGCGGCAGGCAGGGCCTCGAAAGGATAAGGCCGTTGGGGTTCCTCCGAGCTTGACGCTCCGTTAACGGCAGCCGAAAGATGCCGCGATACTTCGGCACGTTGCCCCATGTGGACGGCGGCGTGGACGCTCATGCGACATCGGAGAGAAGCCATCATGGCTGGTCAGGACATCGTCATCGTCGGCGCGGCGCGCACGCCCGTCGGATCTTTCAACGGCGCGTTTGCCAACACGGCAGCGCACGAGCTTGGCGCCATCGCCGTCAAGGCGGCGCTCGAGCGGGCCCATGTTGCACCCGAGGATGTGGACGAGGTGATCCTCGGCCAGATTCTCACTGCCGGGCAAGGCCAGAACCCGGCCCGCCAGGCGGCCATGAAGGCCGGCGTGCCGCAGGAGGCTACCGCATGGGGACTCAACCAGCTGTGCGGATCCGGCCTGCGCGCCGTGGCGCTCGGCATGCAGCAGATCGCCAATGGCGACGCCACGATCATTGTCGCGGGCGGCCAGGAATCCATGTCGCAGGCCCAGCACGCCGCGCATCTGCGCAACGGCACCAAGATGGGCGACCTGAAATACATCGACACGATGCTGCGCGACGGGCTGATGGACGCGTTCCACGGCTACCACATGGGCAACACGGCGGAGAACGTCGCCACCAAGTGGCAGCTCACCCGCGAGGAGCAGGACCAGTTCGCGGTCGCCTCGCAGAACAAGGCCGAGGCGGCGCAGAAGGCCGGCCGTTTCGCCGACGAGATCGTTCCGGTGACGGTCTCCTCGCGCAAGGGTGACATCATCGTCGATCAGGACGAGTACATCCGTCCCGGCACCACCATGGAGGCCGTCGGCAAGCTGCGGCCGGCCTTTTCGAAGGACGGCACGGTCACCGCCGGCAACGCCTCGGGCATCAATGACGGCGCCGCCGCCGTGGTGCTGATGACGGCTGCGGAAGCCGAGCGGCGCGGGCTGAAGCCGCTGGCCCACATCAAGTCCTGGGCGACCGCGGGCGTCGACCCGGCAATCATGGGCACGGGCCCGATCCCGGCGTCGCGCAAGGCGCTGGAGAAGGCCGGCTGGAAGGTCTCCGATCTCGACCTGATCGAGGCCAACGAGGCCTTCGCCGCCCAGGCGCTCGCCGTCAACAAGGACATGGGCTGGGACACGTCCAAGGTGAATGTCAACGGCGGCGCGATTGCCATTGGCCATCCGATCGGCGCCTCGGGCGCCCGTGTGCTGGTGACTCTGCTGCACGAGATGCAGAAGCGCGACGCCAAGAAGGGCCTCGCGACGCTGTGCATCGGCGGTGGCATGGGCATCGCCCTCTGCCTTGAGCGCTGACCCCAATCGAGACCACCGGCGGCGGCGCCAATGTGCGCCACCGCCGCGCCGCTCGCGGCGAAACACGACAGGAAACGACCAGAAAAAAGGGAAAGCGCATGGCTAGGGTTGCAGTTGTCACCGGCGGGACGCGCGGAATCGGAGCGGCGATCTCGAAGGCGTTGGCCGCCAAGGGATACAGCGTCGCGGCCAACTACGCGGGCAATGACGACGCCGCGAACCGGTTCAAGGCCGAGACGGGCATTCCGGTCTACAAGTTCGACGTGTCCGATGCGGATGCCTGTGCCGCCAATCTCAAGCAGATCGAGGCCGACATCGGCCCGATCGACGTGCTGGTCAACAATGCCGGCATCACCCGTGATGGCTTCTTCCAGAAGATGACGCTGGAGCAGTGGCGGGCGGTGCTGACCACCAATCTCGACTCGATGTTCACGATGACCCGGCCGGTGATCGACGGCATGCGGGCGCGCAATTTCGGCCGCATCATCAACATCTCGTCGGTGAACGGCCAGAAGGGCCAGATGGGGCAGACGAACTACTCCGCCGCCAAGGCGGGCGTGATCGGGTTCAGCAAGGCGCTGGCGCAGGAAAACGCCACCAAGGGCATCACCGTCAACGTCATCGCGCCGGGATACGTCTCCACCGAAATGGTGCAGGCGGTGCCCGAAGAGGTGCTCAAGGCGAAGATCCTGCCGCAGATCCCGGCGGGCCGCCTCGGCCAGGCCGAAGAGATCGCCGCCGCGGTGGTCTACCTTGCCAGCGACGAGGCCGCCTGGATCACCGGTTCGACGCTGACGATCAACGGCGGCCAGTACATGGTCTAACGCCGCCGCGTCCGCGCCCTCCCTGGCGTGGACGTGGTCACCGGCTAGCCGCGATGGACGGTACGGCGGGGACGCGGGCCGGCGCGCCGTCGCCGGGGAGCGCCCGGCCGGCCAGCCACCAGCAGACCTCGCCGCGATAGTTGACGAGGCCGAAGCGCGGATCCTGCGACAGGTTCGACGACAGGGTCGCCTGCGGACGGACGCCTCGGACCTGCGCGCCGTGCTCTGCAACCATCACGAGCAATTCCTTGATCGTCACCGGTTCGCCCCGCATCAGCAGCGCCTGTTCGGCAGCGGCGCGCTGGCTGACAAAGGGCTTGGCGGATCCGGAATGGAGCAAGGGCGTTGCGTCCCCGTCCTGGGTTGGCCGGCCCCGCCGCCGGCGTGCCAGCATCGGCAGGATTTCGCAGTCGAGCGCCTGCGTGGCACCCTGACCTTCCAGCGAGGCGATGGCCTGCTCGATCAGAATCAGCGTTCTGAACTCCGGATTCTCGCGCCGCAGCCGGTCGACGAGTTCGCCGTGGATTACCCGCAGGGCCGAGACCGATGGCGTGTGGGAAGCGATGTCTGAAAGCATTGTTTTTCAACCTATGGTTTAAAAAATTTGAACAATAGAAAAACGATAATCAAATTTGATTAATTGAGTGTAACGCCGGTCTTTCGGGCGCGCAAGCCGGTGGCGGTGATGCTTTCCGGGCTTTGCGCGCGGCGCTCACCCGCCTTACGAAGGGGCGCCTGCAATGGAGGCCCGTCCGTGCTGCGTTTCGATTCCGCCACCCTTGCCGGCCTCGGCGCAATCGCGCTGTGGTCGGCTCTTGCGCTGATGACGGCGGCATCCGGTGTCATTCCGCCGTTCCAGCTCGCCACCATGACGTTCGCCATCGGCGGGGGGCTCGGCGCCGCGAGCTGGTTTGTGCGCCCGGGGGCGATGGCGGCGCTGTGGCAGCCCGCGCCGGTCTGGCTGCTGGGGATCGGCGGCCTGTTTGGCTACCATGCGTTGTATTTTGCAGCACTGCGGCTGGCCCCGCCGGCCGACGCCGGGCTCATCGCCTATCTGTGGCCCCTGCTGATCGTGCTGTTCTCGGCCCTGTTGCCGGGTGAGGGCCTGCGGGCGCGCCACGTCGTCGGTGCGGTCGCCGGTCTCGCCGGGGTCGTGCTGCTGGTCGCCGGCAAGGGGCCGGGGCTGGCACTCGAGGCGCGCTATCTGCCGGGTTACGCGCTGGCGCTCGCCTGTGCGTTTGTCTGGGCGGGCTATTCGGTGCTGTCACGCCGGTTCGGCAGCGTTCCGACCGATGCGGTGACGGGGTTCTGCCTGGCGACGGCGGCGCTGTCGCTGGCGTGCCATCTCGCCTTCGAGACGACAGTGTGGCCGCAAGGCACGACGCAATGGCTGGCGGTGCTCGGCCTCGGCCTCGGGCCGGTGGGGGCGGCGTTCTATTTGTGGGACCATGGGGTCAAGCATGGCGACATCGGCTTTCTCGGCGTCGCCTCCTACGCGGCGCCGGTGCTGTCGACGCTGATCCTAGTGGTTGCCGGCTATGCGCCCGCGACATGGACGCTGGCCGCGGCCGCCGCGCTGATCGTCGGCGGCGCCGTGTGCGCGTCGTGGGACCGGCTGCGACCGCGTCAGAGCGTGACGTAGGCGTAGCGGTAGGCCTCGCGAAAGCCGAACCGGTCATAGACTGCCAGCGCCGGCGCATTGGCCGCCACGACCTGCAGGTAGGCCTTGCGGGCGCCCTGGGCCGCGCACCAGGCGAGCAGGCCGGCCACGACCGTCCCGGCATGGCCGTGGCCGCGCTGGTCGGGGCGGGTGGCAATGTGGAACAGTCCGGCCACCCCGTCTGCTGCCGCGGCGCGGCCGAAGCTCACCGGTGTGCCCTGGCCGTCGCAGCGGATGGCGAAGGCCTGCGGCATGGTGACGGCCTCGATCAGGCGGGCGATCACTGCCCGCTCGTCGGTCTCTGCCCCGGCCGCCGCCATGCCCGACAGCCAGTCCGCGGTCGGTTTATCGGCAAGGGTGACGTCGGAAGATGGCGTTGCCGTGCCATCGAGGGCGACGACGCGCACCGAGGTCGTATCAGCCTCGCTGTGCCCCATCCCGGCGAGGATCCGGTACGGCTCCTCGCCGGCCAGCGGGTTGAGGCGCACCGTGCAGGTCAGCCCGTGCTGGCCACAGAGGACCCTGGCCAGCGCCAGCGTCTCGGCGAACTGGCCAGGCACCGGGTCGATCGGCGTCAGCGAGTTGACGCGCCGCGACCGCGAGCCCGGCGTCAGGCGCAGCTCCCAGCCGTTCAGGCGGACGATCTCGGCGGCGGGCCAGGCCCGGCCGCTGTGGCGCTCCAGCGCCTGTACCAGAGCAACGTCGGCGAGAGGCTGCATCACGCCCCCCGCGGCACCGGCCGCCAGTTCGGTGGGGCCAGCTCGAAGCCGGCGAAGTCGAAGCCAGGCGCCACCGTGCAGCCGACCAGCGTCCAGGCCCCCAGGCTGGTGGCTGTCTGCCACCAGCCAGCCGGCACGATGATCTGCGGCCGCTGGCCGGCGGTCAGCCCCGGCCCCAGGTGCCGCGCCTCGGCATCATGGCCGTTGGGGGACACGGTGAGGACCAGCGGCGCGCCGGCATAGAAGTGCCAGGTCTCGGCGGCGTCGACCCGATGCCACTCCGAGACGTCACCGGCCCCGAGCAGGTAATAGATCGCCGTCGAGGCCGCCCGGCCCGTGGGGCCGGCCGCCTGGTCGCGGAAGGTCTCGCGGTAGAACCCGCCCTCCGGATGGGGGGCGAGATCCAGCAGGCGCACAACCTCGGCGGCCGACAGGTCGTGCATGCTCAGCCCCTGTTCTTGCGCTCGCGCAGCTCGGTGAAGACCGTGAGCGGCGACTGGCCGGCACGGCCGAGCGTGGCGGCGATCGCGGCGTTGTCGGCCCGCAGGAAGGGGTTGGTGGCCTTCTCGAGCCCGATGGTGGTGGGCAGCGTGACGCGGCCAGCGGCGCGCAGCGCCTCGACCTCGGCGGCGCGGGCCTGCAGCGCGGCGTTATCCGGGTCGACCTTGAGGGCGAAGCGGGCGTTCGACAGCGTGTATTCGTGGCCGCAATACACCCGGGTATCGTCCGGCAGAGCCGCCAGCTTTCCCAGCGAGCGCAGCATGTCGGCCGGCGTTCCCTCGAACAGGCGGCCGCAGCCCATGGAAAACAGGGTATCGCCGGCGAATAGAAGCCGGTCGGCCGGGAAGCTGTAGGCAATGTGCCCGAGGGTGTGGCCGGGCGTCTCGATCACATGGGCCACCAGGGTGCCGACCGAGACCGTGTCGCCGGCGCGCAGCACCACATCCAGATCGGCAATCCGGTCCCGGTCATGGGCTGGGCCGGTCACCCGTGCACCGGTGCGGGCCTTCAGCGCCGGGATGGCAGCGATATGGTCGTCGTGATGGTGGGTGACGAGGATGTCGGTGAGCGTCCAGCCCGCCTCCTGCAGTGCCGCCATGATGGGGGCTTCGTCGCAGGCGTCGATCGAGGCCGTGGCCCCGGTTGCGGGATCATGGATAAGCACGCCGAAATTGTCGGTCGCACACAGGAACTGGCGGATCTCTGCCGGCATGGCGTAGTCTCCGTTGAATGGCGGCACCTTAGGTGGCGCGGCTTGCATCGGGCAACGGCCTTCTGCTTGATGGGGATCGGGCATCCCTGCCCGGCGGATTGCGCATGCATCTCGATGTCGTCGATCTACGCACCTTCTATGACGGGCCGCTCGGTGCCGTGGCGCGACGGCTGCTGGGCCGGGCGATCCGGTCCCGCTGGGAGCAGGTTGGCGGACTGGCGATGCTGGGGGTGGGGTATGCGACCCCCTATCTGGACGGTTTCGTCGGCGAAGCCGAGCGGGTGCTGGCCGCCATGCCGGCGGCACAGGGGGTGGTGAACTGGCCGTCCCAGGGCCTCTCGGCCTCGTTGCTGGCCGATCTCGACATGATGCCGCTCGCCGATGGGGTGGTCGACCGGATCCTCGTCGTGCACGCGTTGGAGACGGGTGAGAACCCCGGCGAGCTGCTGGCCGAGATGTGGCGCGTGCTCAACCCGGGCGGGCGACTGATTCTCGTTGCACCCAACCGGCGCGGCGTCTGGGCGCGCATGGACACGACGCCGTTCGGGCAGGGGCAACCGTTCTCGCGCCGGCAGCTGACAGCGGTGCTGCGGGAGGCGCTGTTTTCGCCAGTGCACTGGACGGAGGCCCTGTATGTGCCGCCGATTCCGCGTCGCAGCTTCCTGAGCTCGGCCGGAGCGTGGGAGCGGGCCGGCATGGCGCTGTCGCTGCCTTTTGCCGGCGTGCACGTGATCGAGGCGACCAAGACGCTGTACCGACCCGTAGCGGTGCGGCCGCAGCGCCGGGTGGCGGCGCGCATGTCGCCGGTGCTCGTGCCGGCCTCGCGCGGGCTCGTCGCGCGGTCGCGGCTGCCTTGACTCGCCTCCGGGGACAGGCCATGTGTCCGGCATCGGCGCGGCGTGTTCCGCCGCCGGGCCTCGTCACGCGGGAGGCAGGGTCCGCCCGTCCGCCATCGGTGCAGACAGTCTCCTGATGCGCAGCTATCTGGATTTCGAAAAACCCGTGGCCGAACTTGAGGCGAAAGCCGACGAGCTGCGTGGCGTAGCCGAGACCAGCGGCTCGCCGGCCCTGGCCAAGGAAATCGAGACGCTGGAGGGCAAGGCGCGCCAGCAGCTGCGCGAGCTTTATGCTGCGCTGACGCCCTGGCAGAAGACCATGGTGGCGCGGCATCCGATGCGCCCGCATTGCGCCGACTACCTGCAAAAGCTCATCGAGGATTTCTCGCCGTTGGCAGGCGACCGCAGCTTCGGCGAGGACGAGGCCATCATCGGCGGCATCGGCCTGTTCCGCGGCCGGCCGGTGTGCGTCATCGGCCAGGAAAAGGGCGCCGACACCGACAGCCGCATCCGGCACAATTTCGGCATGGCGATGCCGGAGGGTTACCGCAAGGCGGTGCGGCTGATGGAACTCGCCGATCGCTTCGGATTGCCGGTGATCAGCATCGTCGATACCGCCGGCGCCTATCCGGGAATCGGCGCCGAGGAGCGCGGGCAGGCCGAGGCGATCGCCCGCTCGACCGATTGCTGCCTCGCGCTCGGCGTGCCGAATGTGGCGCTGGTGATCGGCGAGGGCGGTTCGGGCGGGGCGGTGGCCATCGCCAGCTGCAACACGGTGCTGATGCTGGAGCACGCGATCTACACGGTCGCGTCGCCCGAGGCGTCGGCCTCGATCCTCTGGCGCGATAGCGCGAGAGCCCAGGACGCTGCCACCAACATGAAGATCACCGCGCAGGACCTGCTGCGATTCGGGGTGATCGACGGCATCGTTGTCGAGCCGGCCGGCGGGGCGCATCGCGACCCGGACGCTGCCGTGCAGGCCGCCGGGGACGCCGTCGATGTGGCGCTTGCAGCCCTGTCGGGCTTTTCGCGCGAGGAAATTCGTGCGAAACGTGCAGATAAGTTTCTGGCCATCGGCCGGAAGCCGTGAGGCCGGGGGGCGTCAACGAAGTGTCAACCATACCGACACACTTGCCGTTGCGACGGTAAGATGTCCTAAAGGTTGACAGTTCTAATCGAAGCCGGGGCCGGACGTGCGGCTCCGAGGATCGGTGCATGTCAGTCAACTTCTTCCGAGTCGCCTTCGCCTCCGTCGCGGCCCTGCTGGTCGCAGGCTGCCAGCAGGAGGGAAGCCGCTATCCGGCCCGTGCCTATGCGCCGATTCCGGGCGATACGCTGTCGCTGATGGCGTCGAAGGGTACCAACCGGAACTCACCGGTTTTGCTGCGGGCCTACAAGAAGGAATCCGAGATCGAGATGTGGAAGCAGAACGCCGAGGGGCGTTATGTCCACGTCAAGACCTATCCGGTGTGCCGCTGGTCCGGCCAGCTCGGCCCGAAGAAGCGCGAGGGCGACCGCCAGGTTCCCGAGGGCTTTTACACCGTGACGCCGGCGCAGATGAACCCCAACTCGGCCTACTGGCTGGCATTCAATGTCGGCTATCCGAACCCGATGGAAAAGGCGATGGGCCGCAACGGCGGCGACATCATGGTGCACGGTACCTGTTCGTCACGGGGCTGTTTCGCCATGACGAACGAGCAGATCGAAGAGATCTATGCGGTGATGCGCGAATCCTTCAACGGCGGGCAGAAGGGCGTGCAATTCCAGTCCTACCCGTTCCGCATGACGGCCGAGAACCTCGCCCGCTTCCGGCATGATCCGAACATGCCGTTTTGGAAGAATCTGAAGGAAGGCAATGACCATTTCGAGGTGACCCAGCGCGAGCCGCAGGTTGCCTATTGCGGCGGCCGCTACGTCTACAACAGCACGCTCGAGACCAAGCAGCTCGATCCGGTCGGCGCCTGCCCGACGCTGCGGATGGACGACACCCTGTCGACGGCGGTGGCGGCGAAGCAGCGCCAGGACGCCGATAAGGTCGCCGAGCTGGTCCACAAGGGCACGACCGCCGTCCGGGTGCAGTATGCCGACGGCAGCCAGCACATGTCGTTCCGCGCGAGCCGCTTCGCTGCGTCGGGCACTGACGAGCGCTTCGCTACCGCGTCGCTGAGCTCGGCACGCCTGAGGTCGCTGGGTGAAATCAGCCGCCCCGAGGCCGTTGATGCGGTCGAGGAGTACGCTGTCGACGCGAGTGGTCAGCGCACTGACGCACGCACCGCCGTGGCCCGCGCCGAGCCGGCGCGTCTGGTGGCAGCTTCGACGCCACAGACGTCGACGGGCGCCCGGTCCCAGCCGTCGTCACCGACTGCGACCGGCGCAATCCCGGGTCTGACGCCCGCCATGCCGGCCGTAGCGGCTGCGCCGGCGGCGACGCCGCAGCCAGGCCTGTTCGGCACGTTCTTTGCCGGCGCCGAGCCCGTCGCTGCGACCGGTTCCACCGCGGCCACGTCGACGCCCGCCCAGCCGCCGCTGATGAAGCGCCTGTTCGGTGTCGGCAGCGATCCCGAGCCGGCCGTCGTGGTTCCTGTGGAAGCGGCGCAGCCTGTTCCCAGCAAGGTGCCGTTGCCGCCGCGCAGGCAGGCGCAGGTGCCGCAGCGGGGCCCCGTCAATCCAGGCGTTCCGGTTCCGACCGGGCAGCGCCAGGCCGTGCTCGCGCCGCAGGTTATTGCCGGAGCCCAGCCCGTCGTCGGCACGGGTCTCAGCCAGCCCTGATTCGGCACCGCCTGGGCGCTGAACGGCGGGGCTTGTCCCGCACGAGCGTGCAGCCGAGCCTTGCCGACCGGGGCGATCGGACCTAATCAGGGCCTTCCGGCCCGCGCGATGCGGGCCCGATCCCGTCAGGCCAAGCCGCCGCCGCAGGGGTCCGAACGCTGCAGTGGCCCGCCATGACCCGAGACACGTCCGGTCCATCGTCCCCGCAGTCGCGGCTTTTCCTGGAAGGAGAGGGCGACCGCTGGCACGCACGCAACGCGGCGGCAGCCTACCCGGACGGCCTGCCGCCGGAGATCGCATCGCTGCTGCGGGTGCTGGGGCCGCATGCCGAGCGGATCAACCGCGTGCTCGACATCGGCTGCGGCTCCGGTGCCAAGCTGGCCGCGCTGTGCCGCGGGCTCGGCGCGCAGGGGGAGGGGCTCGATCCGTCAGCCGCGGCGATTGCCGACGGCAATGCCCGCTTCGGCGGCGACGGCTCTGCGGCGGTGGCGCTGCAGGTCGGCACCGCAGCGATGCTGCCGTTCGACGACGGGGCTTTCGACCTCGTGCTGTTCGGGTTCAGCCTCTATCTGGTCGACCGGCCGGACATGTTCCGGGTCGCGGCGGAGGCCGACCGCGTGCTGCAGCCGGGCGGTTTCCTCGCCATCCATGATTTCGATCCGTCGGTGCGGCACAAGCGGCCCTACCGGCACCAGGCTGGCGTGTTCAGCTACAAGACCGACCATTCGGTGTTCTTCACGGGCGGCGGGCACTATCACCTCGTCGCCAAGGACAGCCTGTCGCAGACCGGCGCGCATTTCGTGCGTGACAGCGACGAGCGCGTGGCGATCAGCATCCTCTACAAGGAACCTGACGCCTACGGCCCGCGCTGAGCCATCGCGCGATCCCGGCCGGGACGACGGTCAGGCGAACTGACCGTGGCAGTGCTTGTACTTCTTGCCCGATCCGCAGGGGCACGCCTCGTTGCGGCCGACGCGCCCCCAGGTGGAGGGGTCGGCGGCATTGCGTTCCGTCGACGGCGGCTCATCCGCCCGGAAGCCGAGCGCCATCGCGGCGGCCGTGTGCACGTCTACCGGCGCCATCTCGTTGAGGCCGGTCAGCGGGTCGAGATGCGTCGCCTGCATGGGCGGCAGGGTGGGCTCGGGCGGCGGCGCGAACATCACCTCGACGCGCATCAGCTGGGCGGTGACCTGCTCGCGGAGCTGGGCGATCAGCCCGTCGAACAGCTCGAAGGCCTCCTGCTTGTACTCGTTCAGCGGGTCGCGCTGGGCCATGGAGCGCCAGCCGATGACCTGGCGCAGGTGATCGAGCGTGACGAGGTGCTCGCGCCACAGATGGTCGAGCATCTGAAGCAGCACCTGCTTCTCCACATAGGTCATGACCTCGGCGGTGTTGGCCTCGACGCGGGTCGCGTAGCCCTCGTCGGCGGCCTTCTTGATGCGCTCGCGCATCTCCTCGTCGGCGATGCCCTCTTCCTTGGCCCAGTCCGACACGGGGATCTCAAGGTTGAGCAGGCGCTGCACCTCCTCGTGCAGTTCGGCCACCTGCCACTGCTCGGGATAAGCCCCCTCGGGGATGTGCTTGGCGACGAGGTCGTCGACGACGCCGTTGCGCATGTCGTCGATGGTGTTGCGGACGCTGTCCTCGGCCATGAAGTCGCGACGCTGCTCGAACACGACCTTGCGCTGGTCGTTCATGACGTCATCGTATTTCAAGATGTTCTTGCGCATGTCGAAGTTGCGGGCCTCGACCTTCTGCTGCGCCTTCTCGATGGCCTTGTTGATCCAGGGGTGGATGATGGCCTCGTCTTCGCGCAGGCCGAGCTTCTGCAGCATGCCGTCCATGCGTTCGGACCCGAAGATGCGCATCAGGTCGTCCTGCATGGACAGGTAGAACTTCGAGCGGCCAGGGTCGCCCTGGCGGCCGGAGCGGCCGCGAAGCTGGTTGTCGATGCGGCGGCTCTCGTGGCGCTCGGTGCCGATGATGTAGAGCCCGCCCGGCTGGGTGATGGTCTTGGCGGCGCGCGAGCCCTTGGCCGGCTCGATCTCGACCTCCTCGCGGGCGTTGAGCACCACCTGCCGGAAGCGCTCGATCTCCTCGCGGATGGCGGCGATCTTCGCCTCCTTGTCGGGGCCGTCCTCAAGCCCGCCGGTCTCCTGGGCGACCCGCATCTCGATATTGCCGCCGAGTTTGATGTCGGTGCCGCGGCCGGCCATGTTGGTGGCGATGGTGATGGCGCCGGGGACGCCGGCCTCGGCGACGATATAGGCCTCCTGCTCGTGGAAGCGGGCGTTCAGCACGGCAAACTGCTTGGACGGCTTGCCGGAGCGGGCCGCATCGTAGAGCCGCTGCAGGGCGCTCGGGTCGCCGAAGTCGATCTGCTTGAAGCCGTTGGCGAGCAGCAGCTCGGCGAGCACCTCGGACTTCTCGATCGAGGCGGTGCCCACGAGAACCGGCTGCATGCGCATCGCCGCCTTCTCGATCTCGCGGACGATCGCCTTGTTCTTCTCGACGGCGGTCCGGTAGACCTCGTCGTCCTCGTCGACACGCAACACCGGGATGTTGGTGGGGATCTCCACCACGTCGAGCTTGTAGATGTCGAGGAACTCGTCCGCCTCGGTGGCGGCGGTGCCCGTCATGCCGGCGAGCTTGCCGTAGAGACGGAAATAGTTCTGGAACGTGATCGAGGCGAGCGTCTGGTTCTCGGGCTGGACCTGGACGTGTTCCTTGGCCTCGAGCGCCTGGTGCAGGCCCTCGGAATAGCGCCGGCCCGGCATCATGCGGCCGGTGAACTCGTCGATGATGACGACCTCGTCGTTGCGGACGATGTAGTCCTTGTCGCGCCGGAACAGCGTGTGGGCGCGCAGCGCCTGGTTGACGTGGTGGACCAGCGTGGCATTGGCGGCGTCGTAGAGCGAGCCCTCCTTCAGCAGCCCGACCTCCTCGAGCAGCTGCTCGATGTGCTCGTTGCCGGCCTCCGTCAGGGAGACTGCGCGCTGCTTCTCGTCGACGTCGAAATCGCCCGGCACCAGCCGGGGCAGGATCGCGTCGATCGTGTTGTAGAGATCGGAGCGATCGTCGAGCGGGCCGGAGATGATCAGCGGCGTGCGGGCCTCGTCCACCAGGATCGAATCGACTTCGTCGACGATCGCGAAATTGTGGCCGCGCTGCACCATCTGGCCCAGCTCGTACTTCATGTTGTCGCGCAGGTAGTCGAACCCGAACTCGTTGTTGGTGCCGTAGGTGATGTCGCACGCATAGGCTGCAGCGCGCTCGCCGTCGTCCAGCCCGTGCACGATGATGCCGACGCTGAGCCCGAGGAAGCGGCAGATCTGCCCCATCCACTCGGCGTCGCGGCGGGCCAGATAGTCGTTCACCGTGACGACGTGCACGCCCTTGCCGGTGAGCGCGTTCAGGTAGGTCGGCAGCGTGGCGACCAGGGTCTTGCCCTCGCCGGTCTTCATTTCGGCGATGGAGCCTTCGTGCAGGACCATGCCGCCGACCAGCTGGACGTCGAAATGGCGCTGCCCGAGCACGCGCTTGGCGGCCTCGCGGACGGTTGCGAAGGCCGGCTCCAGGATGTCGTCGATGGTCTTGCCGGCAGCCAGCTCGGCCCGGAACGCATCGGTCCGGGCCCGCAGGGCGGCGTCGTCAAGCTTGGCCACCTCTGCTTCGAGGGCGTTGATTGCCGCCACTTTGGGGCGGAACGTCTTCAGGCGGCGATCGTTCGCCGATCCGAACAGGGTCTTGGCCAGTGCGCCGAACATCGAGCAACCTTCCGAGAGTCGGCGGCCGCCCCGGGTCGCCTCTTGCCTAGTGGGACTGATTTCGGACGGGCTTATAGCGCTATCCGGCTGAAGACGCACGGCCCTTGTCGCCCGCCCGCCACAGACCCGTTGCGGGCCGCCTTGACAAGATGGTGTCATGATCGGGTTTTTCAAAGGCGCGACGATCCGTGGCGCTTGCCAGCGGCGACGGCTTCCTGCACTCCTGCGCGACCCGTGCGCTCAAACTGGAAGTCCCACCATGAGACCTGACCGTACTCGCCTCTCGCGCCTGCTGGCGCTGGTCGTCGCCGGCCTTGTGACAGGCGCGGGCGGCATGGCCGCCCAGGCCCAGACGCCTGCGCCCGATGCCGTGGTGGCAACGGTCGACGGCATCAAGATCACCGAGCGGGAGCTCACGATCGCCGCCGAGGACCTGGCCAGCAGCCTCCAGCAGGTGCCCGACGCACAGCGGCGCGACTATCTGGTCGGTTATCTCGCCGACCTGAAGCTCGGCGCGCGCGCCGCGGCGCAGGCCAAGGTCGGTGACGGGCCCGAGTTTCAGCAGCGGATGGCCTACCAGCGCGACAAGCTGCTGCTCGACGAATACCTCGTCGGCGAAGCCAAGAAGGCCGTCACCGAGGACAAGATGAAGGCGCTGTACGCCGATTCGGTGAAGGACCTGAAGCCTGAGGCCGAGGTCAATGCCCGGCATATCCTGGTCGAGACCGAGGACCAGGCCAAGGCCGTGCTCGCCCGGCTGAAGGCCGGCGAGGACTTCGCCAAGGTGTCGGCGGATGTCTCGAAGGACCCGGGCTCGGGCAAGGAGGGCGGCGATCTCGGCTGGTTCACCAAGGATCGGATGGTCCCCGAATTCGCCGAGGCCGCCTTCAAGCTGGACAAGGGCCAGCTCTCCGATCCGGTGAAGAGCCAGTTCGGCTGGCATGTCATCCGGCTCGAGGACAAGCGCAACAAGCCGGTCCCGAGCTATGACGAGGTCAAGGACCAGGTCGCCCAGTACCTGACCCGCAAGTCGCAGACCGACATCATCATGGCGCTGCGCGCCAAGGGGAAGGTCGAGCGGCTGGACCAGCCCAAGACGGATGCCAAGCCGGCCGACAGCAAGCCGGCCGAGCCGAAGAAGCCCTGACGACCCGGGCCGGCATCCTGCCGGCCCATTCCCCTTCCGCCTTCCATCCCGTTCCCACCTGTCGAGGCTGCCATGGCGACCGCCGTTTCCCCGCTCGCTCCCGCCGCGTTTCCCGCCATGCCCGTGATCGAGGGCGTCCGCTTCGCCACGGCGGCCGCGGGCATCCGCTACAAGAACCGCACGGATGTGCTGCTGGTGGCGCTGGACAAGGGCACCGTCGCAGCTGGCGTCTTCACGAAGTCGAAGTGCCCGTCGGCGCCGGTCGACTGGTGCCGCAAGGTGCTGGCCGGCGGCAAGGCCCGGGCCGTGGTGGTGAATTCCGGCAATGCCAATGCGTTCACCGGCAAAACCGGGGCGAAGGCGGTGAAGCTGACCGCCGACATCGCCGCCAAGGCGCTGGGCTGCCGCCCCGGAGACATCTTCCTCGCCTCCACCGGCGTCATCGGCGAGCCGCTTGACGCGACGAAGTTCGACGGCGTGCTGGCCGACTGCGCCGCCCGGGCCGAGGCCGGGCCCTGGATCGATCCGGCGCGGGCGATCATGACCACCGACACGTTCCCCAAGGGCGCCAGCGCGACGGTGGAGATCGACGGCGTGCCGGTGACGATCGCCGGGATCGCCAAGGGCGCCGGCATGATCGCACCCGACATGGCGACCATGCTGTCCTTCGTGTTCACCGATGCGCCGATCGCCGCGGCCGCGCTGCAGTCCATGCTGTCGCGCAGCGTCAAGGGTTCGTTCAACGCCATAACGGTCGACAGCGACACGTCTACGTCGGACACGCTGCTGCTGTTTGCCACCGGCGCTGCCGCTAAGCGCGGCTGCCCGGCGATCGAGAGCGCCACCGACAAGCGCCTTGCGGGCTTCAAGGCGGCTCTCGATGCGGTGCTGCTGGATCTCGCCCATCAGGTGGTCAAGGACGGGGAGGGCGCCCGCCACTTTGTCGGCATCACTGTCGAGAACGCGACCAGCGCCGCGTCGGCGAAGCGCATCGCCCGCTCGATTGCCGACAGCCCGCTGGTGAAGACCGCCATCGCCGGGGAGGACGCGAACTGGGGCCGCATCGTCGCCGCCGTCGGCAAGGCCGGCGAGCCGGCCGACCGTGACCGGCTGGCGATCTGGTTCGGCCCGCACCGCGTCGCCGTGAAGGGCGCCCGCGACATGGGCTATGACGAGGCCACCGTGTCGGCCTACATGAAGAACCAGGCCATCGATATCCGGGTCGATATCGGCCTTGGGATTGGAAAGTCGACGGTCTGGACCTGCGACCTCACCAAGGAATACGTCGAGATCAACGGCGATTACCGCAGCTAGCGGTTGTATCTGCCGGATGCAGTAAACTTCTGCTGTGCAGCGCCTCGGATTGGTTGCGCCTAGACTGTGCCTGAGGGGCAGGGCAGGGGTGCAGCATGGCGGGGCGGGGAGCAAGCGCGGGTCTGGCGCTGTGCGTGCTGGCAGCGGCCTGCGGGCCCTTGCGCACGACGGTCGAGACCGAGTTCACGGACACCATGGACAAGCAGGCGAAAGCGGCGCTGGCGCCCGGCACGGCGCGGATCGCCGGCTCGGCGTTCATGCGCAAGGCCAATGGCAGCTTCATCTCGGCCGGCGGAGACTGGGTCTATCTGACGCCATGGACGCCCTATGCGGCCGAGCGCTTCGACAAGCTCTATGGCGGACAGCGCATGAATGACGGCGGCATCGCGGTCACCACGCCCACCGATCCGCGCTACGTGGCGGCGATGCGCAAGGTCAAGGCCGACCGCAGCGGGCGCTTCGCCTTCGAGGAGGTGAAGGCCGGTCGCTATTTTGTCAGCACCGCCCTGTTCTGGTATCCGGAAGGTCCGTGGGACACGCGGGGCGCCACCTTGTATGACGAGGTGACGGCCAAGGATGGCGAGACGGCGTCGGTCGTGCTGTCCGGCAAATGACAGGGTAGCCGCGTGAAGATCGTCCTCGTCGCCGCCTGCGCGCTGATCGATGCGGATGGGCGCGTGCTGATCGCCAAACGTCCCGAGGGTAAGGCGCTGGCAGGGCTGTGGGAATTCCCCGGTGGCAAGGTGGAGACTGGCGAACGGCCGGAGGAGACGCTGATCCGCGAGCTCGACGAGGAGCTGGGCATCACCGTCAAGGAGGCATGCCTGGCGCCTCTGACCTTCGCCAGCCACGCCTATCCGGAGTTCCACCTGCTGATGCCGCTCTGGGTCTGCCGGCGCTGGGACGGCCAGGTGACGGCCCGCGAACATGCCGGGCTGGCCTGGGTGCGGCCCAACCGGTTGCGGGACTACCCGATGCCGCCGGCCGATGAACCGCTGATCCCGCCGCTGATCGACCTCGTCACCGGCCTCGGCGGCTGAAATGAGGTCACTCTCCGCCGCCGGCTTTACCGTGCGGCTCCTGGTGTGCTCACTTCTCTGGGCGTCCGGCTTCCTGTTCATGAAGCTTGCCGGCAGCGCCTCCCCGCTGGTGATTGCCGCCGCCCGGGCCGGGATCGCCGCCGTCGTGCTCGCCACCTGGTTCATGCTACGCGGCGAGAACCCTCTGCCGCGCCGGGAAGAGCGGGTCGCCTGGCTCACGCTCGGCACGCTCAATGGCTGGCTTCCGAACTGGCTCACCGCCTATGCGCTGACCCAGATCGCCGCGGCGCAGAGCGCCATGATCCAGGCATCTGGACCGCTCATGGTTGCAGCGCTGGCTCATTTCGCCTTTTCGGACGAGCGGCTGACGGGACGGCGGATCGCCGGCCTGCTCGTCGGCTTTGCCGGCATGGCGGTACTGATCGGGCCGGCGGCCCTGTCCGGCGGGGCCGGGCTCACCGGCATCCTCGCCATGGTGGCGGTATCGCTGAGCTATGCGGTCGGCAACATCTATGCGCGCACCGTGCGCGAGCTGCATCCGTCGCGACTGGCACTCGGCCAGCAGACCGTTTCGGGGATCGTCGCCGTTGCGCTGGCCGCGGTCCTTGTGGGCAGCGCCGCATGGTCGCAGATCGGGGCGGCGGCGCCGGCCCTGCTCGCGCTGGGCGTGCTCGCCACCGCCGTGCCGATCACGATCTTCATGGGGCTGATCCGCTCCGCCGGTCCGACACGGGCGGCGATGATCGGTTATCTGATGCCGGTGTGGGCGACGCTGCTGGCGGTCATCTTCCTCGGCGAGAGCGTCGGCCTGCGCGAGATCGCCGGTGCCGCCACGGTGCTGGCCGGCGTCTTCGTCGTGTCGACCGCGCCGCGCGCGGTTCAGCCAGCGCCTTCGCGGCCGCGCTCGACCCGGTAAAGCTGCCAGAGCAGGGTGGCGGCCGCTCCGCGCAGCGGCCGCCAGGCCTCGGCAGCGGCTGCGAGGCGTCGGGCATCCGGGCGTGCACTCAGCCCCCACCCGCTGCGGTAGGCCTCCTGCAGCGCGAGGTCGCCAGCCGGGAAGGCATCGGCATGGCCGATGCAGAACAGCAGATAGATATCGGCCGTCCACGGGCCGATGCCCGGCAGGCTGCACAGCGCCGCGTGGGCGGTGTCGGCGGGCATCTCCGACAGCGCGTCGAGGTTCAGCACCTCGTCCTGGACCGCGACGGCGATCGCCCGGACCGTGCGGATCTTGGCGCCGGACAGGCCGCAGGCCCGCAGCTCATCGTCCGAGGCGGTGGCAACGGCGGCCGGACCGCCGGAGCCGAAGCGTTCCGCAAAGCGGGCATTGATCGCCGCGGCGCTGGCGGTGGACAGCTGCTGTCCCATCACGCAGGCGCAAAGGCCGACAAAGCCGCCGGGCCGGCGGCGCAGGGCAGGAACGCCGGTGCGGGCGAGGATGCCGGCAATCACCGGATCCGCCTGCGCCAGATGCCCGAGGGCATCGGCCAGTGCAGCGGGGGCGTCGAGGCGTGACGGGTGGCTGGAGGTTGGGCTATGCATGCTGTGCGGTCCCGGACGGCCGCGACCCTGCGCCGGCTGGAGGCGCCCTTGCAACCCGTTTTCCGCTTTGCCCCCAGCCCCAATGGCTATCTGCATCTCGGCCACGCGGCCTCGGCGCTGCTGAACAGCGACCTGGCGCGACGGGCCAGCGGGCAGCTGCTGCTGCGGATCGAGGATATCGACCCGGTGCGCTCGCGGCCGGCCTACGAGGCGGCGCTGCACGAGGACCTGGCCTGGCTGGGCCTGACTTTCGACCGGTCCGTGCGGCGTCAGTCCGAGCATCTGGACACCTATTCGGCGGCACTCGACGGGCTGGAGCGGCGCGGCCTCACCTACCGGTGCTTTTGCAGCCGGGCGGGGACGGCCCGACGTGTGGCTGACGCCGAGGCGGCCGGGACTGCCTGGCCGCGCGATCCGGACGGGGCGCCGCATCACGCCGGTCCGTGTCGGGAGCTGGCGCCTGATGTCGTGTCGGCGCGGGCCGTAGCCCAACCCCACGCGGTGCGGCTCGCCATGGACCGCGCCCTCGCAAACCGCGGCGCAGCCGACTGGATCGTGCCGGACTGGGACCCGGTCAGCGGGACGGTCACGCCCATGCGCACCGACCCGTCCGCCTGGGGCGACGTGATCCTCGGCCGGCGGGACGTGCGGACCAGCTATCACCTCTCGGTGGTAATCGACGACGCCCTGCAGGGGGTCAGCCATGTGGTGCGGGGCGCGGACCTCGCCGCTGCGACAGCCGTCCATTGTGTGCTGCAGCGGCTGCTCGACCTGCCGACACCCCTCTACCATCACCATCCGCTGGTGCTGGACGATGGCGGGGCCAAACTGTCGAAGAGCCGGGCTTCGCCGGCACTGCGCGACCTGCGCGCCGCCGGCATGACGCCTGCCGCGATCCGGGCGCGACTCGGCTTTGGCTGATCAGCCTTTGCCGAGCACGATCAACCAGACTGCGGTCGACAGCACCGACAGTGCCGTCGACAGGGCGATGGCACTTGCTGCCAGCGGCACGCCGGTGCGGTAGCGCTCGGCGAACAGATAGGCGTTGACACCGCAGGGCGACGCCGCGAACAGCACTGCCACGCCGGCCCAGACCGGCGGCACGTCCAGCACACGGGTGGCGAGAACCCACACGATCAGCGGGTGGACGACGAGCTTGAGGCCGGACAGGACAGCGGCCAGCCCCGGCCGGTCGCCGATGCCGTAGCGGCAGAGCGCGATGCCCATCGCAACGAGTGCACAGGGGCTTGCCGCCGCGGCCAGCGCATCGACCACCGACTGCCCGACCGGCGGCAGCGAAACCCCCGCCACGCGGGCGGCGCTGCTCGCCACGATGGCGACCAGCAGCGGATTGACGGCGAGCTGGCGGGCGACCCGGCTCCAGCGAACACCGCTTCCCTCGGCCAGGATGGTGGCGGCTGCCACCATCAGCGGCAGGTGGATCGCTACCAGCAGGAACAGCGGCACGGCCCCTTCCGGACCATAGGCGCGCAGGATCAGCGGGATCCCGACCAGCACCGTGTTGGCCTGGGCGGCGGTGAAGCCGGCGACGACCCCCTCCGTCCCCCGCACCGCCCAGAACCGGCAGGCGATGGTGCTGGCGAGCGTCCAGACCACGATCACGCCGCCGAAATAGGCGGCCCAATAGCCCCATGGCTGGACAGCTGACAGGCTCGCCGCCGTCAACGTGCGGAAGATCAGTGCCGGGACGGCGATGGCAAAGACGAAATCGGACAGACCTTCGCCGGTGCGGTCGGTGACGTAGCCGGTGCGCCGCGCCAGCCAGCCGAGGCCGATCAGGCCGAAAACGGGAAGAACGACGGCGAGTGCCTCGGACATGACGTTACCCGACCGGCCGTGGTCGCCTCACC
>JBEIIL010000014.1:0-42107 GCA_040380755.1 Methylobacteriaceae bacterium | reverse complement strand
CGGCTGACGGCGCTGCTGCGCCAGGGCGTGGAGGCCGGAGAATTCGACGTCGCCGATCCGCACCTGGCATCGCTGGCCATCGGCGGGCTCGTGAGCTGGGCCTATGTCTGGTACCGCCCCGCCGGACGCCTGAGCGTCCCCAACCTCTCGGCCGAAATGGCCAAGCTGATCCTGGCGCTCGCCGGCGCTAAGCCCAAGCCCGTCCGCCGCGCCGCGCGCGTCAAGGGGTGAGCGAAGCCGTCGGCTGTCGACGAGCCGCGTGGAGGAGAGGCCGCGGCGGCCAGACCCCCTGCCGCTGCCTCGATCACACGCCGTCACGTCGCCGGAATTTCTGGTGCGGACACCGGGGCTCGAACCCGGACGGCCAGAGGCCGAGAGATTTTAAGTCTCTTGCGTCTACCAGTTTCGCCATGTCCGCGACGCCCCGTTGGGTTAGCCGTGCCGGTGCCATCCGGCAAGACCCAGCTGCGCCTGACACGCAACGGTCTTGAGGCTGTCGCGAAACAGGCGCTTAATGAATAAACGTTCCAGGCCGGCGCGAGTCGCGGCCAGCGCGTGACAGGCAATCGCAAAAAGTTAAGAAACAAGCTCGGAACAGGGTTTTCCACACGGCATCTCGAACGGAGAAGTGTGATGGAGACGCATCAGGATCCCGCATACACGGCCGCACCCTTCTATCCGGCCACATTGTGTGCCGCGCTGCAGGCGAGCCTCGCGGCGCTTGCCGATCTCGACCATCGCTATGATCGCTTCCGACGCACGCTCGAGGGACGCGCCTTGATCCTCAAGGTCGATGCTCCGAGCCTGTGGCGCCGGCTGCAGGACCGCCACCGGCGGGAGCGGGGGCGGTTTGAGGCGCGGCTCAGCGCAGAGCACGGCCGCCTGTCCGACTATATTCTGGACGACCTGCGCGGCAACGGACCGGTCCGCGGCCTGCGCCGCACGCCCTGACGGTGAACCCGTCCGGCCGCCCCGGCGGCCAGACACCCCCATCCGGCGCTACAGCATCGAGCGCATGCTGCGGGCGAGCTCCAGCGTGCCCGGATAGTCGGTCTTGCCCGACCCGAGCACCGGGATCGCCGCGGTGATCAGCACGGCGCGCGGCACCCACAGCTCCGGATAGCCCTCGGCCTGGGCGAAGGCCAGCAGCGCGGAACGGTCGGCACCGGCCGCGTCCGTCACCAGCACCACCTGCTCGCCCTTGCGGGGGTCGGGCAGCGTCACAGCCACATGGGTGGCGGCAGGCCAGAGCTTGTGTGCCATGGTCTCGATCGCCGCCAGCGACACCATCTCGCCGCCGATCTTGGCAAAGCGCTTGGCCCGGCCCTCGATCCGCACAAAGCCGTCGGCGTCCACCGAGACGATATCGCCGGTGTCGTGCCAGCAGCCCTCGGGCGGCACCAGCACCCCGGGACGGTCCGCCAGAAGATAGCCCGCCATGACATTGGGGCCGCGCACCAGGAGCTTGCCACCGGCCCCCAGCCCCTCGATCGCCTCGAGCCGCCATTCGATGCCGGGCAGGAACGGCCCGACCGTCCCCGGTCGGTTGTCGAAGGTCTGGTTCACGGCGATGACCGGCGCACACTCGGTGGCGCCGTAGCCCTCGAGGATCTGCGCGCCCGTCGCCTCCCACATCGCCCGCGTCTGGTCCTTGACCCGCTCGGCGCCGGTCACGACGACGCGGACCGTGTCGAGGTCACCGGGCTCGGCCGCCCGGGCCCAGCCCTGCAGAAATGTGTCGGTGCCGAACAGGATGGTGGCGCCGGTCGCACCGGCGATCTTCGGCACCTGCCGGTAGTGCAGCGGGCTCGGATAGAGCACCACGCGCATGCCGCCGAGAAGGCCGAGCAGCAGCCCTCCGGTGAGCCCGTAGCTGTGGAACACCGGCAGCGGGTTGAGGATCACCTGCTTGGGCCCCAGCGGTGGGCTGCCAATATGCGCCTCGATCTGCCGGACATTGGCAATCAGGTTGGCGTTGGACAGCGCAACACCCTTGGGTTGTCCCTCGGAGCCGGAGGTGAACAGCACCACCGCGGCCTCGTCGGGCGACAGCGCGTGGCGGCCATGGGCCAGCCCCGCGAAGGTCGCGCGCAGCAGCCCTGCGATCTTGTCCAGCGTGGTGAGCGACTGGCGCACATCCTCCAGGTAGAGGATCCGCACCGGCCGGCCGGCCGCTGTCTTCATCTCGGCGAAGCCCGCCACCACCTCGTCCAGCCGGCCGCTCTCGACAAAGCGCTTCGATGTCACGATGGTCTCGATCTCGGCCGTCAGCACCGCCGAGCGCAGATTCTTCAGCCCGGCGGTAAAGTTCAGCATGCCGGCGACCCGGCCGAAGGCGGACAGGCCGAACAGCGCCACCGCCGCGGCATTGACGTTGGGCAGCAGCAGCCCGACGACCTCGCCGTGCCGCGTGTCCTGGGTGATCTTGGCGCCGACCACGAAGGCGCCGAGGATCAACCGCTTGTAGGTGAGCGGTGCCCGCTCCGGATCCTCGATGATCGGCTTGTCGCGCCCGTGCAGGGTCGCGGCGTCGATCAACGCACGAAACAGCGAGGAGCGCGTGGAGGCGGGGTCGAAACGGGGCACGGAACAGCTCGCGGAGGACAGGTGCGTTGCAGGCTACAGGCTCGGGGCTCGCGTGCAACCGCCTCGGCCACGGCCGGCTGCCTGGCTCACGGCTTGGTCAGCCGGCGTTGCCCTGCCCCTTGAGGATCGGGTCGACGAAGGTCAGGCCCATATCCCACGGAAAATAGATCCAGGTGTCCTGCGACACCTCGGTGATGAAGGTATCGACCAGCGGCCGGCCCAGCGGCTTGGCGTACACGGTGGCGAAATGCGCGTTGGGCAGCAGATCGCGCACGACCCGGGCGGTCTTGCCGGTGTCGACGAGGTCGTCGATGACCAGCAGCCCTTTGCCGCCCTCGCCACCGCGCGCCGTCACGGTCGCGGCGATCGGCTTCAGCACCTGCAGGTCGCCCTGCGAATCATAGTCGTGGTAACTGGCGATGCACACCGTCTCGATCACCCGCGTGCCGAGCTCGCGGGCGACGATCGCAGCCGGCACCATGCCGCCGCGGGTGATGCAGATCACGGCCTCGAACGGACCCGACGATGCCAGCCGCCAGGCAAGCGCGCGGGCATCGCGGTGGAACTGGTCCCACGACACGGGGAAGACCTTCGGCGGCGGCGGCGGGGACATGGAGGCTCCGTCAGAGAGGGATGGCGTCGCGCCTGGCGACGAGGTCGGCAATCATGGCTTCGACGCGCGCCTGTCCCTCGGCGAGGAGACCGGGCTCGCGCGCCCGCAACACGATCGAATTGGTGAACCCGCCGGGTCCAAACGACGGATAGGAGCCGATTACGACGCCCGGCAGCTCCTTCTGCACGGCGCCGAGCGCGCTGCCATAGATCCCTTCCGGCAGCCCGCCCGCGTCCAGCGTCACCGACAGCATCACCTTGCCGGTGCGCAGGCTCGGCGCCACCGCGTCCAGCATGGCCTGCATGATCGACGGCACGCCCGCCATCACGATGACATTGCCGATCCGGAAGCCCGGCGCCCGCGAGATCGGATTGTCGACGAGATCGGCCCCGTCGGGAATGCGCGCCATGCGCAGCCGGGCCTCGGTCAGGTCCTCGGCATTGGGGTAGCGCGTGCGCAGCATGGCGACGGCGCGTGGATCCACCGCAATGCCGACGCCGAAGGCGCGCGCGACAGCATCGGCGGTGATGTCGTCATGGGTCGGCCCGATCCCGCCGGTGGTGAACACATAGGTGTAGCGGGCGCGCAGCGCGTTCAGCGCCGCAACGATCTCGTCTTCCACATCCGGCACGACCCGGACCTCGCGCAGGTCGATGCCGATCGCCGTCAGGTATTCGGCGATGTAGCCGATGTTCTTGTCCTTGGTCCGGCCCGACAGGATCTCGTCGCCGATGACCAGCACGGCGGCGGTGATGAGTTCGGATGCGTCGGCCATGGAGCCCCTCCGGAAACCGCGGGTTTATCCCGCGCACGCCGCCTGCTCAAGCATGGCCTTTGCGCAGCATGTGAATAAGACCTGCGTCTCGACGGCGCGGGCTCGACAGCGCCGTCCGCTCGCCGCAAGGGTGGCCGCCCGGGATCGGAACCTCCATGCTGCTGCCAGAACTCGTCACCGGCCGCCTGCTGCGCCGCTACAAGCGCTTCCTCGCCGACGTGGTGCTCGACACCACCGGCGAGACCGTGACGGCGCATTGCGCCAATCCGGGTGCCATGACCGGCCTGATCGCTCCCGGCAACCGGGTCTGGCTATCGCGCGCCGCCGATCCGGCCCGCAAGCTAGGCTGGTCATGGGAACTGGTCGAGGCGGAGTTCGGCGCCGGGCCGGCGCTCGTGGGGATCCATACCGGACGGCCCAACGCCATCGCCGCCGAGGCGATCGCCGCCGGCCGGATCCCGGCACTGGCCGGCTATGCCGCGCTGCGCCGCGAGGTCCGCTATGGCCAGGCAAGCCGGGTCGACATGGTGCTGGACGGGCGAGGCCGCCCGGCCTGTTATGTCGAGGTCAAGAATGTGCACCTGATGCGCAAGGCCGGCCTGGCCGAGTTTCCAGACAGCGTCACCGCCCGCGGCGCACGGCATCTCGAGGAGCTCGGCGCCATGGTGGAGGCCGGCCATCGCGCTGTCATGCTGTTCGTCGTCCAGATGCCGGCCGCTGCGTTCGCACTGGCGGCCGATATCGACCCGGTCTACGCGGCGGCGTTTTCCCGCGCACGGACCCGTGGCGTCGAGGCGCAGGCCTGGGTCTGCAGGATCGCTCCGCATGAGATCGTGCTCGATCACGCCATCCCGATCGTCAGTTGAAGAAGGCTGCCGGCGGGAGGCGGGCTTCTGGAGGGAACCAGGCCTTTCGCCCCACAGGTGTCAGGCGGGCGCCACAGCCCGGGCAAACACCAGGTTGACCCGCGTGCGCCGCACCAGCGTATAGCCCTTCTCGGCCAGCAGGGCCGGCAGGTCGACCTGCCAGCGTCCGGCGCCGTTCTCGATCAGCAGCAGCGGCGGCCACAGAGCCGGATCGCCATGGCGTAGAAACGGTTCGAGGATCAGGTCCTCGGCGCCCTCCACATCGAGCTTCATTGCGTCGACGCGGGTAAAGCCTTCCTCGCGCAGAAGTTGCTCCAGCGCCTTGGCAGGCACCCGCACAGAGCCGCCGCCGCCATAGCCGACGATCTTGACGCTCGATTCGCCATGGTTGCGCGGGTCGACGAAGAGCGTCAGCTCGCCCGCCTTGTCGGCGACAGCGCAGTCGACGGCCTTGACCGTGCCGGACGGGTTCTGGCGGATGTTGTAGACGAGCCGCTCGAACACGCCGGGCTGCGGCTCCACCGCCAGCACGCGCCCTGAAGGCCCGGCAAGCGCCGCGACGAACAGCGCATAGCCACCCACATTCGCGCCGACATCGACGAACACGAAGCCACTGCCGGCAGCCGCGATGGCGTCCGCGAGGATCTCCCGCTCATCGGGGTCGAAATACTGCGGCGTGAACAGGAGCCGCTTCTCGCAGACATTGTTGGCAGGGTAGAGCCGCATGCGGGCTCCCACCGTCTCCACGTCGAGCGGTCGGCCGGAGAGCGCCCAAAGCGCGATCTGGCGCAGCGCGAAGGCGGTGCGGCGACCGAGCCAGCTCTGCGGCATCGCCCGCGACCAGCCGATCAGCCGCGTCATGCCGGGGCCGGGGCGGTGCGTGCCGAAGGGGCCGGCTTCGGCGGGCGGGATCGGAGGCGTGGTGTTCATGGCGGCGCAGGACTAGCGGATCAGGCCGGCGAACGCCAGCGCGGGTCAACTGCGCGCCGCCACCGACTTGCGCGGCGGCCGGTTTCGTCCCATGTCATGGACACAACAGCCTGCCAACCCGGTCATGATGACGTTCGTCGAAGCCACTGCCACGGCCGGCCGCAAGACCGGCGAGATCAAGCTCCACGGGCCCGACGGATTCGTCGGGATGCGCCGGGCCGGCCGCCTGACCGCCGAGGCGCTCGACCTGCTGGTGCCGCTGGTGCAGCCAGGCGCGACCACCGAGGCGCTCGACCGGCGGATCTTCGAGTTCGCCATGGACCACGGTGCCTATCCGGCGCCGCTGATGTACCGGGGCTACCGCAAGGGCATCTGCACGTCGATCAATCACGTGGTGTGCCACGGCATCCCCAACGACAAGCCGTTGCGCGACGGCGACATCATCAATGTCGACGTCACGTTGGTGCTGGACGGCTGGCACGGCGATTCGAGCCGCATGTATCTCGTCGGTGATGTGCCGCGCCGGGCGCAGCGCCTGGTCGAGGTGACGTATGAGGCCATGATGCTGGGTATCGCCGCGGTGCGCCCCGGCGCCACCACCGGCGACATCGGCGCCGCCATCCAGACCTTTGCGGAAGGCGAGCGCTGCTCGGTGGTGCGCGACTTCTGCGGCCACGGCCTCGGCCGCCTGTTCCACGACGAGCCCAATATCCTGCACTACGGCCGCCGTGGCGAGGGCGTACCGCTGAAGCCCGGCATGTTCTTCACCATCGAGCCGATGATCAATCTCGGCCGCCCGAACGTGAAGGTTCTCGGCGACGGCTGGACGGCAGTGACCCGCGACCGCTCTTTGTCGGCCCAGTTCGAGCACACCGTCGGGGTGACGCCTGACGGCTGCGAGATCTTCACGGTGTCGCCGCTGGGCTGGCACCAGCCCCCCTACGACGGCGTCTGACCCGCATGGCTACGGCGGATCCTCCCCCCGGCAGGGACGCCCCGGGGGAGGATCATCGCCATGGCCACCGCCATAGGTTGAGAGATCGGTTCGCACGTGCAGGGCGGGAGGCGCTTCAGGACTACGAACTGCTGGAACTCCTGCTGTTCCGGTCGATCCCGCAACGCGACGTCAAGCCCATTGCCAAGGAGCTCCTGGCGCGCTTCGGCTCTGTGGCCGAGGTGCTGGGTGCGACGCCGACGCGGCTCGCCGAAGTGCCGGGCCTCGGCGCGGCAACGGCACTGGACCTGAAACTCATCGAGGCCGCCGGCAGGGAGCTGACCCGTGGTGCCGTCGCGCGCCGCACGGTGCTGGGCTCCTGGTCGGCCGTGCTCGACTACTGCCGGGCCTCCATGGCGTTTGCCGAGCGCGAGCAGTTCAGGATCCTGTTTCTCGACAAGCGCAACGGCGTCATCGCCGACGAGCTGCAGCAGACCGGAACCGTCGACCACACGCCGGTCTATCCGCGCGAGGTGGTGAAACGGGCGCTCGAACTGGCGGCCTCTGCCGTGATCCTCGTGCACAACCACCCGTCGGGCGACCCGACGCCGTCCCAGGCCGACATTCGCATGACCCGGGAGATCGCCGACGTCGCCAAGCCGCTGGGGGTTATCGTCCACGATCACATCATCGTCGGACGGCTCGGGCACGCCAGCCTGAAGGGCCTGGGACTGATCTGAACTCCACCTGAAACGGTCTGACGGAAAAAGCGGAGTGCCCGGTGGATCCCGATGACCGGGCCTGCAACCCGTGGCGCGAGCGGTGGGGATCATGACCGCACGGACTGCAGCTTCCTAAGATCACCGAAGGAATGGGCACGTCAAATAGCCGTGAGCAATCACGCTTGAATTATGACCAGTATACGTAGTCTTACGGATACGCCCCGCATCATCGGCACACGCGTTTTGCCGAAAATATAGGCACAACCGGTCCGCGCACAGGAATTGTCCTGCCCGCTGGTACTGGCACGAGCTTTGCGGATATCCTCACGCAAACAGGGCCTAAGGGTTGCAGGGGGAGGCTGGATGGCGGTGGCTTTCGACGAGATGACCGCGGGAGGTGATGCGCCTCGCGAGGCCTATGCGGGCCTGAAGCGCTGGCTCGACACGGTGCCGGCCGATCACCTCGCCTTGCGCCGCAGCCAGGCGGAGCTGTTCTTCCGGCGTATCGGCATCACCTTCGCGGTCTACGGCGATGCCGAATCAACCGAGCGGCTGATCCCCTTTGACATCATTCCCCGCGTGCTGACGAAGACCGAATGGCAGATCCTGGAGAAGGGCCTGATCCAGCGCGTCGGTGCGCTCAACGCCTTTCTGGGCGACATCTACGGCGCCCGCGAGTGCCTCAAGGCAGGGATCATCCCCGAGGACCTGGTCTTCCGCAACGCCTGTTTCCGGCCCGAGATGGTCGGCCGCCCGGTGCCGCACAACCTTTACGTCCACATCGCTGGCATCGACATCGTCCGGGTCGATGCCGAGACCTTCTACGTGCTCGAGGACAATGCCCGCACGCCCTCCGGCGTCTCCTACATGCTGGAGAACCGCGAAGTGATGATGCGGCTGTTCCCCGAGCTCTTTGCCGAGCATCGGGTGGCGCCGGTCGAGAACTATCCCGACAGCCTGCTGGCAACGCTGCGCTCGGTCGCCCCGCGCAACGCCAACCGCGACCCGGTTTGCGTCCTGCTGACGCCTGGCCAGTACAATTCGGCCTTCTACGAGCACTCGTTCCTGGCCGACAAGCTCGGCATCGAGCTGGTCGAGGGATCCGACCTGTTCGTCCGTGACGAGGTCGTGTTCATGCGCACGACCGAGGGGCCACAGCGCGTCGACGTCATCTATCGGCGGCTCGACGACGAGTTCCTCGACCCCCTCGCCTTCCGGGCCGATTCCGTGCTGGGCGTGCCGGGCATCCTCGGTGCCTACCAGGCCGGCAACGTGACGCTCGCCAATGCCATCGGCACCGGTGTCTCCGACGACAAGGCCGTCTACAGCTACATGCCGGAGATCATCCGGTTCTTCACCGGCGAGGAGCCAATCCTGAAGAACGTGCCGACGTGGCGCTGCCGCGAGAAGGACGCCCTGACCTATGTGCTCGACCATCTCGGCGAGCTCGTCGTCAAGGAGGTCAACGGCTCGGGCGGCTACGGCATGCTCGTCGGTCCCCATGCGAGCCGGCAGCAGATCGAGGAGTTCCGCCGCAAGCTCAAGCAGGCACCGGACGGGTTCATCGCCCAGCCGACGCTGGCGCTGTCGACCTGCCCGACCTTCGTGGCGTCGGGCGTGGCGCCGCGCCATGTCGATCTGCGCCCCTTTGTGCTGTCAGGCTCCGATCAGGTGCGGATCGTACCCGGCGGCCTGACGCGGGTCGCCCTCAAGGAAGGCTCCCTGGTGGTCAATTCCAGCCAGGGCGGCGGGACCAAGGACACGTGGGTGCTCGATGCTTAGCCGCACTGCCGACAATCTGTACTGGGTGTCCCGCTACATCGAGCGGGCCGAGTTCCTGGCACGCATCCTCGACGCGACGGCCCGCCTCGCAACGCTTCCGGCAGCCTATGGCGGCGCCGGCAACGAGTGGACCACGGCGCTGCTGACCGCCGGCGCCGACGAGGGCTTCGCCGAGCTCTATGACGAGGCCAATGAGCGCAACGTCCAGGAGTTCCTCGCCTTCAGCCCCGACAATCCGTCCTCGATCCGCAACTGCTTCGAGATCGCAAGGGCCAATGCCCGAGCGGTCCGCACGGCGCTGACCGGCGAGATGTGGGAGGCGATCAACCAGGCCTATCTCGAGCTGCGGCGCTACGATCCCAAGACCATGACGCGCGAGGAGTTCGCCCGCTTTCTCGAATGGGTGAAATCCGCCTCGCTCGCCTTCGACGGGTCGGCCTACCGCACCATGCTGCGGTCCGACGCCTACTGGTTCTCGCGGCTCGGTGTCTATGTGGAGCGGGCTGACAACACCGCCCGCATCCTGGACGTGAAGTACCATGTTCTGCTGCCCGAGACCGAACAGGTCGGCGGCAGCCTCGACTATTTCCAGTGGTCGACCGTCCTGCGCGAGGTCTCGGCGCTGACGGCCTATCATTGGGTCTACCGGCAGAGCCTGAAGCCCTGGCTGGTGGCGGACCTGCTGATCCTCAACCGGCAGATGCCGCGCTCGCTGGCGAGCTCCTACGAGAACATCGTGCTGTTCCTCGACAATCTGGGGCGGGCTTATGGCCGCCAAGGCGCCTCCCAGCGCCAGTCGCGCTCAGTCCTGGCACGGCTGGAAAACACCGACATCGACGCCGTGTTCCGCCACGGCCTGCACCAGTTCATCGAGGATTTCGTCACCGACAACAACAGGCTGGGCAGCGCAATCTCCGAGCAGTATCTGGTGTAGCGGCCTCTTTTCCGCGTCAACGAGCGATCATGCGCATCCGGGTTTCCCACCAGACGGTCTACGAGTTCGACCAGCCCGCCAAGGCGCTGATCCAGACACTGCGGCTGACGCCACGCAATCACGACGGCCAGCACGTCGTGCGCTGGCGCATCGATGTCGACGTCGACGGCCGGCTCAGGCAGGGCGAGGATGCCTTCGCCAACATCACCCATGCGCTGGACGTTCCCGGCCCGGTGAGCCGCTGTGTCGTTGCCGTCGAGGGCGAGGTGGAGACCCACGACACTGCCGGCGTCGTCAGGGGCTCGGTCGAACGCTTCCCCGACACGCTGTTCCTGCGCGAGACCGACCCGACCCGGGCCGATCCCGCGGTCCGGTCGCTCGCCGAGGAGGCGGCGCGGGAGGCCGGCGAGGATCCGCTCAGCCGGATGCACGCGCTGATGGCGCGGCTGCACACCGCCATGGCCTTCGCCCCCGACGCGGCCGCGGCGCCGGACGCCGGCACGGCGCTGGCCTCGGCCTGCGGCTGCGGCATCGACCTGGCCCATGTGTTTGTCGCTGCCGCGCGCCATCTCGGCGTTCCGGCCCGGTTCGTCTCCGGCTATGCCTGCCCGGACGTTCCGGATGGCGACGGCGGCCTGCACGCCTGGGGCGAGGCCCATGTGCCGGGCATCGGCTGGATCGGTTTCGACGCCGTCCGCGACATCTGCCCGATGGGCGGCCATGTGCGGATCGCTGTGGGTCTCGACTATTGGGGCGCTGCGCCGGTGCGCGGCACCCGCTACGGTGGCAGCGGCGAGCGGCGGGCCGAGACCTTGCGTGTCGTACCGCGCGACCAGGCCGCAAGCCAGGCCCAGGCTTGAACGCTGGACCTGCTGCAGACGACGGGCCGCAGACCGGCCGGAATGGGGCGATAGATGACCTACTGCACCGGAATTCTCGTGCGCGACGGCCTCGTCATGATCGCCGACACCCGCACCAATGCCGGGCTCGACAATGTCTCGACCTTCCGCAAGCTGCACGTGTTCGAGCGCGCCGGCGAGCGGGTGATCGCGGTCGCCACGGCCGGCAACCTGTCGGTCTCCCAGTCGGTGGTGAGCTTCCTGCACGAGGGGGTCGAGAACCCCGAGACCGGCGAGACCGAGACCCTGTTCGACTGCACCACCATGTTCCGGGCCGCCCAGCTCGTCGGGCGTGCGGTCCACAAGGTCCGCGCCATTGATGGCCGCTCGCTCGACGAGGCCGGCATCAAGTTCGACGTTTCGATGCTGATCGGTGGCCAGATCCGCGGCAGTGCACCGCGCCTGTTCATGCTCTACGCCGCCGGAAACTTCATCGAGTGCGGCGTTGAGACGCCCTATCTCCAGATCGGCGAACACAAATATGGCAAGCCGATCCTCGACCGCGCCGTCACCTATGGCACCTCCCTGTCGGACGCGCTGAAGCTCGGTCTGATCTCGATGGACTCGACAATGCGGTCGAATCTCGGCGTCGGCCTGCCCATTGACGTGATGACGATGCGCCGCGACGCGCTGGAGTCCGAGCTGGTGCATCGTATCGATGCCGGCGAGCCCTACTTCCATGATTTGCGCGAACGCTGGTCCGCGGCCCTGCGTGCGGCGCATATCGCGATCCCGCAGCCGCCCTACAGGCCGGCACCCAAACCTTGACTTTTGTCGGGACCGGCAAAATTCCAGTAACGTTCTCATGCGATAAGCAGTGGTCAGTCCGCCCGGAACGCATGAATGTTTTGGAGTTCAATCAGGCGGAGCCCGAACGCGGTCACGGCGCGCATCGTCTGGCCTGTGGCGACCGTTCTGGTGGCAATGCTGCTTTTTGCGCTGGGAGGGCTCTACCTCACCGGCCAGCGGGCCAATGAGCTGGCACTCGAGCGCCAGCGCACCAATCTTGAGGCGTCACTCGAATCCGAGCGTTTCCAGCTCCTGATCCATCTCGCCCGCACCGCCACATCGGCCACGGCGCAGCAGGCGCTGAGCCATCCGATGTCGCCCGACAAGGCCCAGTCGGCCATTGGCGAGGTGCTGGGCAGCCGCCACGGCTTCGACGTCTCGTTCGTGCTGACCCCCGAGAACCTCGTCGTGACCGGCCGGGTCGGCGAGGAACCCGGCGACCAGCGCCGCTACCAGGCGCTCGCCCCGCTGTTTGCCGCCGTGCTGGGCGAGGTCCGCGACCGGGTCGGCCAGCTCGCCCTGCGGCGCGAGGCCGAGGATGCCGGTGTCAACGCCCCTGTCCAGCTGGCGCGCCGCTCCGGTGCGGCCCGGCTGATCTTCGATGGCATCGAGCCGCGGATCGTCGCCGCCGTGGCGCTGCCGGCACGCGGCGCCGGCGAGAGCGCCTTCGGCCGCCTGGTGATGGTCGCCTCGGCGCCACTGACCAGCTCGGTGCTTGCCGAATTCGCCCTGCGCCACTCCCATCCCGACCTGCGGGTCGAGACCGGGGCCCACGATCCCACCGCCCTGCCGCTCAAGGATGAGGCCGGGCAGGTCCGCGCCTGGCTGGCCTGGACGCCCGAGCGGCCCGGCGACTTGGTGCTCGAGCGCCTGCTGCCGGCGCTTGGCCTGACGCTATTCGCCATTGGGCTGTTCTCGGCCTTCATGTTCAGCCATGTCCGCAACGTCACCACGGATCTGGTGGCGCGCGAGGCGGAGGCGACGCATCTCGCCAACCACGACACGCTCTCGGGCCTGCCCAACCGCGCTTTCTTCGCCGAGCGTCTCGACAACGAACTGGCGCATATGCAGCCCGCCGAGGACGGGCTCGCCGTGCTGTTCCTCGATCTCGACCGCTTCAAGGAGATCAATGACAACCACGGCCATGCCGCCGGCGACCTCCTGATCCGTGTCGTCGCCAAGCGTCTCACCAGCGTCCTGCGCGGCGCCGACACGCTGGCGCGCTTTGGTGGCGACGAATTCGCCATCATCCAGACGGGCGTGCGCACGGCTGGCGATTGCGCCTCGCTGGGACATCGCGTCCTGGAGGCGATCCGCGAGCCGGTCGACATCCACGGCACGCTGGTGTTCGTCGGCATCTCGGTGGGCATCGCCATGGCGCCCGACAATGGACGCGACCGCGAGACCCTGATGAAGCTCGCCGACGTGGCGCTCTACCGGGCCAAGCACGAGGGCCGCAATCGCTACTGCTTCTTCGAGATCGGCATGGACGAGTCCCTGCGCATGCGCAAGATCGTCGAGGAGGACCTGCGCAGCGCCGTCGCCAACGACCAGATGAACCTGCTCTACCAGCCGCTGTTTTCCGCCGATGGCCGCACCATCCTCGGCGTCGAGGCGCTGGTCCGCTGGCAGCACCCCGAGCTCGGCTCGATCTCGCCGACCGATTTCATTCCGGTTGCCGAGCAGCGCGGCCTTATCGGGCCGCTCGGAGAGTGGGTGCTGCGGCGGGCGTGCCGGGACGGCAAGCGCTGGCGCAACATCACCGTGGCGGTCAACGTCTCGCCGATCCAGTTCCGCCAGAAGGATTTCGTCGCCACCGTCGCCCGCATCGTCGACGAGGAGGGCATCGATCCCACCCGCGTCGAGCTTGAGCTGACCGAAGGCGTCCTTGTCGAGGACGCCGACGCGGCGGAAGGCGCCATGATGGACCTGCGCGCCCTTGGCCTGCGCTTCGCCCTGGACGATTTCGGCACCGGCTACTCGTCGCTGATCTATCTGCGCCGCTTCGCCTTCGACAAGATCAAGATCGACCGGTCCTTCCTCGAGGCCATGGAGACGACCGGTGAAAGCGCCATCCTTGTTCATTCGGTCGTGCATCTGGGCCGTGCGCTGGGGCTGACCGTCACCGCCGAGGGCGTCGAGACGCCCGAGCAGCAGCGCTTCCTGCAGGCCGTGGGCTGCCACCAACTGCAGGGCTTCCTGTTCTGCCGGCCGGTGCCGGCCGCCAAGATCGACGAACTGCTCGGCCTCGTCGAGCCGGCTTTCCCGGCCGTGGCGGCCGGACCGCGCGCCGTCGCCTGAGGCGAACGCGGCCCGCCGCACTTGACGCTACAGAATGGCGTTGGCGCCGGTAATCAGTGCTAGCACGAAGCCCAGGCTCAGCACCGACCCCACCAGTCCGACCACGAAACCGGCCGCCACAACGACGCCGTCCCGCTCCACCATCCCCAGGCCGAGCAGGCAGACGGCGATGCCGAGCGGGATCTGGCCGATGAACGGCGCGGCAAACACCAGCGCCAGGGCGAAGGCCAGCAGCGACGCGCCCATGATGCGCATGCCGAGTCCGTTGTCGAAGATGTGCAGCCGCGGCCGTGCGAACCGCTCCAGCCAAAGCAGCCAGGGCACGGCCCGGCCGACGGCCCGCACCAGATCGGCATGGGCGATCGTATGGTTGAGGATCCGCTGCGGCAGCCAGGGGGAGCGCAGGCCGAACAGGATCTGCAGCGCCACAAACACCAGCAGAAGCCCGCACATCAGCGGGATCGGCGGCGGCATTGGCAGGCAGTTGGGCAGCCCCAGCACGACGATCAGCAGCGCATAGGCCCGCTCGCCAAGCGTCCCCACGATGGTGCGCACACTCGTGCGTTCGCCGTCCGACGAGGCGGCGAGAGCAAGCAGGATGTCGGAGGTGCGGCTGTGGCCTTGCGGCATGGACCCGTGAACTGCGACTACCGGGCTGGCCGGCCGTTTCCTTTAGCCTATCGCACCGCCTGGGCCAAGGCTCCGCAGCACCGGCCTGCAGTGGGAAGGCCTGCGCCGCAGTGCCGCCCGAAACGACCGCGTCAGAGCGCGCGGCAGCGTCACCCGCCAGGACCACGTCACAGCGCCGCGGATCCTGCGGCCAGATCCTCGCGCAGCGCCTGCGAGGCGGTGCGCAGGGCCGGATCGCCGCGCCGTCGCGGCCGCACCACATCGATCGCCTGCGTCACCCGTAACGTCCCGGGACTGCCGCCGAGCGCGACAATCCGGTCGGCGAGATAGACCGCCTCCTCGATGTCATGCGTGACGAACAGCACCGTCTTGCCGGTCCGGTCGCAGATCCGCAGCAACTCGTCCTGCAGCCCTTCGCGTGTCATCGCGTCGAGCGCGCTGAACGGTTCGTCCATCAGCAGCACGTCGGGATCGACCGCCAGCGCCCGGGCCAGCGACACGCGCTGGCGCTGGCCGCCGGAGAGCTCGTGCGGGAAACGGTCGCCGTAGCCTGCGAGGCCGACGAGAGCCAGGGCATCATTGGCCCGCACCAGCCGCTGCGCCCGTGACAGGCGCGAGCGCTCCAGCCCGAACAGGACATTGCCGAGCACCCGCCGCCACGGCAGCAGCCGCCCGTCCTGGAACACCAGCGCCACGGCCAGCACCGCCCCCACCGAGGCGGGCGCGACGCGCACGCTGCCGGCCTGCGGGCGGGCGAGACCGGCAACGACCCGCAGCAGCGTCGATTTGCCGACGCCCGACGGGCCGACAATGGCCACGAACTCGCCCGGCGCGACGCTGAGGTCGAGCCCGCGCAGCACCTCGGTCCGCCTCCCGTCACGGCTGAACGACAGGCCGATGCCCACAAGGTCGATCACGCTTTCCATGCGAGGATCCGACCCTGGATGATGACGAACACCGTGTCGATGATGCCGTACAGGCCCGCCATCGTGATCATGTAGACGACGACAATGTCGGTCGCGAGCAGGCTGGACGCCTGCATCATGCGCTGGCCGAGCCCGGCCACACCGAAGATTTCGGCCGCCACCACCGCCATCCAGGCCTGGCCGAGCGCAGTCCGCAACCCGGCCAGGATACCGGGCGCGGCCGCCGGAAACACGATCTTGACCAGTTTCGACAGCGACGACCGGTAGCCAAAGGCCTCGGCGAGTTCGAGCAAATCACGATCCACCGCACGCACGGCCGCCAGGGTTGCGAAATAGGCAATCCAGAACACGCCGATGGCGACGATGAGGACCGCCGCGGCCGTGCTGACGCCGAACCAGATGATCGCGAACGGCACCCAGGCGAGACCCGGGATCGGCCGCAGCAGCCGCACCACCCAGGCGAGCAGCTCCTCGATCCGCCGGCTGAGGCCGGTGACCACGCCAAGGCCGACACCGAGCAATGCGCCCACGATCAGCCCGATCAGGTAATACCCGAGGCTCGACCGCACGGACGACAGCCAAAACCCCGAGGCGATCTCGCGCCAGAAGGCCTGTGGGATCTGGCTCGGTGCAGGCAGCAGCGCCGGCGGCACCGCACCCGATGCCACCACGGCCTCCCACAGCGCCAGAAAGGCGGCGAGCCCGGCCGCGCCAAGCCCGATGACGCGTGTCTGGCCCACCTCAGCCGGCCACGGCCTTGCGGTAGAAGCTCGGATCGAACAGGCCGTCGAGCGGATACTCCTTGTCGAGGGACCCGAGCCTGACCTGGTAGGCCTGCATCGCCCGCGTCGCCTCGATGATCTTCGAGGGGTCCGCCACGAACGTGCTGGCCGGCGAGGTCAGCGACGCCCGGATCGTCGCACGGTCGATCAGGCCCTTGCCGAGCGCCGCTTCGATCGGGATCGCGGCCCGGTCGGGATCGGCCTTGATCAGCGCCACCGCCCGCACCACGAGGTTGACCAGCGTCTGCGCCGCCGCCGGCTCGCGGGCGAGCCAGGCGCCAGACACGGCCACGACTGTGCCAGGCTGGTTGGGGAACATCTCGCCCCCCAGCGCCACGATCTTCAGGCGCTTGTCACGCTGGGTGACGATCGTCACCGCCGGTTCGCGCACGGTGGCGCCCTCGACCGCACCGGTCAGCAGGGCCTGCTGGGTCGCGTCGATGCCCATCGGCACGATTTCGACATCGGCCTTGTCGGCCTTCACCACCTCCCACAGCCAGTGCTGCAGCGTGGTGTTGGGCACGGAGCCAGCCGGCTGCGTGGCAAGCCGCACCGGCCTGCCGCTGGACGCACGGAGCGCTGCAAGGGCCTTGGCTGCAGGCACGCCAGGCTTGAACTCCGCCGCGAGCTTCGCGCCGGCGATCATCACCATTTCCTCGACGGCGGTTGCGGTCAGCACACGGACGTCGATGCCCTTCGCCCGGGCCACCGCCAGCGGTGCAACACCGGCCACATAGACGTCGAGCGTGCCGGAAGCCAGCGCCTGGATCATGTTGGGGCCCGACTCGAAGGTGATGAACTGCAGGTTGAGCCCGGCATCGCGCGCCCAGCCCTCCCCATTCAGCACAATGACCGGCGCGGCGCCGATGATCGGGATGATGCCGACCCGGACGGGTACGGCCGCAAAGGCCGCCCGACCGGCCAGCGGGACAGCAAGGGCGGCGGTGGTAGCGGTGGCGAGGACGTGGCGACGCGAAATCATGGCGCGGTCTCCTGCACGGGATGGACCGGAGATAACGCCGAAGCCTACAAAATACAATGAGTAACGGGTGATAAAATATATTACAAAATACAATGTAATTTATCAACGTCGGCAGCCCGCCTGGCTTTAGCCCCGCGCGCTGCGGGGTCAGTCAGTTCAGGTGGAACTCGCGCGACGCCATCCGCAGCTCCGCCGGCCGGATCAACCCGGCATGCGCCACCCGCACCGAGTGCAGCGGGCCCTCCAGCGTCTCGCGCCAGAAGGTGAGAAACCGCTTCAGCACCGGAAAATGCGGAGCCACATCGTACTCCTGCCAGACATAGGACTGGAGCAGGCCGGGATGGTCCGGCATCCGATAGAGGATCTGGGCCGTGGTGAGACCGTAGCCCTGCAACTGCTTGATGAAGTCCAGCGAGACCATGGAACCTCCTTCCCTCCGGAAGGGGGCCCGGGCCAACCCGAGCCCATGACCCGGAGAACGCTACGACGGAACCGAGCACCCATGATCCGCGCCAATCGGTAAAATAAGTGTTTAAGACCAATAGTTTGGCAGCAACTACGAGAGACTGCTGACAGTCACGCCGTTGCCGTCGAGCCCATCGAGGAACGCCCTCGCCTCGGCCAGCACCGCCGCACGGCGCTGCGGCGCCATCGCCGCCAGCGTCCGGTATGGCATGGCCATCCGCGGGTTCGATGCGAGCCTCCCGGCATTTTCGGCGAGGAAATGCCAGTAGAGCAGGTTGAACGGGCACGCCCCCGGCCCCTGCTTGATGGTCGGCCGGTAGCGGCAGCCCTCGCAATAGTTCGACATGCGGTCGATATAGGCGCCCGAGGCCGCATAGGGCTTGGAGGCCAGCAGGCCGCCATCGGCAAACAACGCCATGCCGTGCGTGTTGGGCAGTTCCACCCACTCATAGGCATCGGCATAGACCGCCAGGTACCAGGCCTCCACCTCGGCCGGATCGAGACCGGCCATCAGCGCGAAGTTTCCCGTCACCATCAACCGCTGGATGTGGTGGGCATAGGCGTTGCGGCGCGTGTCGGCGACCACCGCGGCGATGCACGCCATGTCGGTCTGGCCGGTCCAGTAGAATGCAGGGAGGGTGCGCGTGGCCTCGAGGGCGTTGCTCTGCGCGTAGGCAGGCATGCGCATCCAGTAGATGCCGCGGACATATTCGCGCCATCCCAGCACCTGGCGGACAAAGCCCTCGACGCTGTTGAGAGGTGCCGCGCCGGCCTGCCAGGCTACCGCCGCGGCATCGCACACCTCGCGCGCGGTCAACAGCCCCAGGTTCAGCGAGGTCGACACCAAGCCATGGAACAGGAAGGGCGCGCCGTCCTGCATGGCATCCTGGTAGTCGCCGAAGCTCGGCAGGCAATCGGCGACAAAATGCGCCAGCGCCTCAAGGGCTTGCGCGCGGGTGACCGGCCAGCCGAACGGCTCAAGATCGCCAAAATGGTCGCCGAAACGCGCGGCGACCAGGTCCATCACCTCGGTGGTGATCGCATCAGGCGCAAATCGCTTGCGCTCCGGCAAGGCCAGCGCGAGCCCTCCGGGCAGCGGCTTGCGGTTGTCCCGGTCGAAATTCCACTGCCCGCCCGCCGGCGTGCCGTCAGGTTCCATCAGCAGGCCGGTCTCCCGCCGCATCTCGCGGTAGAAGAATTCCATCCGGTACTGGCGCCGTCCCTCGGCCCAGCGGGCGAACCGGGCGCGGGAGCAGACAAACCGGTCGTCGTCGCGCAGGCTGACCGGCAGGCCGAGCGCGGTCTCCCAGTCGAGCATGGCGGCAAGGAGCCGCCATTCACCAGGCTCGGTGACGATGACGCGTGCGGGCCGGTGCCGCGTGACCGCCCGCGCCAGCTCGCCACCCAGCGTGCCGGAATTCAGCGGGTCATCCAGCCGCACATAATCGACCCGCACCCCCTCGGCCCGCAGTTCGTCCGCGAAGTGCCGCATCGCCGACAGCACCAGCACGATCTTCTGCTTGTGGTGGCGGACATAGGTGGCCTCCTCGGCCACCTCCGCCATCAGCACCGTGTCGGCCGCCGGGTCGAGATCAGCGAGCGCCGACAGTCCGCGCGTTAGCTGGTCGCCGAGGACAAGCCGCAAAGCGCCGCCCGTCATCCCTTGGTCCGCAGCGTCGCGCGGCCGCCATCGACGCCAATGATCTGGCCGGTGATCCAGCCGGCATCAGGGCCAAGCAGCAGCGACGCGAGGGGAGCGATATCCGCCGGCGTCCCGAGCCGCTGCAGCGCGTGCAGCTGCGCGATCGCCGTGGCCATGCTTTCGCTGGCAACCAGCGGCGCGGCCAGCGCCGTGCGGGTCAGGGACGGGGCGATCGCGTTGACGCGGATTTTCGGCGCCAGCTCCGCGGCCAGAGCCCGCGTCAGGCCCTCGACCGCGCCCTTGGCCATCGACACGGAGGCATGCGCGGCAAAACCCTGGGCCACCGCGACGGTGGAGAAGAACAGCACCGACGCCGCACCCTCGGCCTGCTTCAGGGCCGGCAACGCAGCTTGAACCGCACGCGCCGCGCCCAGCGCGTTGATGCGGAAGTCACGCTCGAAATCCGCATCGGTCAGCCGGCTGAGCGGCTTCAGCGTGATCGTCCCGACGGCGTAGCACAGGCCCTGGAGGGCGGTGCTTGAGCCGACGGCCTCGGCCACGGCCCGCGCGATCGCGGCCGGATCCTCGACATCGGCGACCGTGTAGCCGGCGCCGATCCGCTCGGCCACGGCCCGCAGGCGGCCTGCGTCGCGGGACGCAAGGTGCACGGGCTGTCCGCGCGCCACCAGCGCCTCCGCCACTGCCGCACCAACGCCGCCGGAACCGCCGAAAATCAGGATGGGAGCAGGCATGACACCTCCGAAAAGCGTGCGACGGTACCGCCGGTCGCGACCACCGGCAGCTAAGGCTTGCAGCGCCGCAGTCAAGCCGGCTGCGACCGCGGAGCGCAGATCCGCCTGATGACGCCCGGCGTAGGACAGTCATGCCGCCGATGCGCCGAAAATCCGACCTCCCCAGCAAGACCTGCGCGGCCTGCGGCCGACCCTTTGTCTGGCGCCGGAAATGGGCGCGCGACTGGGACGCGGTCCGCTGGTGCTCGGACCGCTGCCGTGCGGGCCGCAGCGCCCTGTTCCCCAAGGGAGGCCCGAAGTCGCCATAGCACCGTAGTCCGCGCCGAGCCGATGATCCACGGCTGTGGATGGCGCCGCTCTCAGGCCGGCGGATCGCCGCGCAGCGCGGCCAGTACGTCCGGCGTGTCGACGTCGAGTGTGACGGCCGAGTCCGACACAGCCACCTCGACAACCGCATCGCGCCGCGATTGCAGCAGCTTGCGGGCCCCTGAATCGCCGTCGAGCGCCGCCACATCGGGAAACAGCAATGCCGCGAGCACGACCGGGTTGCCCCACTCCCCGTCATGCACCGGCACCGCGGCGACCGCCGCGGGCTCTGCTCCGAAGGCGGCGATCAGCCGCCTGACCAGCGTCGCCGTCACCGCCGGCATGTCGCCGAGCAGCACCACCGCACCATCGACGCCGGCCGGCACCGCGCCGATGCCGATGCGCAGCGACGAGGCCAGCCCCTGAGCAAAATCGGGGTTGTGCACAAAGAGCACGGGCAAGCCGGCCAGCGCGTCCTGCACCGCCTCGGCCTCGTGGCCTGTGACCACAATCACCGGATCAGCCCCGCAGCCGCAAGCCGCCGCGGCGGCATGGCAGACGAGCGGCATGCCGTCCAGCAGGGCGGTGAGCTTGTTGATGGTGCCCATGCGCGTCGAGCGTCCCGCTGCGAGCACGATCGCCGCCAGGCGCGGCGTGGCGGTCATGGCGTGTCCTCCTGCGGTGGATGGGTACGCGGGTGGCCGCGCTGCACGATCTCCATCAGCAGCCCGCCGACGCCCATGCGCATGATCGCCTCGCGGCTGACCGGCAGGCCAGCGAGCAGCCGTTGCAGCACCCAGTCGAAACCGTTCTCACGCGGGCTGCGGGCGCAGCCCGGCGCCCCGAGGAACGGCCGGCCGGCGAGCGTGCCGAGCAGCAGCAGATTGCCGGGATCGACCGGCATGCCGAAATGGGTGACCGTGCCGCCGGCCTGTTCGAGCGCCGCCGGGATCACGTCCCGGCGATCGGTAATCGCCGAGGCCCCGAACACCACGAACAGCTCGGCGGGGCCAGCCGCCAGCCCGGCCAGCGCGTCCGCCAGCGCGCCGGTTTGGTGCGGCGTCTCGATGTCGGCAACGATGCTGGCGCCGGCCGGGCCGAGGCGCCCTTGCAGAACCGCCACGGTCTTGCGCACCACCGAGGGCTTCAGCCCCGGCAGCAGCGTCGACACGACCCCGACATTCAGGGGCAGGAAGGGGGCGACCCGCAGGGCGGCGCCACCAGCAGCGGCAAGCGCCGCCGCGACCACCGCGTCGGGCACCGCGAACGGGATGATCTTGACCGTGCCGATCATCTCCCCCTCCTCCACCGCCCGGAAAGCCGGCAGCGTGGCGAAGGTGACGGCCTCGTCGATGGCATTGACCCGGTCGACGGCGGGCGAATCCACCACCAGCACGCCGGCCTGCTCTGCGAACAAGTTGGCACGGCCGGTGAAGGCCCGCTCCACGCGCACTCCGACACCGCCCAGGGCATCGGCGAGGCGCTGCGCAGCAACATCCTCGCCGACATCGCCGGGGTCGAGCCGCACCACGATGATCGAGGCGATCTCCGCCGAGGCCAGCCGGGCGATCTCCGGCGTGCCGATCACCGTCCCCTTGCGCAGCACACCGTCGGGCAGCCGGACCGAATGGACCGTCGTGGCACCGAGCGCCTGCGTAATGGGGACAGGGCCAAACCTCATGCCGCCTCCGCCGCGCCCCCGCCGCCCGGCCCCTGGCGCAGCGCGGCTGTGATCTCGCCCAGAATGGCGAGTGCGATTTCCGCCGGGCTCACGGCGCCGATGGCAAGGCCGATCGGCGCCCGGATCCGGCCGATGGCGGCCGCGCCGAACCCGGCCGCCGCCAGCCGCTCGACACGGCGGGCGTGCGTCTTGCGCGAGCCGAGCGCTCCCACATAGAAGCACGCGGCCGCCAGCGCCGCATGCAGACCCGGATCATCGATCTTGGGATCATGGGTCAGCGCCACGAAGGCGGTGTAGCGGTCGACACCGAGCAACGGCAGCACCTCCTGCGGCCACTCCGCCCGCAGATCCACGCCGGGGAAACGCTCGGGCGTGGCGAAGGCGGTGCGCGGGTCGACGATGATCACGTCATGGCCGAGCAGCCGCGCCATCGGCGCCAGCGCCTGGCTGATATGCACCGCGCCAATCACCAGAATCCGTACCGGCGGCACCTGAACGGTGACGAACACCTCGCCGTCCGGCGTCTCCGCCATGCCGCTCTTGCCGCTGCGCAGCCGCTGGCCGAGCAGACCCGCCAGCGAATCGCCGGCGATCTCGGCCTCTCGCACCAGCCGCTGCTGGCCCGAGACGACGTCCGTCACCAGCAGCGCGGCGCGGCGGGCGGCACGCTCGGCGTTCAGCGCGGTCAGGATAGCAAGGTCCATGGGTCAGCTCCGATCGAGCGCGAGGCGGGCGCCGAGCCCGATGAGAAGGGCACCCCCGACCCGGCGCGCGATGCGCAGCGCCCGCCCGCTGCGCTTCAACCGCCCGGCCAGCGCCGACGTGAACAGGACGGCAATCAGGTCGGCCGACGAGAACGCCACATTGACGATCACGCCCAGGATCAGGAACTGGGTCCACACCGGCAGGCTGCCGGCCGGATCGACGAATTGCGGCAGGAAGGCGATGAAGAACAGCGCCACTTTCGGGTTGAGCAGCTCGACGATGAAGCTGTCGACCAGCGCCCGCGGCACGCTCTTGTCGGGCCCCCCCTGCCCGGCGCCGGGCAAAGCGGCGAAATCGTCCTTGCTCCGGATCATGCCAAGGCCCAGCCACACGAGGTAGAGCGCTCCGGCGACCTTCACCACCAGGAACAGCTCGGGCACGTGCTGGAACAGGGCGGACAGCCCGAGCGTCGCCGCCAGCACATGCGCATAGCCGCCCAGATGGATGCCGAGCGCCGCCATCAGGCCGCCGCGCCGCCCACGCGCCAGCGTCTGCGCGATGGTGTAGAGCAGCGCCGGGCCCGGGAAATAGGCAAAGACCGCCGTGGCCAGCGCAAAGGCGATCAGGACATCGGTACCGGCCATCAGGCGACGGGCTCCACATAAACCCGGATGCGGCCGCCGCAGGAGAGCCCGACCTGCCAGGCCGTCTCGTCGGCGACGCCGAACTCAAGCATGCGCGGCGCGCCGCTGCCGATGACATCGATCGCCTCGGCGACGACTGCACCCTCGACGCAGCCGCCTGACACCGAGCCAAGGAAATTGCCGTCCGCGTCAATGACCAGATGGCTGCCGACCGGGCGCGGGGCGGAGCCCCAAGTCTCCACCACGGTAGCGATGGCGACGCCGCGGCCGGCGCGACGCCAGTCCTCGGCCGTGGCCAGAATATCGGCTTCCGTCGACAGCATCCCGACCTCCCGCGGCACCGCCGCATCCATCTTCAGGCAGGCCAGCGCACCGCACAGGCCCTGACGCCTCAGGCCACGCGGCGCAGCCAGCGCCGCGGGTCCGCCTCGCCCGATCCGTCTGCCGACAGCGCCCGCGCCAGCTGCTCCATCGACGCCAGATTGTGGATCGGGCGGAACTCGTCCACATGCGGCAGCATCGCACGGATCCCCTGCGCGCGCGCCTCGAACCCGTCGAAGCGCAGCAGCGGATTGAGCCAGACCAGCCGCCGGCACGAGCGGTGCAGCCGGTCCATCTCGACCGTCAGGTCCGCCACGCCGTCGCGTTCGAGGCCGTCGGTGAACAACAGCACCACCGCGCCCTGCCCCAACACCCGCCGCGACCACTGCCGGTTGAACCCATGCAGACATGTGGCGATCCGTGTGCCGCCGGACCAGTCCTGCACCTGCGCCGAGCAGCGCGCCAGCGCCTCGTCAGGATCGCGGCTCTTCAGCGCCCGGGTGACGTTGGTCAGCCGCGTGCCGAACAGGAAGGTATGGACGCGCCGGCGCGCATCAGTCAGCGTGTGCAGGAAATGCAGGAACAGCCGGGTGTACTCGGCCATGCTGCCGGAGATGTCGCACAGCGCCACCAGCGGCGGGTGCCGCAGCGCCGGCTCGCGGGTGGCGAGCGCGATCATCGCCCCGCCGGCCCGCAGGCTGCGGCGGAACGAGCGCCGCGGATCGATCCGCGATCCGCCCGCCGCCGGCACCAGCCGGCGCACCGGCACGGCATCGTCGGGCAGCCGCAGCCGGGCGATCGCCCGCGCGGCGCGGCTGATCTCGGCCGCCGTCATCTGGGCGAAGTCCTTGGCCTGGAGAATCTCGCGCTCGGAGACGGTGAGCCGCGCCGAGATCTCCGTTTCGGCGTTCTTCGTCTCCTCCTCGCGGTGCTGCCGCAGCAGCGCCTCGGCGGCCCGCAGGGCGCCGGCATCGGGCTTCTTCGGTGCCGGATCGGGTGCCGCCGGCGAGTTCGGCGACAGCGTCGCGATGATCTTCTCGATCAGCCCCTTGCGCCGCCAGAACAGCCGGAACGCCTGCTCGAACACGTCGGAATGCTCGTGTTTCTTCACGAACACCGCGTGCAGCGTCCAGTAGAAGTCCTCCCGGGTGCCGACCCGCGCCACCGTGACGGCCGCCACCGCATCCAGCACCGCGCCCGGCCCGACAGGCAGGCCGGCGCTGCGCAGCGCGCGGGCGAAATAGGCGATGTTTTCGGCCAACCGTCCCGTGCCGGTCGGCTCCGGTGCCGGGTCGCTCATCAACACCACCGCTTGGCCGCACCCGCGCTCATTGCAGCTCGGTCTTCATCTGGTCGAGCAACGCCTTCGCGCCCGAGGCCTGCATCTTCTGGATGTCGTCCTGGTATTTCAGCAGCACGCCGAGCGTGTCGGAGACCATCTGCGGATCGAGTGCCACCGCGTCGAGCTCGACCAGCGCCGAGGCCCAGTCCAGCGTCTCGGCGACGCCCGGCGCCTTGAACAGGTCCTGCGCCCGGATCGCCTGCACGAAGGCGACGATCTCCCGCGACAGACGCTCCGGCGCGTGCGGCGCCTTGGCCCGGAGGATGGCGAGCTCGCGCTCGGCTGTGGGGAAGTCAACCCAGTGATAGAGACAGCGGCGCTTCAGCGCGTCGTGGATCTCGCGCGTTCGGTTGGAGGTGACGATGACGATCGGCGGCGTCTCGGCCTTGATCGTGCCGAGCTCGGGGATCGTCACCTGAAAGTCGGACAGCACCTCGAGCAGGAACGCCTCGAACGCCTCGTCGGTGCGGTCGAGCTCGTCGATCAGCAGGATCGGCGCGCCAGACGGGTCGGGCGCCAGCGCCTGCAGCAGCGGCCGGCGCACCAGGTAGCGCTCGGAGAACACGTCGCCCTCCAGCCGGTCGCGGTCGACATGGCCCTCGGCCTCGGCCAGCCGGATCGCCATCATCTGCGCCGCATAGTTCCACTCGTAGACGGCGGAGCCGACGTCGAGCCCCTCGTAGCACTGCAGCCGGATGAGCCGGCGGCCGAGTGTGCGGGCCAACACCTTGGCGAGCTCGGTCTTGCCGACGCCGGCCTCTCCCTCGAGCAGGATCGGACGGCCCATCCGCAGCGCCAGGAACACCACGGTGGCAAGCGAGCGGTCGGCCACATAGTCGCCCGAGGAGAGAAGGCGCAGCGTGGCGTCGATGGAGTCCGGCAGGGCGATGGCGGTCATGGGCAGGCAAGGTCCTGGCAGGCGGGCACCGCATCGGCGGCTCCCGGCACAATAGAGGACGGACGGTCGCCGGGAAGCGGCGAAAGGTCCCAAAATGGCGATGGCCGGGACGGGCCCGGCCACCGCAGCACCGGAAAGACTGTTATTACTTGCCGATTGCGGCCGTCACGGCGCGCTTTGCCATCACCGTGATGAGATGCGCGCGGTACTCAGGGCTGGCATGCATATCACCGTTGAGGCCGGTGGCCGGCAGGCTGATGCCCTCCAGCGACTTCGGCGAGAAGCGCTTCTTCAGAGCCTCCTCAAGCGCCGGCGCGCGGAACACGCCGCTGGCGCCCGCACCGGTGACGGCGACGCGGACATCCGATCCGCGCTTGGCCACGAACACGCCGACAATCGCATAGCGCGACGCCGGGTTGCGGAACTTGGCGTAGGCCGCCCTGCCGGGGATCGGAAACGACACCCGCACGACGATCTCGCCGGGCTCCAGTGCCGTGTCGAACAGACCGGTGAAGAACTGCTCGGCCGGCAGCTTGCGCTTGTTGGTCACGATGGTCGCGCCGAGCGCCAGGCAGGCCGCCGGATAGTCGGCAGCCGGGTCGTTGTTGGCGATCGAACCGCCGATCGTGCCACGGTTGCGCACCGCCGGGTCGCCGATCATCCCCGCCAGGGCGGCAAGGCCCGGGATGGCCTGCTCAACCACGGCCGAGGTCGCCACAGCCGCATGGGTGGTCATGGCGGCAATCACGACCGTGCGGCCCTTGAGCTCAATGCCGGCAAGGCCCTCGACCTTGCTGAGGTCAACGAGGGCCGGCGGCGCGGCAAGGCGCTGCTTCATGGTGGGCAGCAGCGTCTGGCCACCGGCAAGCAGCTTGCCGTCCTCGCTCTTGGCGAGTGCCGAGGCCGCCTGGCGGACCGTCTTGGGGCTGGAATAGGTGAAGGCGTACATGGGTCGTCTCCCTGGATCCCGTACGGGCCTGCCGGACCGGCATGACGCCGGCCCGCGGCCCACTCATCTCACTCGGCGGCCAAAACGCGCTGCGCCTTCTGCACGGCGCGCCACACCTCCTGCGGCGTTGCCGGCATCGTCACGTCCTCGTGCCCCAGCGCGTCGGTGATCGCGTTGATCACCGCCGGCGGCGCCGCGATCGCCCCGGCCTCGCCGCAACCCTTGATCCCCAGCGGGTTCGAGGGGCACGGCGTCACCGTGGTGCCGACCGCGAAGGACGGCAGGTCGTCGGCGCGCGGCATGCAGTAGTCCATGTAGGACGCTGTCACCAGCTGCCCGTCCTTGTCGTAGTGGGCCCCCTCGAACAGCGCCTGACCGACGCCCTGGGCGATGCCGCCATGGACCTGGCCCTCGACGATCATCGGGTTGATGATGTTGCCGAAATCGTCCACGGCGGTCCACCGGTCGATGCGGATGGTGCCGGTCTCGGGGTCGACCTCGAGTTCGCAGATGTGCACGCCCGACGGGAAGGTGAAGTTGGTCGGATCGTAGAACGCCCCCTCCTTCAGCCCCGGCTCCAGGTCCTGGCCCGAGAACTTGTGGGCGATATAGGCCTGCAGGGCCACCTCGCCGAAGGCCAGCGACCGGTCGGTGCCGGCCACCGAGAAGCGGCCATCCTTGAACTCGATGTCGCCATCAGAGGCCTCAAGCGCATAGGCGGCGACCTTCTTGGCCTTCGCCACCACCTTGTCGAGCGCCTTGGAGATGGCGCTCATGCCGACCGCGCCGGAGCGCGACCCGTAGGTGCCCATGCCGAACTGCACCTTGTCGGTGTCGCCATGGACGATCGCCACCTGGTCGATCGGGATGCCGAGCCGGTCGGACACCAGCTGGGCGAAGGTCGTCTCGTGGCCCTGGCCATGCGAGTGCGAGCCTGTCAGCACCTCGACGGTGCCAACCGGATTGACCCGGACCTCGGCCGATTCCCACAGGCCAACGCCGGCGCCCAGCGACCCGACCGCCTGCGAGGGGGCGATGCCGCAGGCCTCGATATAGGCCGAGAAGCCGATGCCGCGCAGCTTGCCGGCCCGCGCGCTGTCGCGTTTGCGCTTGCCGAAATTCTTGTAGTCGGCCATGTCCAGCGCCTTCTCGAGCGAGGCCGAGTAGTCACCGGTGTCATACGCCATGATCACCGGCGTCTGGTGCGGGAACTTGCGGATGAAGTTCTTCTTGCGGAAGGCCGCCGGATCCTGCCCGAGTTGCCGGGCCGCCACCTCGACGAGCCGCTCGACGACGAAGGTCGCCTCCGGCCGTCCGGCGCCGCGGTAGGCGTCGACTGGTGCGGTGGTCGTGTAGACGCCCTCGACTTCGCAGTAGATCGCCGGGATGTCGTACTGGCCCGACAGCAGCGGCGCATACAGATAGGTCGGCACCGAGCTGGCGAAGGTCGACAGGTAGGCGCCGAGATTGGCTTTGGTCTTCACCCGCATGGCGAGGATCTTGCCCTTGTCGTCGACGGCGAGCTCGGCGTGGGTCAGATGGTCGCGGCCATGCGCGTCGCACAGGAACGCCTCGGTGCGGTCGGAGACCCACTTCACCGGCCGGCCGACCTTCTTCGCCGCCCAGACGCAGACCGTCTCCTCGGCATAGATGAAGATCTTCGAGCCGAAGCCGCCGCCCACGTCCGGCGCGATCACCCGCAGCTTGTGCTCGGGGGCGATGCCGATGAAGGCCGACAGCACCAGGCGGGCGACATGCGGGTTCTGGCTGGTGGTGTAGAGCGTGAACGCCTCGGTGCCGCCGTCATAGTCGCCGATCGCGGCGCGCGGCTCCATCGGGTTGGGGACCAGCCGGTTGTTGACGATGTCGAGCTTGGTCACGTGCTTGGCGCGGGCGAAGGCCGCGTCGGTCGACGCCTTGTCGCCCAGATGCCAGTCATAGACGACATTGTCGGGGGCGACGTCGTGCACCGTCGCGGCTCCCTTTTGCGTCGCCTTCACCATGTCGACCACCGCCGGCAGCACCGTGTAGTCGACCACGACCATCTCGGCCGCGTCGCGGGCCTGCGCGTAGGTCTCGGCGATCACCACCGCCACATGGTCGCCCACATAGCGGACCTTGCCCTGCGCCAGCGCCGGATGGCCGCCGGCGCGCATCGGCGAGCCGTCCTTGTTGTGGATCATCCAGCCGCAGATCAGCCCGCCGACCTTGTCGGCCGCGAGATCATCGCCGGTGAGAACCGCGAGCACGCCGGGCGACGCCTTGGCGGCGGTCGCGTCGATGCTTTTGATGGCGGCGTGAGCGTGCGGCGAACGCACGAACACCGCATAGGTCTGGCCAGGCTGGTTGATGTCGTCGGTATACCGGCCCTGGCCGGTGATGAAGCGGAAGTCTTCCTTGCGGCGGACTGGGGCGCCGATGCCTGTCGCGGTCATGGGGTGTTCCTCCTCGGGCGCCACCTTGGGCGGTCATTGGGCTTCAACGGTTGAACCGGCTGCGGGCGCATCCAGACGCGCCGCGCAGCCGCGTGGCGTCACTCGGCGGCGATCGGCTGGCCGGCGCCGGCCATCGCCTCAGCGCCTGCCTGAACCGCCTTGACGATGTTGTGGTAGCCGGTGCAACGGCAGATATTGCCCTCGAGCTCCTCACGGACAATGTGCTCGTCGAGCGCCCCGCCCTTCCGGTTCACAAGGTCGACAGCGGTCATGATCATGCCGGGCGTGCAGAAGCCGCACTGCAGGCCGTGATGCTCGCGGAAGGCCGCCTGCATCGGATGCAGCTCGGTGCCATGGGCCAGGCCCTCGATGGTGGTCACCGCGGCGCCATCGCACGACATGGCCAGTATCGTGCAGCTCTTCACCGCCTTGCCGTCCACATGCACGACGCAGGCACCGCACTGGCTGGTGTCGCAGCCAACGTGCGTGCCGGTCAGCCGCAGGGTCTCGCGCAGATACTGCACGAGCAGGGTGCGGGGGTCGATCGAAGCGGTGACGGCGGTCCCGTTCACCGTCATGGAAACCGAGGCCATGCTGTTCCTCCACTGGATGTTAGGCACCCGGGCGGGCACCGTGTTCTTGGCCGACCGGGGTGGCGGCTCCACCGTCCGAAGATCCCGCAGACGCGGCGTCGGCGGATGATGTTTTGAGTGTGGTACGGCCCGAAAATTCGGTCAAGCCGCATCGCTTTTTAAAAACTGTCGCGAAATTGCGACAATTCGACAGGTTTTGCGGTGCAGTGCGGCAAACGGCCGGTCAAGCTCAGGCCGGGCCGCACTGCTGCAGCGCAACACTTGCAGATCAGGCCGCCGGCGGCGTCACCGCCTTGGCGAAGTTGGCAAAGAACTCGTCCGCCATCTTCTTGGCCACGCCGTTGATCAGCCGGCCGCCGAGCTGGGCCAGCTTGCCGCCGATTTGCGCCTCGACATCATAGGTCAGCCTTGTGCCGCCTTCGACGGTCTCGAGCTTCACCACCGCCCCGCCCTTGGCAAAGCCGGCCACGCCGCCTTCGCCTTCGCCGGTGATGCGGTAGCCGTTCGGCGGATCGATCTCCGACAGCGTCACCTTGCCCTTGAAGGTGGCGCCGACCGGTCCGACCTTGACCTTCGCGGCGGCTGAGAACGAGGTGTCGCTGGTCTTCTCGAGGCTCTGGCAGCCGGGGATGCAGACCCGCAGCACATCGGCATCGTTCAGCTTGGCCCACACGGTCTCCTTGTCGGCCGGCAGCACGAAGTCGCCGGACATCGTCATGGCCATGGGTCGTCTCCTCGTCGGATGCTGGCCGGCCCGGCGGCATTGCCACGACAGGCCCCGGCTCTGGTAGGGTGTCCGAAGTGGACCATGAACGCCGTCCACCCGCAATGTGCTCCGCCATCCGCCAAAGGGACAGCCACCCCGCCATGCCGATCCTGACACCAGACGAGGCCGCGATCGCGGCAGGCGAAGCCGGCGACGGCGCCGCCATGGCGATGCGCATCGTCGCCGAGGCCGCGCGGCTGATGGGCGCACCGCGGCTGATCCCGGTCGCCTCGGCCCATATCGACGGCGCCCTTTACCATGGCGATTCCGGCACGCTGTTCGCCGAGCGTCTGGTTGCCGGCGGGGCGAAGGTCGCCGTGCGGTCGACCCTCAATGTCGGCGCACTCGATCTCGTCGGCTGCTCGCGCGGCCGCCTGCCCCCGCACGAGCATGAGATGGCCCGGCGCATGATGCGCGCCTACGAGGCCATGGGCTGTGCACCGACCTGGACCTGCGCGCCCTATCAGGCCGGGCACCGCCCGGCAGTCGGCACGGATGTCGCATGGGGCGAATCGAACGCGGTCGTGTTCTGCAATTCGGTGCTGGGCGCGCGCACCAACCGCTATGGCGATTTCCTCGACATCGCCTGCGCAGTCGTCGCCCGGGCGCCGGACTACGGCCTGCATCAGGCAGCCAACCGCAAGGCGACCGTCGTCGTCGACTGCACGGCATTGTCCCCAGCGCTCAGGGCTGCCGACGTGTTCTGGCCGGTCTTTGGCACCTGGTACGGGCTGGCCATGGGCGGCGCCATCGGTGTCGTGGAGGGCCTTGCCGGCTTTGCCACCGAGGACCGGCTGAAGGCGCTCGGCGCCGCGGCGGCGTCCTCCGGCGGTGTCGGCCTGTTCCACATCGCGGGGGTGACCCCCGAGGCGCCCGACGCGGCCACCGCCTGCGGCGGCCTCGACGCCCTGGCGCGGGCCGAGCGGATCACCGTCACCGGCGCGATGCTGCGTGAGGCCTGCACCCGCCTCTCGACGGCGGCCGGCGATACCGTCGACGCCGTGGCAATCGGCAGCCCGCATCTCTCCGTCGACGAGGTCGACAGCCTGGAGGCCCAGCTGGCCGGCCGCCGCCTCGCACTGCCGTTCTTCGCCTGCACCGGACGGCATGTCATCCGCGCGCTGGAGGCCGATGGCCGGCGCGCGTCCCTGGAGGCCGCCGGCGTGACCTTCGTGGCCGACACCTGCGTGGTGGTGACGCCGGTGCTCGCGCCATCGGGCGGTGTGCTGATGACCAATTCGGGCAAATTCGCCCATTATGCGCCGGGCACCACCGGCTATGCGGTGCAGTACGGCGCCCTCGCGGACTGCGTGGAAAGCGCGGTGGCGGGCCGCCTCGTCCGGGAGGATGCGCTGTGGAGCTGAACACCGAAACCGTCCCAATGGCGACTGCCACCACCGAAACCTTCGCCGTTGAGGACCTCCTGCCCGGCACGGGCTCCGGCAATGTTCTGGCGCTGACGGCGCCGATCAGCTTCTGGGGCGGGGTCGATCCGCGCCGCGGCACGATCATCGACGCCCGTCATCCCCAGTGCGGCCAGAGCGTCGCCGGCCGGGTGCTGGGCCTGCCCGGCACGATCGGCTCGTCCTCGGCCTCGTCCGTCCTTCTCGAGCTGGTCCACGCGGGCCACGCGCCGGCTGCGCTGCTGATGCACGAGCCTGACGCCATCCTGCTGCTCGGCCTCGTCGTGGCGCGCGAGATGGGGTGGCCCACGCCGCCGGCCGTGCGCCTGCCGGCCGCCGACCAGGCCCGGCTGGCCGGGCGTGACGTAACGGTCGGCGACGGCCAAGTCCGGCCACTGCCGGCCGCCACAGGTCCATAAGCCGAAAGGTAGATCGCGCCATCCGCCGCGTGACGCAGATCCTCAACGCCTGCGGTGACCGGTTCCAGGTGTTCACCGGCGTCGACGATCTGGCGCTCGAGAGCCTGGCGCTGGGCGCCCATGGCTGGGTCGCCGGCCTCGCCTGCGCCTTCCCGGCCGAGACCGTGGCGATCTGCGAGTTTGCCCGGCAGGGCCGGATGGCCGTGGCCATTGCCATCTACCGCCGCTTCCAGCCGTTGCTCGACCTCGACGTTTCGTCGTGGCTGGTCCAGACTATCAAGCCGGTCGAGGCGCTGGTGACACACTCGAACGACCGCTGCCGGGCCCCGCGCCTGCCACTGGCCGTCGAGGAGCGCGCCCGCGTCGAGGCCATCGTCCACAAGGCGCTGGCGGTGCGGCCGGCCCTGCCGGCGCTCGCCCTCGCCACCGAATGAGCCGGCGACGACCCCGCCACCCGCCCCCTCCGCCAGGGACTGTCCCATGAAAGTGATCGTCATCGGTGCCGGCCTCGTCGGCCTGGCCAGTGCCCACGCGCTGGCCACCGAAGGCCACGCCGTCACCGTCGTCGACCGCGAGGGCCCGGCCGCCGGTGCCTCGCGCGGCAATGCCGGTTGGCTCGCCCATACCGACATCGACGTCATCGCCTCGCCCAAGATGCTGCGGCAGGTGCCGCGCTTCCTGCTCGATCCGCTGGGGCCGCTGGCGATCCGCCCATCCTACCTGCTGTCGCTGCTGCCCTGGCTGACCCGGCTCATCATCGCGTCCCGTCCGTCCGCGATGCGCGCTTCGGTGGCGGCGCTGGTTGACCTCCAGCGTTTGGCCATGCCGGCCTGGGAGGGGCTGTCGGGCGAACTCGGCCTGAAGGCGCTGATCCACCGCCGCGGCGGCCTGTTCGTTTTCGACAACACGGCGGCCTTCGAGGCCGGCAAGGCGCATTTTGACGTCCAGCGCGGGCTCGGCATCGCCTGCGACATCCTGCCTGCCCACGAGCTGCGGCAGATGGAGCCGGCGCTGGCCGACACCATCGTCGGCGGCGGCTTCTTTCCCGACGCCGCCCATGTGGCCGACCCGCGGGTCGTCACCCAGGCCCTGTTCGACGCGGCACTCGCCCGGGGCATCGGCTTCGAGCGGGCCGAGGCGGTGGCAATCGAGGCCGGCCCACCGCCGCGCCTGATCTGCACCGGGCGAGATCCGATTCCGGCCGACCGCATCGTGCTGGCGGCCGGCGCCTGGTCGAAGCCGCTCGCCGCCAGCCTCGGCGACGCGGTGCCGCTGGAGACCGAGCGCGGCTACAATGTCAGCTTCGAGGGCGTCACCGGCCTGCTCGGTCGCCCCGTCGCGTTCCAGGGCCATGGATTCGTCGCGACACCGCTCGACACCGGCCTGCGCATCGGCGGCGCCGTCGAACTCGGCGGCCTGGCGCTGCCGCCGAACCACGCCAGGTCCCGCGCCCTTCATGCCAAGGCCCGGCGCTTCCTGCGTGGGGTACCGGACTACGACACCGGCACCCAGTGGATGGGCCACCGTCCCTCGACGCCGGACTCGCTGCCGGTGATCGGCCTGTCGCGCTCGGGTCCGAACGTGGTGCTGGCCTTCGGCCATGGCCATTACGGCCTGACCCAGTCGGCAGCCACCGGCCGACTGGTCGCCGACCTCATCGCCGGCCGCACACCGCCGATCGACCTTGCGAAATTTTCCCCGCAGCGCTTCTGATAGCAGCGACTTCACTCAGAATCAGAGCTGCACGACGAAGGCCCAGCCCCATGGCAACCCACACCTTCTTCTGCGTCGACGGCCACACCTGCGGCAATCCGGTGCGCCTCGTCGCCGGCGGGGCGCCGCCGTTGCGCGGCGCGACCATGGTGGAGAAGCGCGCGCACTTCCTCGCTGAATACGACTGGATCCGCACCGGCCTGTGCTTTGAGCCGCGTGGCCACGACATGATGTCGGGCGCGATCCTGTGTCCGCCGACACGCGACGACTGCGACATCGCCTTCCTGTTCATCGAGACATCTGGCTGCCTGCCGATGTGCGGGCACGGCACCATCGGCACCGTCACCATGGCGCTGGAGCGCGGCCTGGTGACTCCGCGCGAGGAGGGCATCCTGCGCATCGACACACCGGCCGGCCTCGTGGAGGCCCGCTACACCCGCAACGGGAATTATGTGGACAGCGTCCGCATCACAAATGTGGCGTCCTATCTGCACGCACGACAGATTTCGGCCGAGGTCGAAGGGCTCGGTACGCTCACCGTCGATGTCGCCTATGGGGGGAATTTCTACGCCATCGTCGAGCCGCAGGAGAACTTCCCCGGCCTGGAACACGTCGATCCCTCCGATATCCTGCGCTGGAGCCCGCGCGTGCGCGCAGCCTTCCGGGCGAAGTACGAGTTCGTACACCCGGAGAACCCGGCCATCGCCGGCCTGTCCCACGTGCTGTGGACCGGCACGCCGACCCACCCGGCGGCCCACGCCCGCAACGCCGTGTTCTATGGCGACAAGGCGATCGACCGGTCGCCCTGCGGCACCGGCACGTCGTCGCGCATGGCCCAGTGGGCGGCGCTGGGCCGCCTGAAGGTGGGCGACGATTTCGTCCACGAAAGCATCATCGGCACGCTGTTTCGCGGCCGGGTCGAGCGCGCCACCACCGTTGGCCCCTTTGCTGCGATCATCCCGTCGATCGAGGGCTGGGCGCGGATGACCGGCTACAACACGATCTTCATCGACGACCGCGACCCTCTGGCGCACGGGTTCCAGGTCAGCGACCGGCCCTGACCGGCACCCGGAGGCTGGTTTGCAGGATGATACTGGCCATCAGGGCTTCGCAACGCCGTCTGGCTCAGCATGGCCTGTGTCGCTGCCGACGCCTCGAACGCTGCCCGATGTGCGTGTCTGTCGCGCCGTTCTCTTTTTGACGGAATTGCGACCTGCCTGGATTGTAGGCGACGGACGCAGGCGGTAGAAGATTGGGCACGGTCGAACCTGGGTTGGGCACGGGGCTTGCTTGCTCCCTGCCACGGTCCAATCAAGACGCCGACAGGCGCAGACGGCCGCAGCGAGGGGAGTAGCGTACGCGATGGAAGTGTTTCTCCAGCAGCTCATCAATGGGCTGACGCTTGGGTCGATCTACGGCCTCATCGCGATTGGCTACACGATGGTGTTCGGCATCATCGGCATGGTCAATTTTGCTCATGGCGACGTGTTCATGATCGGCGGCTTCATCGCCCTGATCCTGTTCATGGTGTTCACCGCGCTGGTCGGCGTGCCGGTGGTCCCTGCCTTGCTCCTCGTGCTGATCCTCGGCATGGCGCTGACCGGCCTTTGGAACTGGGCGATCGAGCGGGTCGCCTACCGGCCGTTGCGCGGCTCGTTCCGGCTGGCGCCGCTGATCTCGGCCATCGGTGTCTCGATCTTCCTCGCCAATTTCGTTCAGGTCGTGCAGGGCCCGCGCAACAAGCCGCTGCCGCCGATGATCCCCGGCAACTTCGTGCTGATGGGCGAGGGCTCGACCACCGTCGTGCTCGCCTACAAGCAGATCATCATCATGGTGGTCACCGCCGTGCTGCTGACGGTGTTCTGGTGGCTGGTGCAGAAGACGCCGCTCGGCCGCGCCCAGCGCGCCTGCGAGCAGGACCGCAAGATGGCCGCGCTGCTCGGCATCGACGTCGACAAGACCATCTCGATCACCTTCGTGATCGGCGCCGCGCTCGCCGCCGTCGCCGGGGTCATGTACCTGATGTATTATGGCGTTGTGAACTTCAACGACGGCTTCGTGCCCGGCGTGAAGGCCTTCACGGCCGCCGTTCTGGGCGGCATCGGCTCGCTGCCGGGCGCGGTCCTCGGCGGACTGCTCATCGGCCTCATCGAGACCATGTGGTCGGCCTATTTCACCATTGACTACAAGGACGTGGCGGCGTTCTCGATTCTCGTCATCACGCTGATCTTCCTGCCGACCGGCATTCTCGGCCGACCAGAAGTCGAGAAGGTGTGAGCCGATGAGCGCGAACACCACCGCGGCGGCTCCGGCCGCCGGCGTCGACTGGCCCGTCGCGCTGCGCGAGGCCGCCTTCGCGGCCCTCGTCACCTTCGGGCTGTGCGTGCCGATCGTCTTGCTGCGCACGGTCCAGAACATGGCCAACGAACTGGTGCTGGAGCCCCAGGTGGCCCTCGTCGCCACGCTGTGCGCGGCCGCCTTCTTCGGCCGCCTGGCGCTGACCTGGAATACCGCCCGCCGCGCCGCCCTGCCGCCCCGCACCGGCCCCCACCCGCTGGCCGGGCTGGCCGTGCTGAAGCCCTATGTGGCGCCGGCCTGCTTCGGCTTCATCGCCGTCTACCCGATGCTGGCGCTGGCGCTGACCGGCGGTGGCGGCTCGATCAAGTGGATCGACAATTTCGGCATCCAGATCCTCATCTACATCATGCTGGGCTGGGGGCTGAACATCGTCGTCGGCCTCGCCGGCCTGCTCGACCTCGGCTATGTCGCCTTCTACGCGGTGGGGGCCTACGCGTATGCGCTGATCGCCACCAAGGTCATCCCCGCGACCTTCCCCGAGCTCGGCATCTGGGCATTCTGGATCTGCCTGCCGATTTCCGGCCTGCTGGCGGCGCTGTGGGGGATCCTGCTCGGCGTCCCCGTCCTGCGCCTGCGCGGCGACTATCTGGCCATCGTCACGCTGGCTTTCGGCGAGATCATCCGCCTGGTGCTGATCAACTGGGTCGATTTCTCCAACGGCTATGCGGGCATCTCGTCGATCCCCCGGCCAAGTTTCTTCGGTATCCCTTTCAACGCCTCCGACCAGGGATTCGCCGCCGTATTCGGGCTGGAATTCAGCCCGATCTACCGCACGATCTTCCTCTATTACGTCATTCTGGGCCTCGCCTTCCTCACCGCCTTCGTCACGCTCCGGCTGCGGCGCCTGCCCGTCGGGCGCGCCTGGGAGGCCCTGCGCGAGGACGAGATCGCCTGCCGGTCGCTCGGCATCAACACCACCAACACCAAGCTCACCGCCTTTGCCATCGGCGCCATGTTCGGCGGCTTCGCCGGCTGCTTCTTCGCCGCCCGGCAGGGCTTCATCAGTCCCGAGAGCTTCACCTTCATCGAGAGCGCCCAGGTGCTCGCCATCGTGGTGCTCGGCGGTACCGGCAGCCTAATGGGCGTCGTGGTGGCGTCGATCGCGCTGGTCGGCGGCTTCGAGCTGCTGCGCGAGCTCGACATCCTCAAGCAGATTTTCGGCCAGAACTTCGACCCGACGCAGTACCGCACGCTGCTGTTCGGCCTCGCCATGGTGCTGATCATGCTGTGGAAGCCGCGCGGCCTCGTCTCGACCCGTGAGCCGACCGCCTTCCTGAAGGAGCGCAAGACCGTCTCGGCCTCACTGGTCAAGGAGGGTCACGGCTGATGGCCGCTCCCGCCCCCCTCCTGCGCGTCGACCATTTGACCATGCGGTTTGGCGGCCTCGTCGCCGTCAACGACCTCTCGTTCGAGGCCCGCCGCGGCGACATCACCGCGCTGATCGGCCCCAACGGCGCCGGCAAGACCACGGTGTTCAACTGCATCACCGGCTTCTACAAGCCCACCGAGGGCATGCTCGCTTTGACCCATCCGGACGGGTCGCGCTACCTGCTCGAGCGGCTGCCCGACTTCCGCATCAACTGGAAGGCCAAGGTCGCCCGCACCTTCCAGAACATCCGCCTGTTCCAGGGCATGACGGTGCTGGAGAACCTGCTGATCGCCCAGCACAACCCGCTGATGATCGCGTCCGGCATGACGGTGCTGGGTGTGCTCGGCATCGGCGGCTACAAGGCGCGCGAGGCGCAGGCGATCGACCTTGCCAAGCACTGGCTGGAGAAGACCGGTCTCACCGACCGGGCCGACGACGCCGCCGGCGACCTGCCCTACGGCGCCCAGCGCCGGCTGGAGATCGCCCGCGCCATGTGTACGCAACCCGTCCTGCTCTGCCTCGACGAGCCCGCCGCCGGCCTCAACCCGCGTGAGAGCCTGGAGCTCAACGCCCTGCTGCGCTCGATCCGCGACGAGCACGACACTTCGGTGCTGCTGATCGAGCACGACATGTCGGTGGTGATGCAGATCTCCGACCACGTGGTGGTGCTGGACTACGGCACCAAGATCGCCGACGGCACGCCGCGCGAGGTGCAGAACGATCCGCGCGTCATCGCCGCCTACCTGGGCGTCGAGGACCAGGAGGTCGAGAGCGTGGAGGCCGAGGTCGAAAGGGTGGCCGACGAGCTGGGGGTGCGGCCGTGAGCGACGCCGTGACCGCACCCGCCCCGGTGGCCGCCCGGACCGGCGCGCCAATGCTCGCCATCCGCGGCGTTCAGACCTTCTACGGCAACATTATCGCCCTGAAGGGCGTCGATCTCGACGTGCATGAGGGCGAGATCGTCACGCTGATCGGCGCCAACGGCGCCGGCAAGTCGACGCTGATGATGACCGTGTTCGGCAATCCCCGCGCCCGCGAGGGCACGATCACCTTCGACGGCATCGACATCACCGCCATGCCGACCCACGAGATCGCGCGGCTGCGCGTCTCGCAGTCGCCCGAGGGCCGGCGCGTGTTCCCGCGCATGACCGTCTATGAAAACCTGCAGATGGGCGCGTCGATCAACGCCATGGCCCATTTCGAGGAAGACCTCGCCCGCATGTTCACGCTGTTTCCGCGCCTCAAGGAGCGCGTCGGCCAGCGTGGCGGCACCCTCTCGGGCGGCGAGCAGCAGATGCTGGCGATCGCCCGGGCGCTGATGGCACGCCCACGCCTGCTGCTGCTGGACGAACCGTCGCTCGGGCTGGCGCCGCTCATCGTCCGGCAGATCTTCGACGCCATCCGTGAGCTCAACCGCACCGAGGGCCTGACGGTCTTCCTGGTCGAGCAGAACGCCTATCACGCGCTGAAGCTGGCCCATCGCGGCTACGTGATGGTCAACGGGCTCATCACCATGTCGGGGACCGGCCGGCAGCTTCTGGCCGACCCGCAGGTCCGCGCCGCCTATCTCGAGGGCGGGCACCACTAAGAGGCACCATGCAGGGCATTCTTTACGAAGAATCCTCGATCTTCCTGTTTTTGCTCGTCACCGTCGTGCTGGGCGGTGGCGCAGCCTGGGCGTCGGGCCGATCGATAGCCCGGACCTGGCGGCCTGCCTGGCAGATCGTGCCCTACATGCTGGGGCTCGGTCTGGCGGTCCGGTTCATTCATTTCGCGTTGTTTGGCGGAACCTTGCTGTCGGGTCATTTTTATATGGTCGACACGATCATCCTGCTGATAACCGGTGGCCTCGGCTTCCGTTATGAGCGCACCCGCCAGATGACGACCCAGTACCGCTGGATCTACGAGCGGACCGGGCCGTTCAGCTGGCGCGAACGGGCTGGAGACGCGGCCTGAGGGTCCGTCACAAAGCCTCAGCATTTCGAGTGACTCCCACCCCAAAAGGCGCAATGATCCGCCCTCCGGTGGGACGACCTTGATGAACCGGGTCTCCACGGGGATCCATTGATCAGAGGGGAATCTGATGAAGAAACTGCTGTTGACTGGTATCGCGCTTGGCGCGGTGATGGCTTTCTCGGGTGTCGCCAGCGCCCAGATCAAGCTTGGTGTCGCCGGGCCGATCACCGGTCCGAACGCGGCCTTCGGCGCGCAGCTGAAGAACGGCGTCGACCAGGCCGTTGCTGACATCAATGCCAAGGGCGGTGTCCTCGGCCAGAAGATCACCGTATCGGTCGGTGACGACGTGTCTGACCCCAAGCAGGGCGTTTCGGTTGCCAACAAGTTCGTGGGCGACGGCGTCAAGTGGGTCGTCGGCCACTTCAACTCCGGCGTCACCATGCCCGCCTCCGAGGTCTACCAGGAGAACGGCATCGTGATGGTGACCCCCTCGGCCACCAACCCCAAGGTCACCGAGCGCGGCATGTGGAACGTGTTCCGCACCTGCGGTCGTGACGACCAGCAGGGTGCCGTCGCGGCCGCCTACATCGCCGACAAGCTCAAGGGCAAGAAGATCGCGGTCGTCCACGACAAGACGACCTATGGCCAGGGCCTCGCCGACGAGACCAGGAAGGCGATGAACGCCAAGGGCGTGAAGGAAGTCCTCTACGAGGGCGTCAACACCGGCGAAAAGGATTATTCGGCCCTCGTGTCGAAGATCAAGTCGTCCGGCGCCGACGTCGTCTACTGGGGCGGCCTGCACACCGAAGGCGGCCTGATCGTGCGCCAGATGCGCGACCAGGGCGTCAAGGCGGTGATGATGTCGGGTGACGGCATCACCTCCGACGAGTTCGCCACGATCGGCGGTCCCGGCGTCGAAGGCACCCTGATGACCTTCCCGCCGGACCCGCGCAACCGTCCGGAAGCCAAGGACGTCGTCAAGGCGTTCGAGGCCAAGAAGTTCAACCCCGAGGCCTACACGCTCTACAGCTACGCCGCGGTGCAGATCATCGCAGCCGCCGCCGAGCAGGCCAAGTCGACCGATCCCAAGAAGATCGCCGAGGTCATGAAGTCCGGCAAGGCCTTCAAGACCGTCATCGGCGACATCGCCTACGACAAGAAGGGTGACATTACCCGTCCGGACTACACGATGTACGTGTGGAAGAAGGACGACAAGGGCAAGATCACCTATCTCGAGCAGAAGTAAGGCTCGGCTCAGCCAGACCATTACCATCTCGTGCATGATGGAAGGGCGCCCCGACGGGCGCCCTTCCTGCATTTCGGGCGAGGCCCGTCGCGATGGCGACGTCGCGAATGCGGGCCCTTGTGTCGCATTGCGCGTGACCGGCACCGTAACGCCGTGGCAGCAATGGGCATCCCGGCCGCCAGGCCGCCCGAACCCGACCGGACGCTGCCATGACCGACCGCCTGTCGCGCCTGCTCGCCGAACGCCCCGTCCTGCTCGCCGACGGCGCCACCGGCACCAACCTGTTCGCCATGGGCCTCGTCTCCGGCGAGCCGCCTGAGGTCTGGCTGACCGAGCACCCGGAGCGGATCGAAGCGCTGCACCGCAGCTTCGTCGAGGCCGGTTCCGACATCATCCTGACCAACAGCTTCGGCGCCAACCGCTTCCGCCTGAAGCTCCACGCCATGGAAGACCAGGTCTATGCGATCAACCGCCTCGCCGCCTCGATCGCCCGCAGCGTCGCCGACGCGGCAGGTCGCGAGGTGGTCGTCGCCGGCTCGATCGGCCCGACCGGCGAGCTGTTCGAGCCGCTTGGCGCGCTCACCATGGCGGCAGCCGAGGACGGCTTTGCCGAGCAGGCGCACGGGCTGAAGGACGGCGGCGCCGATGTTGCCTGGATCGAGACCATGTCGGCAGAGGAAGAGCTCGAGGCGG
>JBEIIL010000013.1:0-42591 GCA_040380755.1 Methylobacteriaceae bacterium | reverse complement strand
TCGAAATTCCACAGCACGGCTGCCGGGGTCGCGCGAATGCCGATGTACTGCTCATAGGTGAGCGCGCCGAACGGGTCCGGCAGATCGGACCCCGGCGGCGTATAGGGCCGGCGCGACAGGACCCTGGCGAGCTCGATCAGCGACGTCGACGAGAATCGCTGACCCTCGCCCAGTGCGGACTGGATCGCAGTCGTCGCAAAGGTCTGGGCCAATGCCGAAGTGCTGCCGACGGCTGATGCTGCGGCCGCCGCGACGAGCCTGAGAAGGGCGCGCCGGTCGAGCGAAGAGGGCACGGCAGCGTGATCGGAAGGGGCGCTCGGCATGGAACTCGCGGTCACAAAAAACGTCCCGACACCGCAGGCCCTGTGCCCCGGCACCAGGAATTACCAGAACGGGGGGACCGGCCCTGCCGTTCGACCCCTTTAGCACATTATGACTGCAGCGCGAGACGATTACGACAGCGCAGACTGCACTGGCGGGCGATCGCGGCGGCGGTGGGGCGGAGTGTCAGCGCTGCGCTGCGCGGACCGGTTCGCGGGCTATGACCGCGCAGGCCATGCCCGCGGTGCGCACGCGGCCGCAGGCCTCTTCGGCCCCGGCGGGCGTATCGAAGGGACCCGCTGAAAGGCGGAATCCGCCTGATTGCACGCTGCGGAAGTCAGCCGTCAGGCCGGCGAGGGGGCCGGTTCGTCCTGCGCCGAGCTCGGCCCAGCGGCGCCACAGGACGGCGGGATCGGAATCCTCTCCGACAGCGACCGAGAACGCATCCGGTTGTGCTGCGGCCGTTCTGGTAGAATCGGAGGGGCGCGTCAGGCCTCGCTGGCCTGGCATGGCAAACAGGACCGGCGCGGCGAGCAGCATCGACACGAAGGCGACGGCGCCCCATGCGGCCGGGCCGACCGGCCTTGCCGAGGAGGTGACGAACGGATCCCGCAATGGCGCATCCGAAACCGGCTGGCGTTGCACCGGCCGGCCGACGACTGATGCGCCGTCGGTGCGAATGTCAAAGATCGGCTCGTGCCGGTTTACCGTCGATGAAGTTCCCGTATAGGACATTAGCATAAGGTCCCTGGGCGGCACGGCCGCTCTCGGATGACGACTAAAATCATCCTGGATCGTTAAGGTAAACAATCCCTTGTCGCCCTTGAGCCGCGCCATGACCCCAGCTGAAGCAACTAAGCCTGCAATCGACAAGTCCGCAATCGACAAGTCCGCCATCCCTTGTCTGGCCGTTATCCTTGCTGCCGGCGAAGGCACGCGGATGCGCTCCGCCCGGCCCAAGGTGCTGCATGCGGTGGCTGGGCTTTCGATGGTCGGGCATGTGGCCGCGGCGGCCAAGCGTGCCGGCGCGGACAGGATCGCCGTCGTGGTCGGGCCAGGCCGTGAGGATGTCGCCGCTGAGGTCCGCCGGCTGGACCCGTCCGCGCAGGTCTTCGTTCAGACGGAGCGCCGCGGCACGGCGCACGCGTTGCTGGCGGCCCGCGACCTGCTCGTTGGCGCAGATGGGCCGATCCTTGTGCTGTTTGGCGACACGCCCTTGCTGCAGCCGGAAACGCTGGCGTCGATGCTTGATGCCGTCACGGCCGGTGCCGCCGTTGCGGCGCTCGGCTTCGAGGCGCGCGATCCCACCGGCTATGGGCGGCTGCTGGTTCAGGACGGCACCCTTGTCGCCATCCGCGAGCACAAGGATGCGACTGAGGCGGAGCGCCGCGTCACGCTGTGCAATGCCGGCGTGATGGCGCTCGACGGTCGACATGCGCTGGCGGTGGTGGAGGCCATCGGCAATGCCAATGCGCAGGCGGAGTTCTACCTGACCGATGCGGTCGGCGTGGCGCGCGAGCGGGGCCTGGAGACTGTTGCGCTGACGGCCCCAGAGGACGAGGTCATGGGGGTCAATGACCGGGTGCAGCTGGCGGCGGCCGAGGTGGTGGCCCAGCGCCGCCTGCGTGAGCGCGTCATGCGGGAAGGCGCCACGCTCGTTGCTCCCGACACGGTGTTCCTGACCCATGACACATGCCTCGGTCGCGACGTGCTGGTGGAGCCGCATGTGGTGTTCGGCCCCGGCGTCGTCGTCGAGGACGGCGCCGTGATCCATGCCTTTTCGCACCTCGAGGGCGCGTCGGTCGGGCCGGGCGCGTCGGTGGGGCCCTATGGGCGGCTGCGTCCAGGCGCCGATCTGCGCAAGGGTGCGCGCGTCGGGAATTTCGTCGAGATCAAGAACGCCGTGCTGGGCGAAGGGGCGAAGGTCAATCACCTGACCTATGTGGGAGATGCCAGCGTCGGCGCCCGCGCCAATCTGGGGGCCGGAACCATCACCTGCAATTACGACGGGTTCTCGAAGTTCAGGACGGTGATCGGCGACGACGCCTTCGTGGGCTCCAACTCGGCCCTGGTGGCGCCGGTGACCATTGGGGATGGCGCCTACGTGGGCTCTGGATCAGTTGTCACCCGGGACGTGCCGGCCGATTCGCTGGCCGTAGCACGGGGGCGGCAGAGCGTGATCGACGGCTGGGCCAAGTCGTTCAGGGAGCGTCAGGTCAAGAAAAAAGACAGCTAAACCTTTATTCAATAATCACTTGAAGACTTCCGTTACCGACTGTCACGCAACGTGATTTGCAGACAGTGCCGGCAGGTGGGTAAGCCAGCCGCACGACAGGGCGCCTGCGGGCGCTCACCATCCAGCGGGGCAGGCCAGTATGTGCGGAATTGTCGGGATACTCGGGTCATCAGCCGGCGCACCTCTGATTGTCTACGCCATGAAGCGGATTGAGTATCGCGGCTATGACAGCGCCGGCGTTGCCACCCTCGAAGAGGGCCGACTGGAACGCCGGCGTGCCGAGGGCAAGCTCCGCAATCTGGAAGCGCGGCTTCGCGAGGAGCCGCTGTTCGGGCATGTGGGCATCGGCCATACGCGCTGGGCGACGCATGGCCGGCCGACGGAGCGAAATGCCCATCCGCATGCGACCGATGCCCTCGCCGTGGTGCACAACGGCATCATCGAGAATTTCCGTCAGCTGAGGCACGAGCTGGAGGCCGACGGCTTCCGATTCGAGACGGAGACCGACACCGAGGTCGTGGCGCAGCTCGTCACCCGTGAGATGCGGCGCACGAATGATCCTGCCGCCGCCGTCGCCGCGGCCCTGCCGCGGCTGCGGGGTGCCTTTGCGCTCGCCTTCGTGTTCCAGGGCCAGGATGACCTGCTGATCGGCGCGCGCCACGGGGCGCCGCTGGCGATCGGCTATGGCGAGGGCGAGATGTATCTCGGATCGGACGCGCTGGCGCTGGCGCCGTTCACCGACCAGATCACCTATCTGGAAGATGGCGACTGGGCCGTACTGACCCGCGCCGGAGCCTCGTTCCGCGATGCGGCGGGCCGCCCGGTGAAGCGCAAGCGGCAAAAGAGCGCCGCGGGTGCCTATGTGGTCGACAAGGGCAACCACCGCCACTTCATGGCCAAGGAGATCCACGAGCAGCCGGAGGTGGTGGGCCGGACGCTCGCTCATTATCTGGACATGGCGTCAGGCGCCATCCGCCTGCCGATGGCGCTGCCCTTCGACTGGACCCAGCTCGACCGCATCGTCATTTCAGCCTGCGGCACGGCCTATTATGCGGGGCTTGTCGGCAAGGCCTGGTTCGAGCGTTTCGCCCGGCTGCCGGTGGAGATCGACATCGCGTCGGAGTTCCGCTACCGCGAGGCGCCCCTGGCCGAGCGCGGCCTGGCGCTGTTCATCTCCCAGTCGGGCGAGACAGCCGATACGCTGGCAGCGCTGCGCTATGCCAAGGATCACGGCCAGCATGTGATGGCGGTGGTCAACGTGCCGACATCCTCGATCGCGCGCGAGAGCCACGTCGTTGCGCCGACGCTGGCGGGGCCGGAGATCGGAGTCGCGTCGACCAAGGCGTTCACCTGCCAGCTGACCGTCCTTGCCTGCCTGGCAATCGCGGCCGGGCTGGCCCGCGGCACGCTGACCCCGGCACAGGGCCAGGCCCTGGTGACCGAGCTGATCGCCGTGCCGGGGCTCGTCGCCGAGGCGTTGAAGACCGAGAGCGCGATCGAAAAGCTGGCCCATGACCTGTCGAAGGCCAAGGACGTGCTCTACCTGGGTCGCGGGACCAGCTTCGCCATGGCGCTCGAAGGCGCGCTGAAGCTGAAAGAGCTGTCCTATATCCATGCCGAGGCCTATGCGGCGGGCGAGCTGAAGCATGGCCCCATTGCCCTGATCGACGAGGACATGCCCGTCATCGTGCTCGCCCCGACGGATCCGCTCTATGAAAAGACCGTCTCCAACATGCAGGAGGTTGCGGCGCGCGGCGGCCGGATCGTGCTGATCTCGGACGCGGCCGGCGTTGCGGGCAGTGGTCTGGACTCGGTCGTGTCGCTGACCATCCCGACCATGGCGCCGGCCTTCGCACCGATCGTCTACGCCGTGCCAGTCCAGCTCCTCGCCTATCATGCCGCGGTCGCGCTCGGTACGGATGTGGACCAGCCGCGCAATCTGGCCAAGTCGGTCACCGTCGAATAAAGCTTCGGGGACAGATGGCGGCACGCCAGTTGCTTGGCAGGGGGACCCGCGGCACCGTGTGCGCGGCTGGCGACGGAGGATTTGGCGATGAGCGGATCCCTGCAGGACGGCCCCGGATCCGGGGCCACACATCCACCCGTCATGACGCCCGTGCCGCCGCCGCGGCGCTCGGCCGGCCATCGGCTGCGTGCCTATTTCCTCACCGGCATCGTCGTGGCCGGCCCCTTGGCCGTGACAGCGTCGGTGATGTGGTGGGCCATCAACCTGGTCGACGGCTGGGTCAAGCCGCTGATCCCGGCGAGCTACCTGCCGGAAACCTATCTGAACTTCCAGATCCCCGGCTTCGGCCTCGTCGTTGCGCTGTTCGGCCTGACGATGCTCGGGTTCCTGACCGCCAATCTGGTCGGCCGGTCGCTGATCGACTTCGGCGAGACCCTGCTGGGGCGCATGCCGCTGGTGCGCGGGCTCTACAAGAGCCTGAAGCAGATCTTCGAAACGGTCTTCTCCCAGTCGGGAACGTCGTTCCGGACGGTCGGGCTGGTGCAGTTCCCGGCGCCTGGCATGTGGTCGCTGGTGTTCCTGTCGACCCCGCCGCAGGGTGAGCTGTCGAACCGGCTGCCGGGCCCGGCCGAGCATGTCGCCGTCTTCCTGCCGTGCACGCCCAATCCGACGACGGGCTTCTTCTTCTACCTGCCGCGCAAGGACGTGATCGAGCTGACCATCAGCGTCGACGAGGGCGCCAAGCTGATCATGTCGGCGGGCCTGATCCAGCCGGAGAGTCAGAAAAAGCTGGCGGATCTGGCCGAAGCGGCGCGCGAGCGGCCCCACGCAAAGGCGTCCTGAAGGTTATCCGGCGCGGATCAGCCGGACGGCCTCGTCGCGCTCGAACAGATACAGCAGGACGCGCAGCGCCTCGCCGGCTGGTGACAGAAGGTCGGGATCACGGGCCAGCGCCAGGGTGGCCTCGTCGCGCGCCATGGCGAGCAGTTCGCCATGCAGGGCCGGGACGGCCAGGCGGAAGCCGGGCATCCCGGACTGGCGGGTGCCAAGCACATCGCCTTCGCCGCGCAGGCGCAGGTCTTCCTCGGCGATCTCGAAGCCGTCCTCGGTGCGCCGCATGGTTTCCAGTCGCGCCCGGGCGGTCTCGCCGCCGCCCTTGTAGAGCAGCAGGCAGACCGACCTTGCCGAGCCACGCCCGACCCGACCGCGCAGCTGATGCAACTGGGCAAGGCCGAAGCGCTCGGCGTGCTCGATGACCATGACGGTCGCCTGCGGCACGTCGACGCCGACCTCGATCACCGTGGTGGCGACGAGGATGGTGGTACGGCCGGCGGCGAAGTCGGCCATGGCGGCGTCCTTGTCGCGCCCCTTCATCTGGCCATGGACCAGCCCGACCGTGTCGCCGAACCGGGCCGCCAGCGCGGCGTGGCGCTCCTGGGCCGCGGCCACATCGAGCTCCTCGGATTCGTCGACGAGGGGGCAGACCCAATAGGCCCGCGCGCCGGCCTCCAGCGCCCGGCCGATCGCCTCGACCACCTCGTCAAGGCGCTCGACGGGCAGGACGCGCGTGTCGATCGGCTGGCGGCCGGCCGGCTTCTCGCGCAGCACCGAGACATCCATGTCGCCGAAGAAGGACAGGACCAGCGTGCGCGGGATCGGCGTGGCGGTCATGACCAGCACGTCGACGGCGTCGCCCTTGCGCGACAGGGCCAGCCGCTGATGCACGCCGAAGCGGTGCTGTTCATCCACCACCGCCATGCCGAGTGCGGCGAAGACCACCCCGTCCTGAAACAGCGCATGGGTGCCAAACAGGATGTCGATGGCGCCACCGGCCAGCCTGTCGAGCAGCGACTGGCGGGCGGCGCCCTTGTCGCGGCCGGTCAGCAGCGCCGTGCGCAGTCCTGCGGCCTCGGCCAGCGGCTGCAACCTCGCGTGGTGTTGCCGCGCCAGAATCTCGGTCGGCGCCATGAGGGCCGCCTGCTGGCCGGCCTCCACGACGGACGCCATGGCAAGGAGTGCCACGATCGTCTTGCCGGAGCCCACGTCGCCCTGAAGCAGGCGCAGCATCCGCTGCGGCGCCGCAAGGTCGCGGTTGATCTCGGCCAGTGCCGTGTCCTGGGCTCCAGTGAGCGCGAACGGCAGGGCCGTGCGGATCCTGCCGGCGATCCGCCCGTCGCCGGCCCGCGACAGTCCTGCCGCGCGTTTCATGTGCTGGCGCACCAGCAGGAGTGCCAGCTGGCTCGCCAGCAGTTCGTCATAGGCGAGGCGGGCGCGGGCGGGTGACTCCGGGGCGACCGCCGCGCTGTCGGCTGGCCGGTGCAGCAGCGCCAGTGCGTCGGCGAACCCCGGCCAGTGCCGGCGGCGCAGATTGTCGCGATCCTGCCATTCTGGCAGCACGGGCAAGCGGGCGAGCGCGGCCTCGGCGGCCCGGGCCACCACGCGCGGGCCGAGGCCTGCCGTCAGCCCGTAGACGGGCTCGAAGGGCGGCATGCGGTCCGCAGCGGCAGCGTCGAACACCCGGTCCGGGTGCACCATCTGCAACCGCCCTTCCCAGGATTCCAGCGTCCCGGAGACGAAGCGGACCTCGCCGACCGGCAGTAACGCCTCCATACGGGCGCGGCTGGCGTTGAAAAACACCAGAGTGACGGCCCCGGTGTCGTCGCCGGCGAGGATCCGGTAGGGCGAGCGGCTGCGGCCGGGCGGCGACGGCTTGTGCGCCTCGACCCGGACTTCGAGTGTGACGATGCCGCCGGGCTTGGCCTCGGCGATGCGCGGGCGGGCGCTGCGGTCGATCACGCCATATGGCACATGGAAGACGAGATCGACGACGCGGGCGGGCCGGCCGGTCTCCCCGAGCAGCCGGTCGAACAGCGGCGCCAGGCGCGGGCCGACCCCCGGCAACGAGGTCACCGGAGCGAACAGGGGGTTGAGCAGGGCAGGGCGCATGACGGAACCAAAGAGGACCGCGGCCGGAATCGCGGACTGGGCCAGTCTAGCCTGCTCCGCCGCGCTGCGCCCTAGAAGGCCCCTGAGATGAAATCGATGATCAGCTTCGTGTTCAGCGCAATGATGACCGCGGCGATGATGCCCGCAAAGATGCTGAGCCAGCGCGGCGCCACCATCGGCCCGAGCTTGGAGCGCGATGCGGTCATCCACACCAGCGGAACCACCGCAAAGGGGAGCTGAAGGCTTAGGACCACCTGCGACAGGATCAGGAGCCTGCCGGTTCCGGCCTCGCCATACGCGATTGTGACGACAGCAGCGGGCACGATCGCGATGGCTCGCGTGATCAGGCGGCGCATCCACGGGGCGATCTTGAAGGAGAGGAAGCCCTCCATGACGATCTGGCCGGCCAGCGTCGCGGTGACGGTCGAGTTCAGCCCGCAGCCGATCAGCGCCATGGCGAAGAGGGTCGGGGCCAACGTGCTGCCCAGCAGCGGCGCCAGCAGGGCATGCGCCTCGCCGAGTTCGGCGACTCCCGTTCGCCCGGTCTTGTTGAAGGTTGCGGCGGCGAGGATCAGGATCGACGCATTGATGGTCAGCGCGAACATCAGCGCGAGCGTCGAATCGATGGTGGCAAAGCGCAGGGCCTCGCGCTTCTCGGCCAGCGACGGACCGTAGGCGCGGGTCTGGACGATCCCCGAATGCAAGTAGAGGTTGTGCGGCATCACCGTCGCACCGAGGATGCCGAGCGCGAGATAGAGCATGTCGGGGTTGCGCAGGATCTCGGTCGTCGGGGCGAAGCCGCGCAGCACGGCCCCCCAGTCGGGATCGGCCATGATGATCTGCAGGCCGAAGCAGACGGCAATGAGGCCGAGGACGGCGATGATCACGGCCTCGATCGCGCGGAACCCGACGCGCTGAAGGTAGAGGATGAGGAATACGTCGAGGGCGGTGATGATGACGCCGATCTCGAGCGGGATCCCGAACAGCAGGTTGAGGCCGATCGCCGTGCCGATCACCTCGGCAAGGTCGGTGGCGACAATGGCGAGTTCGGCCAGCGCCCACAGCACGAGCGCGACGGGACGCGGATAGGCATCGCGGCAGGCCTGCGCAAGGTCGCGGCCAGACCCGATCGCCAGCCTGGCGGTGAGGGCCTGCAGCACGATCGCCATGATGTTGGAGATCAGCGCCACGGCCAGGAGCGCGTAGCCGAACTTCGAACCGCCGGCGAGGGCCGTGGCCCAGTTGCCCGGATCCATGTAGCCGACCGCAACAAGATATCCTGGCCCCAGAAACGAGACCATTCGCCGCCAGGGCGGGCCCGTGCGGCGTACCGCGATGGTGGCGTGCATGTCCGCCAGCGAGGCCTCGCCGCGCGCGCGTCGCCAGTTCGTTCCCGGAGCGTCCTGATGGGGCAGCATGGGCCGGACCCTGCATCAGTTGCAAATGAGTTGCAACTGCAAACTGCCGGGTCGGTCTGTGCATCGCTTTGCCGGCCGTCGCCATTGTTGCGGTCGTGCAACACGCCGGGGAACTTCGCTCCGGTCGAGGCTACGCCTGCCGCGTGCCGCGAAGCCGCCACAAATCGCTACGACTGTCCGTGTCGTTCAATCCCTTGAACCTGTTCCGGAATTCCGCGTCGAGCTGGCGTTAACCAGGGTGCGGCGGGCTGATCGGGATCAAGGAACCAGTCACCTGTGATGGTGTGGACTGTCGTTGTCCGCGCTGCCCACGCCGGTGCAAACGACGGGGACCTGAACGTGACGCTGACGGCCTTGCATGGTCTTGCGGAGCGGACCTCTACGATCGGCACGCGCCGTGCCGCAGTGATGGCCGCAGATGCACCGGGACCGTCCACTTCATGCCGCAAAAAGGTCCGGATGGGGCGCGAGACCACCGGTAGATCGCGATCCATGCCGCGTCGGGCCGGATCATATCGAATTGGCGCGGCTTTTGCCGGCGCTCTGGGCGAAAAGCGCAACCATGTTGCTTCGTAACGTACTGAGTTCCAGTGTCGTCTGTGCCGGGGTCGCGCTCGCCGTCTCTCCCGGCTTCGCGCTTGACGCCAAACAGGCGCCGGTGACCGCCGCGATTCCGCTCGAGGCGTTCAAGACGACCCGCGACGCCTTTCGGGCTGGCATCCAGGGCTACAATGCCGGCGACAAGGCTGGCGCCGTAAAGGCCCTGGAATACGCCGCGCAGCAGGGCCACGCGCTGGCGCGCTGGAAACTCGGCCGGATGTTTGCGGATGGGGACGGGGTTCCGCAGGACGATCTCAAAGCCTTCGAGCATTTTACGAAGATTTGCGACGAACACGCTGATGAAGCGTCTGATTCATCCAATGCGCGCTTCGTCGCCAGCGCCTTCGTGGCGCTTGGATCCTACTATCTCGACGGCATTCCCAACACGTATGTGAAGCGCAACGGTGGCCGCGCACGGGAGATGTTCCAGTACGCCGCGTCCTATTTTGGAGATCCTGACGCCCAGTACAGCCTGGCGCGGATGCATCTCGATGGCGTCGGCGGCGGCAAGGACCCCCGCCAGGCGATGCGGTGGCTGAACCTGGCGGCGGAAAAGGGCCATGTGGCGTCGCAGGCCCTGCTCGGCCACCTTCTCTTCACCGGCGAAGGCGGCCCCCGGCAACGCGCCCGCGGGCTGATGTGGCTGACCATGGCCCGGGATGCGGCGACGCCCGGCCGCGATGCCTGGGTGATCGATCTGCACGACAAGGCCTTCACGGCCGCGGCCGACACTGACCGGCAAGCCGCCCTTGTCTATCTCGAGCAGCAGAACCGCCGGCGGCCCTGATATCCGGCCACTGGCCGATCCGCGCGACAACCAGGGTGCGGCCCTGGATCGTCCGCCGGGTCAGTCGCGCAGGTCGAGCCTGACGGGGACGTGATCGGACGGCTTCTCCCAGGCACGCGTCAGCGCGTCGATGGTGCAGGACGCCAGCCGGTCTGCCGCCTGGGGCGACAGCAGCAGATGGTCGATCCGGATGCCGTTGTTCTTCTGCCAGGCCCCGGCCTGGTAGTCCCAGAAGCTGTAGAGCCCGTCGGAATCCGTGCAGGCGCGCAGAGCGTCGACCAGTCCGAGATTGACGAGGATTTGGAACCGGGCCCGGGTCTGCGGCAGGAACAGCGCGTCGCCGGCCCACAGCTCCGGCTCATGCACGTCGCGGGCGGTCGGGATGACATTGTAGTCGCCGGCGAGCACGAGAGGTTCCTCAAGTGCCAGCAGCGCGCGGACATGGGTGGCCAGCCGCTCCATCCACCCGAGCTTGTAGGGGTATTTCTCGGTTCCGACCGGATTGCCATTGGGCAGATAGATGGAGGCGACGCGGACGATTCCCGTGCCGTTCGGGATCACGGCCTCGATATAGCGGGCCTGGACATCCTCCGGGTCGCCTGGAAGGCCGCGGGCGACCTCGTCGAACGGGCGCCTTGACAGGATTGCCACGCCGTTGAAGGTCTTCTGCCCATGGACTGCGACATTGTAACCCATCGCCTCGATCTCGGCCATGGGGAAGGCCTCGTTGACGCACTTGATCTCCTGCAGACAAACCACGTCGGGCTCGGCCTGGCGCAGCCAGGTTTCGAGATGGCCCAGCCTCTGGCGCAGGGAATTGACGTTCCAGGTGGCAATGCGCATGGCTGGCTCCGGACAGACGGGCGGACTATAGCGGTTTTGCAGACGGTTCCCACCTGGCGCCGGAACGGCGGCGCACGGACCGAGAGGACGATGACGTGAACAGCCCTGCGTGGACGATCACCGGCCATGCGATCGTCGGGGACGATGACATGATCGCGGACGCCCAGGGTCGCATGCCCCCAGCGCTGCGCAACGACGCGGACTGGCGGCTGTTCCAGCATCAGCTGGACCGGTCGGCCTGCGTCGTGCTCGGCCGGTTGGGGCACGAGGCCCACCCCAATCCCGGGCGGCTGCGGATCATCGTGTCGCAACGGGCGGAGAGCGGACTCGCGCGCCGGGCCGACGGCTGGTGGTGGGATCCGGCCCGTGTCGCATGGGCCGAGGTTCGTACGGCAGTCGTTCCGAGTGGCGGTCGGGTTGCCGTACCGGGCGGGCAGGGTGTCTTCGCCCTGTTTCTGGGCATCGGCTACGACGCGTTCCAGCTGACGCGGGCCCGCGGCGTGCGAATTCCCCATGGCAGGACGCTGTTTCCGGGTGACGGCACGGCAGAGGACCAACTCGCCGCAGCCGGGCTGGAACCCGGCCCGACGCAAGGGGTCGATCCTGCGGCCAATGTGTGGACGACCCTTTGGGCCCGCCCCGGTACCCGGTAGACGGCCGGATCAGGGCCGCGTCAGCTTGCAGGCGTCGATCGCCTTGTAGCCCTTCTCGCGCGTGGTGTCGTCGAAGTAGCTCTTCTCCTTGAAGAAGGCGAACTCCGTCTTGTTCATCTGGTCGACGACGCGGCTCGAATAGCAGCTGCAGGCCGAGTGAACCTGCTCGCGGGTCTTGGACTGCAGGCGCGACTGCTGGATCAGGCAGCGGTCGAAGACCCACAGCTTGGCCTGATACTTGGACATGGACTTGGTCTTGGGGTCTGCCGGAGGCTCGCCGAAATTGGAGGACGAGGCCCCTGCATGGGCCGTCGCAGTGGCCAGAAACAGCATCAGAACGGCGGAAACCACGCGGCGCATCAGATCATCCTTCAATCCACGAATCCCGAGGGAGGTTTTGCCCCCCGTGGCGGCCACGTCAAGGCTTGATCAGCCGAACACGGTTATCGTGAAAGGCTGCCCCGCCAAAAGGCGCTGCTGCATCCGCGCCGGTGAGGTGATTGATGCCCTTTCCGTCCGGATAGGCGCTGTCAGGCCAGATCGATTCGGCGATCAGCACGCCGGTCTGCATCCCGGCGAAATGCCGGGCGAAGAGCTGGACGCGGCCGCGGTCGTTTTCGAGCACGACGGCATCGCCATCGGCGATCCCCAGTCGGGCGGCATCCTGCGGATGCACCATCACTGTCGGTCGCTCCTCGCGGGCCCGCGATGTCGGGGTCTCGTTGAAGGTCGAGTTGAGGAAATTCCGCGCCGGGCTGGTGGCGAGCCGGAAGGGATGCTCGGGCGTCGCCTCCTCGATCACCGCCCAGTGGTCGGGCAAAGACGGCATTGTGTCGAACGGACCCATCGGGCCATTGTGAGCGAACGGCACATCGGACCAGACGGGGCGGAAGCGGAAACGCCCGTCCGGCCAGGCGAAGCCCTTCACATAATGGGCCTCGGCGAAGGGGGGCTGGGCATCGATCCATTTGGTGGCCTCGAGCTCGTCGAGCGTTCCCCAATCCGACTGCCGCAGCGTCCAGTCGATCAGGTCGCGTGGCGTCATCGCAAAGCAAGGGTGGCTGGCGCCAACCCGCTCGGCGATCGCGCAGATGACGTCGTGGTTGGAGCGGCACTCGCCCGGCGGGTCGATCAGCTTCGGTCCTATGGCGAGATACTGGTGCCCACCACCCTGGTAGAGGTCGTCATGCTCCATGAACATGGTCGCTGGCAGGACGATGTCGGCGTGGCGGGCAGTCTCGGTCATCACCTGCTCGTGGACGACCGTGAACAGGTCCTCGCGGGTCAGGCCCTGCTTGACCAGCCGCTGCTCGGGCGCAACCGCGCCAGGATTGGTGCTCTGGACCAACAGGGCCTTGACCGGCGGGCCACCCTGCAGCGCGGCGGGGTCGCCGGTGAGGATGCGACCGATCTGCGACTGATCCAGCCGGCGCACGGATGGATCGACGACGTCGAGCCCCTCGATCATGGTCTTGCGCCAATGGTAGATCGCGCCGTTGTTGTGGAATGCGCCGCCACCCTCGTGCTGCCAGGCGCCGGTGACGGCGCCGATGCAGCTTGCGGCATGCATGTTGACGGCGCCGTTGCGCTGGCGCGAAAAGCCGTAGCCGAGGCGGAAATAGGTCTTCGGCGTCGTGCCGACGAGGCGGGCAAAGGCCTCGATCGCGTCGACCGACAGGCCGGTGATGGCGGCGGCCCATTCGGGCGTGCGGCTGCGCAGGTGCGCCTCGAGCTCCTCCGGGCAGTCGGTGTGGCTCGCCAGATAGGCCCTGTCGGCGAGCCCCTCGCGAAACAGCACATGCATCACTGCGCAGGCGAGCGCCCCGTCCGTGCCCGGGCGGAGCACGAGGCCGAGATCGGCCTGCTTGACCGTGGCGGTCTCATAGACGTCGACGGCGACGATTTTGGCGCCGCGCTCCTTGCGGGCCCGCACGGCGTGCGTCATCACGTTGACCTGCGTCGCAACCGCGTTGGTGCCCCAGATCACCACACAGTCGGCCTTCGCCATCTCGCGCGGGTCGGGACCGGCCAGGCGCCCCGTGCCGGCGACAAAGCCCGGCCAGGCGAGATTGATGCAGATCGTCGAATAGAAGCCCGAATAGCGCTTGGCATGGGTGAGCCGCTTGATGCCGTCGCGCATCACCAGCCCCATCGTGCCGGCATAGTGGTACGGCCAGACACTTTCCGCGCCAAAATCCTGTTCGGCCGCGAGAAACTGGTCTGCGACCGTATCCAGCGCCTCGTCCCAGCCGATGCGGGTGAATTGGCCCGAGCCCTTCGGCCCCGTGCGCTTCAGCGGGTGGGTCAAGCGGTCGGGATGGTGGAGCCGCTCGGCGTAGCGTGCCACCTTGGCGCAGATCACGCCGGCCGTGTAGGTCTGATCGGCCGCGCCGTAGACGCGACCGATGCGGCTGCCGTCGATCACCTCAACCTCGAGGGCGCAGGCCGACGGGCAGTCATGCGGGCAGACGCTGTTGCGGCGCGTGACGGGGGAAGGAGCGTTCATCGCAGGTCTCCGGGATGGCTGATAGTGCGGACGCCGCACGGGACTGTCGAGCCGTCCAACGACAAAAGGCGGCCCGAGAGCCGCCTTTTCCGATCCCTCAGCGGCGCAGCTTAAGGTTTAGCCGACGATCTCGTTGCCGGCGAAAAACTGCGCGATCTCGAGGGCGGCCGTCTCCGGCGCATCGGAACCGTGAGCCGAGTTCTCGCCGACCGACTTGGCGAAGAGCTTGCGGATGGTGCCGTCCGCGGCGTTGGCCGGGTTGGTGGCGCCCATAACCTCGCGGTACTTGGCGATGGCGTCCTCGCCTTCCAGCACCTGCACGACCACCGGGCCGGAGGTCATGAACTCAACCAACTCGCCAAAGAAGGGGCGTTCGCGGTGCACGCCGTAGAAGGTCTCGGCCTGCTGGCGGGTCATCTGGATGCGCTTCTGCGCGACGATCCGCAGGCCCGCGGCCTCGATCACGGCGTTGACAGCGCCTGTCAGGTTGCGCGCGGTGGCATCGGGCTTGATAATCGAGAACGTGCGCTGGAGCGCCATGGGACAGGTCCTTGCTGACGGGGTGGGCGTGGTGGCGGGCTTATAGCTTCCGCCCCCCCGGCGGGCAAGGCGGGCGTGGTCTCATCGTGGGCCAGAGGTGGTCCGCAACCGCCCAGGAAGGACGTAACGATGCCGACAGAGCGCTATGCAACGCTGGCTGAATACAACCAGTGGGCGAACAGGCGGCTTTACGCAGCCGCGTCACACCTCACGGACGATCAATACAGGGCTGATCGGGGTGCCTTCTTCCGCTCGGTGCACGGAACGCTGAACCACCTGCTGGTCACGGACCGGATCTGGATGGGGCGCTTTACAGGCGAAACCGAAGTCCCCACGCCGCTCGACACGATCCTGCATGAGAGCCTGAGTGACCTTGCTGCAGCGCGAACCGAAGAAGACGCGCGCCTCTGCGGCTTTGCTGCAAGCCTCGATCCCGAGAGGATCGGGGCCCCATTCCGCTATGTCAGGGGATTGACCGGGGAGACCTTCGAGGCGGCGCTCGGGCCGACGCTCGACCATGTCTTCAACCACCAGACCCATCACCGGGGCCAGGTGCACGCGATGCTAACGGGGCTGGTTGGCGAGGCGCCTGAACTCGACCTGCTCTATTTCCAGCGCGAAACGGGTCGTGGCAGCCGGAAAATCGGCTGACTACCAGTGCTACGCGGACTACCAGTGCAACCCCTGATGCATGCGCGTCACCTCGACGAGCCCCACCGGCATCGCGACCGGCGTGCTTGCCAGGTGAAGGACCCCGGACAGGTCTGGGTTGGCCGCCGTCAATGCGGCCGCGGTTCCTGCGAGGGCAAGCAGGCAGGTGAGGAGCAGGGCGCCAACGGAGAGTCGACGGTCGTTCATGATCAGATCCCGAATCGCGGACAGAATCGATCGTGGTTGGTGGCGCGGTCGAAAGCGGGGCGCGATCCGGGCTAAATTCTGGCGAAAGCTCAGCCCTGATCGGGCAGGCAACCTGGACTGAGCAGCATCCCGCCGGTCTCGGTTGCGTCGACGATGAGGCGCCCGGCCTCGTGGCGGACGCGGCCGGAGGCCAGCCAGGACAGCGCGAGCGGGTAAAGACGGTGCTCGGCCGCAAGGACGCGGGCGGCAAGCGTGTCTGGCGTATCGGCGGCGTGAACCGGGACGGCCGCTTGGGCGATGATCGGACCGGCATCAAGCTCGGGCACCACCAGGTGCACCGTGCAGCCATGGATGCGGACGCCGTCAGCCAACGCCCGCTCATGGGTGTGCAGGCCGCGATAGGCTGGCAACAGCGACGGGTGGATATTCACCAGCCGCTCCGGCCAGCGGTTGATGAACCAGGGCGTGAGCACGCGCATGAAGCCGGCGAGGCACACCAGTTCGACGCCAGCCTGCTCCAGTTGGGCCTGCATCGCCGCCTCGAAGGCCGCGCGATCAGCATAGGCGCGGTGATCCGCGACCGCGGTCGGCACTCCGGCCGCCGCGGCCCGGGCCAGGCCGCCGGCGTCGGGCCGGTTCGACAGCACCAGCACGATCTCGGCTGGGAAGGACGGGTCTGCGGCGGCGTCGAGCAGCGCTGCCATGTTGGACCCGCGTCCCGACACGAGCACCGCGGTGCGCATACGCGCCATGTCAGAGGTCCAGGCGGCCGGTGGTGGTCATCGCCGCGCCGCCGTCGCGGGGTGTCACGATGCCGATCACGTGCGCCGTCTCCCCGGCTGCCGCGAAAGCCGCGCAGACGGCCTCTAAGGCGTCCTCGGCCACGACGGCCACCATGCCAATGCCGCAGTTGAAGGTGCGCAGCATCTCGCTCTCCGCGACGCCGCCGGCCGCAGCAAGCCAGCGAAACACGGGCAGGACCGGAACGGAAGCGAGGTCGAGCCGGACGCCCAGTCCGTCCGGCAGCACCCTCGGAATATTGTCGGGAAAGCCGCCGCCGGTGATGTGAGCGAAGGCCTTGACGCCGTTTGTCGCCTTGAGCACGGCCAGGATCGGCTTGACATAAATTCGGGTCGGTTCCAGCAGCGCCTCACCGAGGTTGCGGGACGGATCGAACGGCGCCGGGGCGTCGAGCGCAAGGCCGCTGGCCTCGACGATGCGCCGCACCAGCGAGAAGCCGTTCGAGTGAACCCCGGAGGAGGGAAGGCCGAGCAGCACATCGCCTTCGGCGATGCCGGAGCGCGGCAGCAGCGTGCCGCGTTCCGCAGCGCCGACGGCGAAGCCGGCGAGGTCATAGTCGCCGCCGGCGTAGAGGCCCGGCATCTCGGCGGTCTCGCCGCCGATCAGCGCGCAGCCGGCCTCACGGCATCCTGCCGCAATGCCCGCCACGACCTGCGCACCGATGTGCGGCGCGAGCTTACCGGTGGCGAAATAGTCGAGGAAAAACAATGGTTCCGCGCCCTGCACGACGAGGTCGTTGACGCTCATGGCGACAAGGTCGATGCCAATGGTCGTGTGCCGTCCGGTCTCGATCGCGATCTTGACCTTGGTGCCGACGCCATCATTGGCGGCCACCAGCACCGGGTCGCGGAAGCCGGCGGCCTTCAGGTCGAACAGTCCGCCAAAACCGCCGATCTCGGCATCCGCGCCGGGGCGGGCCGTGGCCCGGACCAGCGGCTTGATCGCCTCGACCATGGCATTGCCGGCGTCGATGTCGACGCCCGCCTGCGCATAGGTGAGGCCGTTGGTGCGCTCGCCGTCGCCCGTGCCCATGCCCATCGCGCTCCCGCCTGTCCAGATGGTGCGCGTAGCCCCGCACATCGGGTTTGGCAAGCGGCACCCCGGATGGCGGGTGGAAAATGCAAGGGCTGGCCAATTCTCTCGCGGAGGGGCGTCATCTCCCATACATTCATTGCAGAGGTCGCGCGCCGCATGAACATTCCCAACCTGATCACGGTCGGACGGCTCATTCTCGTGCCCTTCGTCGTGGCGATGATCGGGCGAAGCCAGTGGGACCTCGCCTTCTTCGCCTTCGTGGTTGCGGGCGTGTCCGACGCGGTGGACGGGTTCATCGCGCGGCGCTTCAACATGGGCTCCGAGCTCGGCGCCTATCTGGATCCGATCGCCGACAAGGCCCTGCTGGTGTCGATCTACGTCACACTGGCGATCGTCGGCGCGGTGCCGGGGTGGCTCGCGATCGTCATCGTCTCGCGCGACGTGATGATCGTCGGCGCGGTGGTGCTGTCGTGGGTGCTGGGCAATCCAGTCGAGATCAATCCGTCACGCCTGTCCAAGGCCAATACGACGGTGCAGATCGGTTTCGCGGCACTGATCCTGGCGTCATTGGCCTTCGGCTTCGACGAGAGCCAACTCGTCGACGGCGCCATGCTGGTGGTTGCCGGCTTGACGGTCACCTCGGCAGCCGCCTATCTCGCGCAGTGGCTGCGACACATGGCCGACTGAGGCCGACACTGGACCCGACCCGATGACCGTCGAACGGCAGGTATCGTTCTGGCTTGCCGCGCTGGCGGCCGCGGGCATCGGCGTCTACGTGTTCAGCGGCGTGCTTCTGCCCTTCGTGGCCGGCCTCGTCGTGGCCTATTTCCTGGATCCGGCGGCAGACCGCCTGCAGCGGCTGGGACTCAGCCGGCTGTGGGCCACAGTGGTGATCCTGGCCATCTTCGTCCTGCTGTTCGTACTTGCACTGCTGGTCATCCTGCCGGTGCTGGCAACCAGCCTCGTGGATTTCCTGTCGAAGGCTCCGGGCTATGCACAGAAGCTGCAGGTGCTGCTGGTCGAGCGTGGCCGGCCACTGCTCGAGCGCTTCAACGTGCCGATGGACCTGTCGGCCCTGCAGGGGTCGATCGGCGATGTGCTCTCCAAGGGCTCGGCCTGGGTCACCGAGATCGTGAAATCGGTCTGGTCGGGCAGCCAGACAATGATCGGGATCCTCTCGCTCCTCGTCGTGACGCCCGTCGTGGCGTTCTACCTGCTGGTCGACTGGGATCCGATGATCGAGGCCATCGACAGCTGGGTGCCGCCGCGGCACCGCGACACGGTGCGGATGCTGGCCGGTGAGATCAACGCGGCGATCGCGGGTTTCATCCGCGGCCAGGCGTTGGTCTGCCTGCTGCTCGGCGCCTGGTATGCCATCGGACTGAGCCTGGTTGGGCTCAACTTCGGCTTTCTCATCGGCCTGATCGCCGGCTTCCTGTCATTCATCCCCTATGTGGGGTCGCTGACCGGGCTCGTCCTGTCGGCCGGCGTGGCCGTGGTGCAGTTCTGGCCAGACTGGACGTTGATCGCCGTGGTGCTGGGCATCTTCTTTTCCGGACAATTCGTGGAGGGCAACATTCTCTCCCCCAAGCTGGTCGGTGAGGCTGTCGGGCTGCATCCGGTCTGGCTGATGTTCGCGCTGTTCGCCTTCGGCAGCCTTTTCGGCTTTGTCGGCCTGCTGCTGGCGGTGCCGCTCGCAGCGACGGTCGGCGTCCTTGCCCGCTTCGGCCTGCGGCGCTATCTCGCCAGCCCGCTCTACACGGCCGGGTCGGTGCAGCGGGCGCCGGGACCGCAGAGCGATGCCTGAACGGCCCGATCAGCCGCGCCAGCTGGCACTGGACCTGCCGGTTGCCGCCCGGATGGGCGTCGAGGACTTTCTGGTGAGCCCCTCCAACGAGGCCGCCTTCTCGGTGATCGAGCGCTGGCCGGACTGGAACGACCCGGTTCTGCTGGTGATCGGCCCGCCGGGTGCAGGCAAGTCGCATCTCGCCGCGATCTTCGCTGCTCGCAGCCACGCCTGGACCGTCCCTGCTGAGATGCTGCGGGGGGTCGATGTGCCGCATCTGGTCTCGGCAGGCGCGCTGGTGGTCGAGGACTGCGATCGCGGGTTCGACGAGGCGGCCCTGTTTCACCTGTTGAATGCCGCCAGGGAACGCAACACCAGTGTGGTTCTGACGGCCGCGTCGGTCCCCGATTCGTGGGGGCTTGCCACGGCCGACCTGCTATCGCGTCTGCGTCTCGCACCGGTGGCGCGTCTCGATCCGCCGGATGACGCGCTTGTGCGCGCAGTGCTGGTCAAGCTGTTCGTCGAGCGCCAGATGGTCGTCGATACCAGCGTCGTGGACTATGTCGCCTTGCATATCGATCGGTCCGTTGGGGCAGCGCGCGATTTCGTTGCCGTGCTGGACCGGGAAGGCCTTGCACGCCGGCGGCGCATTACCCGGGCCCTTGCATCCGAGGTGCTGCGGGCCGGCGAGGCGCCATGAAGCGCTGCGCAGTGTCGCCCGAATGTCGTAAACCACTGCGAGAAGGGCCCGCCGGCTCGGGGAGACCACAATGACCTTGAAGGATGCCGAGGCCGCCCGTGCGGCATCGCAGCCGGCCGGGCCCGGACAGGGCCCGCTTCCGCTTGCCAGTTCCCCGGAGCGATTCATCAACCGGGAGCTGTCCTGGTTGCATTTCAACCGACGGGTGATGGAGGAGGCCTCCAACGCCAGCCATCCGCTGCTCGAGCAGCTGCGCTTCCTGTCGATCTCGGCCGCCAATCTGGACGAGTTCTTCATGGTGCGCGTCGCCGGGTTGCGGGGCCAGGTGAAGTCGGGCATCGACCAGCCGTCACAGGACGGCCTGTCGCCGACCGAGCAGCTGTTTCGGATTTCCGAGGCTGTGGCCCAGCTCGCGAGTGACCAGCAGCAGCGCTGGAGAAGCCTGCGCGATCAGTTGCTGGAGAACGGCATCGTCCTGGCCGAGGGCGCCGATCTGACGCGGGGCGAGGTCGCGTGGCTCGACGAGTACTTCCTGCACCACATCTTCCCGGTGCTGACGCCGCTGGCCGTCGACCCGGCGCATCCGTTCCCGTTCATTCCGAACCTCGGGTTTTCGCTCGCGCTCGAGCTGTTCCGTCCCGCGGATGGGCGGGCGCTGAGCGCGCTCATCCGCATGCCGAACAAAATCGAGCGCTTCATCCGCCTGCCCGACCTCGCCGAGACCGGTGCCGCGCGGTTCATCGCGCTTGAACAGGCCATCGCGCTGTTCACCAATCGGCTGTTCCCGGGCTACACGGTGCGCGGCTTTGGTGGGTTCAGGGTCATCCGCGACAGCGATCTGGAGATCGAGGAGGAGGCCGAGGACCTCGTCCGGCTGTTCGAGACGGCCCTGAAGCAGCGGCGGCGTGGCTCTGTGATCCGCCTCGAGGTCCAGGCCAGCCTGCCGGAATCATTGCGAAGCTTCGTGGCCGACGAGTTTGGCGTAGGGGATGACGAGCTCTTCGTCGTCGAGGGCATGCTGGCCCTCAACGATTTGTCGCAGCTTGTCGGCCTCGACCGGCCAGACCTGAAGTTCCCGCCCTACAATCCGCGCTTTCCCGAGCGCATCCGCGACCATGCGGGCGACTGCTACGCCGCGATCCGGCAGAAGGACATCGTCGTCCATCACCCCTACGAGTCGTTCGACGTGGTGGTGCAGTTCCTCAACCAGGCGGCGCGCGACCCCAACGTCATTGCGATCAAACAGACGCTGTACCGGACCTCGTCCGACAGCCCGATCGTCAAGGCCCTGGCGGAGGCGGCCGAGGCCGGCAAGTCCGTCACCGCGCTGGTCGAGCTGAAGGCACGCTTCGACGAGGAGGCCAATATCCGCTGGGCGCGCGACCTCGAGAAGGCCGGCGTCCAGGTGGTGTTCGGCTTCATCGAGCTGAAGACCCACGCCAAGCTGTCGATGGTGGTGCGCCGCGAGGCTGGCCAGCTGGTCAGCTACTGCCACATCGGGACCGGCAACTACCATCCGATCACCGCGCGGATCTACACGGACCTGTCCTATTTCACGGCCGATCCGGTGATCGCCCGGGATGTGGCGCGGATCTTCAATTTCATCACCGGCTATGCCGAACCGGCCGAGCTCGAACGAATGGCGGTGTCACCGCTGACCCTGAAGAAGCGCCTGCTCGGCCATATCGCCGAGGAGATCGAGCATGCCCGTGCCGGCCGGCCGGCGCAGATCTGGGGCAAGTGCAACGCACTCGTCGACACGCAGATCATCGATGCGCTGTACGCGGCCAGCCAGGCCGGGGTCGAGATCGACTTCGTGGTGCGGGGCATCTGTTGCCTGCGGCCAGGCGTTCCCGGCCTGTCAGAGAGGATCCGCGTCAAGTCGATCGTCGGGCGCTTCCTCGAACACTCCCGCATCTACTGCTTTGGCAACGGCTTCGGCCTGCCGCATCCGAAGGCGCGGGTCTATCTCTCGTCGGCCGATCTGATGCAGCGCAACCTCGACCGGCGGGTCGAGGCGCTGATGCCGGTGCTCAACGGCACGGTGCACCAGCAGGTGCTCGACCAGATCATGCTCGCCAACCTGCTCGACAACGAGCAGAGCTGGCGGGTGCTGCCCGACGGCACAAGCCGCCGGATCGAGCGCGGGCCCGACGACGTGCCCTTCAATGCCCACAAGTTCTTCATGACCAATCCAAGCCTGTCGGGTCGCGGCAAGTCACTGAAGAGTTCGAGCCCGAAGAATTTGGCCGCACAGAAGAAGCGGACCGGGAAGTCACCCGCCAAGACCTGACCGGTTCGCAGCACAGAAGGTCGTTCCGCCGCATGCCCCAGTCCGCACAGGGTCGCCTCAAGGTCGGCGAACCCATTGCCATCATCGATATCGGCTCGAATTCGGTGCGTCTCGTCGCCTATGAGGGGCTCGTCCGTGCACCGACACCGATCTTCAATGAGAAGGTCCTGTGCGGGCTCGGCCGCTACGTGCTCAGCACCGGCCGGTTGCCGACCGACGCGATCGACAAGGCGCTGTCGACGCTGGCGCGGTTTCGCGTGCTGTGCGACGCCATGCAGATCCGCGAGATCCGGGTGCTGGCCACCGCGGCCGCCCGCGACGCCGCCAACGGCGCCGAGTTCCTGGCGCGCTGCGAGCGGGTGTCGGGCCAGCCCGTCGAGCTCATTTCCGGCAAGCGCGAGGCCAAGCTCTCCGCCCTCGGGGTGATCTCCGGCATCTGGAAGCCTGATGGTGTCGTGGGTGACCTCGGCGGTGGCTCGCTGGAGATGATCGAGGTCAAGGGCCACAGGCTCGGCGCGGGCACGACCATGCCGCTCGGCGGCCTGGCGCTGCAGGACCGCTCGGGCGGCAGCATGAAAAAGGCCACGAAGCTGGTTAGAGAGGCGCTGGACGGGTTGCCGCAGGTCGAGGCCATGAACGGACGCGCCTTCTATGCCGTCGGCGGCACCTGGCGGGCGCTGGCACGGCTGCACATGAAGCAGCGCGGCTACCCGCTGCACGTCATGCACAACTATGTGATCCCGGCGACCGACGCGGTCGATTTCGCCCGGCTCGTCGAGCGGGTGGAGGCCGACACGCTCGATTCGATCGAATCGATCTCCGCTGCCAGGCGGCCGCTGCTTGCCTATGGGGCGCTGGTGATGGAGCAGATCATCCGCCTTGCCCGGCCGTCCGAGATCGTCGTATCGGCGCTGGGCGTGCGGGAGGGCCTGCTTTACGAGCTCCTCGACGAGAAGCAGCGGAGCGAGGATCCCCTGCTGGTTTCGGCCCGCGACCTCAATCTGCTGCGTTCGCGCTCGCCGCGGCATGGTGAGGAGCTGTGCGCCTGGACCGACCGGTTCATGGGCTCCACGGGGCTGGATGAGACCGCCGAGGAGCGCCGGCTGCGGCATGCCGCCTGCCTGCTGGCCGATATAGGCTGGCGGGCCCACCCGGACTATCGCGGCGAGCAGTCCCTCAACGTCATCGCCCACGCCGCCTTTGTCGGCATCGATCATCCCGGTCGGGCCTACCTGGCCCTGGCGGTCGCCTACCGTCACATGGGCCTGTCCGAGGATGCGGTCAGCCCGCGGCTGCGCGAACTGGCGTCGACACGGACGATCGACCGCGCCCGGATCCTCGGCGCGGCGATGCGGGTGGCCTATCTGGTGTCGGCCGCCATGCCCGGCATGCTGCCACGCGTTCCGCTGGTCTGCGCTCACGGACAGGTCGAGCTGCACCTGCCGGCGGATCTCGGGTCTCTGGCCAGCGACCGGGTGTTCAACCGGCTGAAGCAGCTCGCGCGGGTGATCGGTCGGGTGCCTGCCTTCGTCACGGCCGCAGCGCCGGCGGCCTGAGCAGGCGACCCGTCAGCGCGGCACGCCGACGACGCGGCCGGCATCCATGGCCAGCGCCAGGCGGCCATGCTTGAGAGCCAGCGCACGATCGCCGAACAGCTCGCGGCGCCATCCCTGCAAAGCCGGGACGTCGGCTCCGTCATCGGACGCGATGGCCTCGAGGTCATCGACGGTGGCGACGACCTTGGCGGCGACGCCTTCGCTCTCGCACACCATCTTGAGCAGGACCTTCAGCAGCTCCACCGTCGCCTGGTTGAAGTTGCGCCGGGCACCACGCTCCAGGGCCGGCAGGGTCTTGGGATCGCGCTCCAGCCCGCGCTCGACCGCGGCGACGATCTCGGCGCCGGCACGCGACCGCTCGTAGCCCGAGGGGATCGACCGCAGCTGGCCGAGGCCCTCCGGGCTGCGCGGGGCGGCCGAGACCACATCCATCACGGCGTCGTCCTTGAGGACGCGACCGCGCGGTACATCACGCGCCTGCGCCTCGCGCTCGCGCCACGCGGCAAGCTCGATCAGCACGGCAAGCTCGCGGGGCTTGCGGATGCGCCCCTTCAGGCGTTGCCACGCGTCCTCCGGGAGTGCCCGGTAGGTGTCCGGCGACGTCAGCACCTGCATCTCGTTGTCGAGCCACGCAGTGCGGCCTGAAGCCTCGAGCTTGGCGGCCAGCTCGCGATAGACGTCACGCAGATGCGTGACGTCAGATTGCGCATAGTCAAGCTGGGCCTCGCTGAGCGGGCGCTTCGACCAATCGGTGAAGCGCGACGACTTGTCGATGCGCGCATGGGCGAGGTCATGGGCCAGCTGCTCGTAGGAGACGCTGTCGCCATAGCCGCACACCATTGCGGCTACCTGGGTGTCGAACAGCGGCATCGGGATGCAGCCGTCGATGTTCCAGAGAATCTCCAGATCCTGCCGGCCGGAATGCACGACCTTGACCACGGCCTCGTCGCGCATGAGGGCCAGAAACGGGGCGAGGTCGACGTCCTTGGCGAGCGGATCGACAAGCACGGCCTCGTCGGGACTGGCGAGCTGCACCAGACACAACTTCGGATAGTAGGTCGTCTCCCGCATGAACTCCGTGTCAACGGTCACGAAGGGATGGCGGGCGAGCCGCGCGCAGGCGGCGGCGAGGTCTTCGGTCGAACTGATCAGCGGCATGGCGGGCCGTGATAACGCAAGGCCGCCCACAGGTCCAATGCGGCCTCATCGGCTCTAGGCAGGCGGGCAGCGCACGCGTAGCGTTGGGAATCCGTTGCGGGAGCCGTCCGAATGCGCCTGGCCCTTCGCCCCATCGTTCTGGCTGCTGCCATCCTCATGGGGCATGGCGTCGGCGCAAGCGTGCCCGTCCGTGCCGAAGCCGTCTCCGGCCTTCCAGCACAGGCGAAGGTCAAGCGCGTGCTCGACCGCGTTTATGTGGTCGAGGACCGGCGGCTGCGGTCGACATCCTTCACGATGGTGGTCAATGCCGGCTGCGTCGACGAGCCCGGCGGGGTCTGTCGCGGTCTCGCCCATTATCTCGAGCACCTGATCCTCACCGGGCGCAACGCCGAGCACACGGACAGCGCGTTCCGCATGTTCGCCGGCGGCTACAGCAACGGCACGACCTCGCACGAGGCCACGACCTACATCCACCGCGTTCCGGTCAGGCCGGAAGGGGCGGTGGCCGACCTCGAGAAGCTGTTCACCTTCTACGCCGCGCGGCTGCAGGGGTTCGACATCACCGACGCGGATGCCAATCGCGAGCGCAACGTGGTTTTGCAGGAATACAACCTGCGCCTTGGCTCCTCGCCCGAGTGGCGGCTGCGGGCGCGGATGCTCGAGACGCTGCTGCCCGGGCACCCCCGCAGCCAGCCCGCGATCGGCTGGCCCCACCAGATCGCCGCGCTGAGCCTCGGCGATGCGCGCGCCTTTCATCGCGACTGGTACGTCCTCGACAATGTCGCCTTCGTGGTGTCGGGGCCGACGCCGGCCGTCGAGGTCGAGGCTATCGCCCGCAAGGCCCTGGCGGGCGTGACGCCGCGCCCGTCGCCGCAGCGGCCGCCGCGGACCGTGAGGCCGCCGACGGAAGCCGTGACGCTGCGCGACAGTGATCCGCAGGTGCAAAATCCGGTCCTGATCCTGCAGAAACTCGTGGCCGTGCCCGAAAGTGACCGCTGGTCGTCGCGTGGCGCGCGCCTGTTGCTGGCCGATTTCCTGCAAAGCCGGCTCGACGGCAGCCCGCACGAGGTGCTGGTCGAAGGGAGCAAGCTCGCCACCAGCATCGGGCTCGATCTGTCTCGGCTGGCGCCGCGGCAGGTGGCGTTGACCGTGCGGGTCCCGCTCGACGGTGGCCAGTCGCCCGAAAAGGTTCTCGAAGCTATCGAGGCCTATCTGCGGGATCTTGGGCGCACGCCCATACCGGCCGAGACCATCGAGCGGTTGCGCACCCGTCGCCTGGAGCGCCGCGTTCTTGCGCTGGCCGAACCGCAGCGGGTGGCCGACGAGGTCATCGACTGGCTCTCCGGCAATGACCGCTATGAGGATCTCGCCCTCTGGCCGGACCGGTTTCGCGCGGTGTCGGCCGAACAGGTGGCTGCCTTTGCGGCGGCCCTGGCCGAGCCGTCCCGCCGCATTGTCGGCATCCTGACGCCGCGGGAGCCGTGAGGATGCCGGGTCTCGTAAACAGGATTGTCAGGGTCGCGGGCGCGGTTCTGCTGCTGGCTGCCGGGCCGGGTCCGGCCAAGGCGCAGGCGCCGGTCGTGGAAGGCCGCTCCCCGGGCGGTATCGTGTTCCACCACGTCGTGTTGCCCGATACGCCGCTGCAGTCCGTGGCCTTTGGCTGGAAAGACGGGACGGCCCTGGCCGGCCGGCTGCCGGAGTGGACCGGATCGCTGGGCACGCGGTTGATGTTTTCAGGTGCTGGCGGCCTGCGCGAGGGCGCACTGGTCGAGGCGTGGCGTGACCAGCTCGGCGGCGCGAACCTGTCGCAAACGATGACCCACACGGTGGGGATCATGACCGTGCCGGCGTCGAAGCTTGCAGCGGCAGGCGATCTGCTGCGTGCCAGCCTCGTCGATCCGGATCTGCCCCAACCTGCGCTGGAGCGCCTGCGCAAGCAGATGGCGGATTCATCGCGCCAGGGCGGCGCGTCATCCGGCGGCCAGGCGCGGCGCTCGGCGGTGCTGGCGCTGTTCGGCGACACGCCGGAATCGCGCTTCCTGACCATGGCGCCTCCCTCGATCATCGAACGCGTCGAGCGGACAGACATCGCAACCTGGCGGACGGCCGTGCTGGTGCGCCAGGGACTGGTGGTCACCTCTGCCGGCCCGGCAGACACGGCCACGCTGGGGCCGGCGATCGACCGCATCTTCAGTGGTCTGCCTGCAGGCCCTGCCGCTGCCGCATCACGCAGCGCCGCGGTTCCGGCCGCCAGGCCACTGACCGTCGCCATCGAACGCGCGGGATCCCAGTCCACCGTCATTCTTGTGGGGCCGGTGATCGTGCCGCCCGGCGAGGCGCGGGTGCGATTGCAAATGGGGCTGCAGGTGCTCGGCTCGGGATCGAATTCGCGGCTGTTCCGGGTGTTGCGCGAAAAGCTCGGCGCCACTTACGGGGCGTCTGCGTCGCTCCAGCCTGTTGCCGGCGACCTCAGCCTCATCGTGTTGGAGGCCGGTATCTCGACGGACCGGATCAAGCCGGCGCTCGCCGCCCTGCGCGAGGACTACGAGCGCTGGCGCGCGACCGGCATCGAGATGCGCGAACTCGACACGGTTCGGACCGCGCGGATTGCCGGCATCCGGCAGGCGAGGACCCAGCCGGCGAACGTGGCCGCAGCACTGCGCGACCTCGCCGTGCAGGACCTGCCGCTCGGCGATTTCGACCTCGCCGAGGCCCGTGCGCGGGACGCGACGCCAGCAACAGTGTCGGCGGAAATCAGCGCGAGGATGCCGGCTGCGCTGGTGACGGTCGTGGTCACGCCGTCGGCCACGGCCATAGCGGCGGACTGCGTCGTACGGAACGCCGAGGAGGTCGCCGGCTGTCGCTGAGGCAGGTCCCGGTGCCTTGACAAGGCCCGGCACGCATGTGCTTTTCCGGCCAATTCGAGCCCGCCGGCCTGTCGCGGGCGTGCTGCCAGAGGCCTGCCATGCACCCTTACCGGACCCACACCTGCGGCGCGCCGCGCGACGGCGATATCGGGCAGGAGATCCGCCTTTCGGGCTGGTGCCACCGCATCCGCGACCATGGCGGCGTGCTGTTCGTCGATTTGCGCGACCATTACGGCATCACGCAGTGCGTGGTCGATCCCGACTCACCGGCCTTCGGCGCGGCCGAGAAGCTGCGCGCCGAGTGGGTGGTGCGTTTCGACGGCAAGGTCCGGCGGCGTCCCGACGGCACGGCCAATGCCGAGCTCGCCACCGGCCAGGTCGAGGTGTTCGTCACATCCATCGAGGTGCTCGGGGCCGCCGCTGAACTGCCCCTGCAAGTGTTCGGCGACCAGAGCTACCCGGAGGAGACACGGCTGCGCTACCGCTTCCTCGACCTTCGCCGCGACGGCTTGCACCGCAACATCATGACCCGCGTGGCGGTGATCGACAGCCTGCGCCAGCGGATGAAGCAGCAGGGCTTCAACGAGTTCCAGACACCCATTCTGACCGCGTCCTCGCCAGAGGGCGCCCGCGACTTCCTGGTGCCGTCGCGGCTGCATGCCGGCAAGTTCTACGCGCTGCCGCAGGCGCCACAGCAGTACAAGCAGCTCCTGATGATGGCGGGCTTCGACCGCTACTTCCAGGTGGCGCCGTGCTTCCGCGACGAGGACCCGCGCGCCGACCGGCTGCCGGGCGAGTTCTACCAGCTCGACCTGGAGATGAGCTTCGTCACCCAGGAGGACGTGTTCGCCGCGGTGGAGCCGGTGATCGGCGGCGTGTTCACCGAGTTTGGCGGCGGCAAGGCCGTGACCCCGTCGCCGTGGCCGCGCATTCCCTACGCCGAGGCCATGCGGAAATACGGGTCTGACAAACCCGACCTGCGCAATCCGCTGGAAATGCAGGACGTGTCCGAGCATTTCCGCGGTTCGAACTTCAAGGTCTTCGCGCGCATGCTCGAGGATCCGAAGAACCAGGTCTGGTCGATCCCGGCGCCGGGCGGCGGCTCACGCGCCTTCTGCGACCGGATGAACAGCTGGGCGCAGGGCGAGGGCCAGCCGGGGCTGGGCTATGTGTTCTGGCGCGAAGGCTCCGGCGCCGGTCCGGTCGCCAACAATATCGGTCCGGAGCGGACCGAGGCGATCCGCCAGCAGCTCGGCGTAAAGGAGGGCGATGCCGCCTTCTTCGTTGCAGGCGACCCGGAGACGTTCGTCAAGTTTGCCGGCCTGGCGCGCAACCGGGTCGGGTCCGAGCTCAACCTCGTCGACGAGGGCCGCTTCGCGCTCGCCTGGATTGTCGACGTCCCGATGTTCGAGTGGAGTGAGGACGACAAGAAGGTCGACTTCTCGCACAACCCGTTCTCGATGCCGCAGGGCGGGCTGGAGGCGCTGCAGACGCAGGATCCACTCGCCATCAAGGCGTTCCAGTACGACATCGCCTGCAATGGCTACGAGCTGGCGTCGGGTGGTATCCGCAATCATCGCCCCGAGGCCATGGTCAAGGCCTTCGAGATCGCCGGCTACAGCGAGGAGACGGTGATCGAGCGGTTTGGCGGCATGTACCGCGCCTTCCAGTACGGCGCGCCGCCGCATGGCGGCATGGCAGCCGGCATCGACCGCATCGTGATGCTGCTGTGCGGCGCGCAGAACCTGCGCGAGGTGGCGCTGTTCCCGATGAACCAGCAGGCGCTGGACCTGCTGATGGGGGCGCCGTCGGACGTCACCCCGCGGCAGCTGCGCGACCTGCATATCCGGCTCAACCTGCCGGAGGCCTGACGCGGTGGACGGCGTCACCGCCGTCGTTTGCGCCCATGACAGCGCCCATGCGCTGCCCGATTGTCTGGCCGCGCTGCGAAGCGACGGCGTGCCGGTGCTGATTGTCGACAATGCCAGCACCGACGCGACGGCGGCGATCGCGGCCAAGGCCGGCGCAACGGTGCTGCGCCAGGCCCGCAACGAGGGCTTCGGCCGGGCGATGAATGCCGGCGTGGCGGCAGCCACGACAGAGTTCTGCCTGCTGACCAATCCCGACCTCGTCTACGACCCCGGCGCCGTCGCGGCGATGATGGCGGCCGCAGAGCGCTGGCCGGAGGCCGGGCTGCTGGCGCCGCGGCTGGTGGAGCCGGACGGGCGGGTGTTCTGGCAGGCGCGCTCGCTGCTATCGGCGTTTCTGCCCAACCCGTCGGGCCGGCTGGACCTGCCCGAGGGCGACTGTTGCGCGCCGTTCCTGTCCGGCGCTTCCCTGCTGGTGCGGCGCGAGCGGTTCCTCGCCATGGGCGGCTTCGACCCGCAGATCTTCCTGTTCTACGAGGACGATGATCTGTGCCGGCGGATGTCCAAGGCCGGACACGCGCTCGTGCATGTGCAGGCCGCGACGGCCCGGCACGGCCGCGGCCGGTCGACGGCGCCGGGCCCCGGCCGGGTGTTCCGCTCGCGCTGGCACATGGCGTGGTCGCGCTGCTACGTGTCGCGCAAATGGGGCTTGAAGGACCCTGCCGTCGCCACGCTGGCGACCAACGCACCTAAGGCCCTGGGGGCGGCGCTGATCGGGCGTCGCGATCTCGTCGAACGCTATGGCGGTTCAGCGGCCGGGGCGCGGGCCTGGCTGGCCGGCCAGTCCGCGCTGGCCCGCGAGGGGCTGACCTGAGCCGGTCCGGTTGTGCCGGGACCCGGTTTCGGGCTATCGCGGGCCGATGACCGCCGCCACCCCCAAGCGCTACTTTGCCACCGCCCGCACCGAGATCGCGCCGCATCTGCCGAAGCGCGTCGAGCGCCTGCTCGATCTTGGCTGCGGGGAGGGCGCCACGACGCGCTTCGTCCGATCGCTGCGGCCGGTCGAATGGGCCGGCGGCATCGAGCTGATGCCCGACGCCGCCGTGGCGGCTCAGGGGAACTGCGACCAGGTCTGGTGCGGCAATATCGAGGCGATGAGCCTCGAGACCGAGATCCCGGCCGGCTCGCTGGACCTGATCCTGTGCCTCGACGTGCTGGAGCACCTGGCCGATCCGTGGACGGTGGTGCGGCGGCTGTCGCCGCTGCTGCGGCCCGGTGGCCGGCTGGTCGTGTCGCTGCCGAACATCCGCCACTGGAAGTTCATCTGGAGGCTGCTGACCCGCGCTGATTTCAATTATCGGGACGCTGGCCTGCTGGATCGTACCCATCTGCGGTTCTTCGTCCGCCACACCGCGGTGGCGCTGGCCGAGAGCGGCGGCCTGCGCCTCGCATCAGTGGGCAACGCCCATCCTTGGCCCTGGCACGACGGCCGGGGCCTGCTGTCGCGCGCCACGTTGGGCGGCCTCGACGACCTGATGATCAAGCAGTTCATGGTCGTCGCCGAGCAGACTGCGGCACACTGACGGGCCGTCGTGCGGCCGGACCGGATCAGAGCTTCAGGTCATCCAGCGGCCGGGTGATGATCTCCCCGATCGAGCGCAGCTCGCGACGGATGAGGAACGCCTTGCGGCCGAGCGCCGAGGTGTCGCGCATCAGCGCTGCGGCACGCTGCTCGAGCGCCCCCACGCCGTCTCGCGGGCCGATGAGGCTTGCCTCGACCGGCGCAGGCGTGGCACCGACGGCGGCGAGGGTGGCGAGCCCGATCTCGTCCATGGCCGACAGCTTGGCACCGGCGATCCGCACCGCCATGGCGTGCTCCTCGGCGGGGCTGCGGGCCGGTCGCTGCATCACCGCGGTGGCGTCGCGCCATTGCAGGCCCTTGCGGTACGCCGGGGCCCACTGCACCTGGCTTTCCAGCAACGTGAGGCCGGAATAGCGCGCCAGCGCCGGGAAGGCATCATCATAGAAACGCCAGCAATCAACGGGGTAACGGTGCAGCGGGCCTGCTCCGGGCGCGTTGATGAAGGCGATCCCGTGCGTCTTCAGCACACGGGAGATCTCCATCATGGTGATCCAGAAATACTCGGCGTGCTCGAACACCTGGCTGCAGGTGACGACGTCGACACAGCCCGACGGAACCTCGGTCCAGTCATAGGGCCTCGCCACTACCACATCGACGTTCTCGCCGGGCGTGATGTCGAGGCCGCGCAGCGTCCAGGCCGGGTTGGCCATCACCGAGCGGTTGCTCTCGTGCCCCGGATGGGCCACGGCGGAGCCGACATCCAGCACCTCAAGGGGCGTCTGCTCGACATCGGCCAGATAGGCGGTGCGGACGGTGCGCAGCTTGTCGAGGGCGGATTCATGCATGGGGACACCCCGGTCGGTGCGCTTCGTCCACGGTCGTTTGCCTTGCCGGCGGGCGGCAGGCGGATCCGGGTCTGGACTTCGACCCGGGTTGAGGGTGTCCTACACGCCCGGCGCCCTGCCGCCAACCCGACCCGGTTCCTTCCCGTGTTCCTGCCGCTCCGCCGCCTTCTCGACCGCGCCCGCAAAAGGCCCTTGGGTGCTAACAATCTGACGCGGGTTCATCTTGCGGGCGAGATCACCCGCCTTGGCTGGGAGGTGGGTGAGGCCTCCTACGGCCGGCTTCGCGTCCGCCATTGGGGGGAGGGGGCCCGGCTGATCGTGGGCTCCTATTGCAGCTTTGCGGACGGCATCGAGATCCTGCTGGGTGGCAACCACCCGACCGATTTCGTCACCACCTATCCGTTCTTCGCCTTCCCGGACCTGTGGCCGGATGCGCCGCGGCCGGCGAACTTTCCCTATGCGAGGGGCGACGTCGTGATCGGCTCGGATGTGTGGATCGGGGCCGGGGCGACGATCCTGTCCGGCGTCCGCATTGGCGACGGCGCCGTGGTGGCGGCCCGGGCGGTCGTGGCGCGCGACGTGCCGCCCTATGGCATCGCGGCGGGCAACCCGGCTGCCGTTGTTGCCCACCGCTTCGATGAGGCGACCGTTGCGGAGCTGATGGCGCTGCGCTGGTGGGAGCTGCCGCGCGACACCTTGGCGGGCCTCATTCCGCTGCTGCAGAGCCGCGACATGGCCGGATTCCTGGCGGCTTGCCGGGCCGTCCGGGAAGCGTGAGGGCCTCAACCGTCGCAAGTGTGGCCGTCTGATCGTCACATCGATGCGCCACCGTGCCGTCGCGCCGGGCCGGGCTGGACGCTCGCCACCCCGGCCGCGTACACAGGCTCCGGGCCCTCTGCGGGGCCCACCGGGGGAAGCACGATGGCCTCGAACATATCCGACGACCTCCGCTCTGGCGCGCTCGTCTACCACCAGCTGCCGCGTCCCGGTAAGCTCGAAATTCAGGCGACAAAGCCGCTCGGCAACCAACGCGACCTGGCGCTGGCCTATTCGCCGGGCGTTGCCGCGCCCTGCGAGGCCATCGCCGCCGATCCCCGCATGGCGGCCGAATACACCGCCCGGCAGAACCTCGTTGCCGTCATCACCAACGGCACAGCCGTTCTCGGGCTCGGCGACATCGGCCCGCTCGCCGCCAAGCCGGTGATGGAGGGCAAGGCCGTCCTGTTCAAGAAGTTCGCCGGCATCGATGTGTTCGACATCGAGGTGGCGGAGAAGGACGTCAGCCGCCTCGTCGACGTGGTGGCGGCGCTGGAGCCGACCTTCGGCGGCATCAATCTCGAGGACATCAAAGCGCCCGAGTGCTTCGAGGTCGAGGCGCAGCTGCGCGAGCGGATGGCGATCCCGGTCTTCCACGACGACCAGCACGGCACCGCGATCATCGTCGGCGCGGCGGTCACCAACGCGTTGGACCTCTCGGGAAAATCGTTCGCCGACGTCAAGATCGTGGCATCGGGGGCGGGGGCCGCGGCACTCGCCTGCCTCAACCTGCTGGTGACGCTGGGCGTGCGCCGCGAGAACATCTGGGTCACCGACATCGAGGGCGTGGTCTACGAGGGCCGTCCGACGCTGATGGACCGGTGGAAGTCGATCTTCGCCCAGCCGACGGACAAGCGCACGCTGGCCGAGGTCATCGACGGCGCCGACGTCTTCCTCGGACTTTCGGCCGGCGGCGTTCTCAAGCCCGAGATGGTGGCCCGCATGGGGCCGCGGCCGCTGATCATGGCGCTGGCCAATCCCAACCCTGAAATTATGCCCGAAGAGGCCAAGAAGATGCGCCCGGATGCGCTGATCTGCACGGGGCGCTCGGACTATCCCAACCAGGTCAACAATGTCCTGTGCTTCCCCTACATCTTCCGCGGGGCGCTGGACGTGGGCGCGACCACGATCAACGAGGCGATGAAGCGCGCCTCGGTGGATGCGATCGCAAAGCTCGCCCGCGAGGCGCCCTCGGAGGTGGCAGCGCGGGCCTATGGCGGCGAGGTCCAGACCTTCGGGGCGGAATCGCTGATCCCCAGCCCGTTCGACCCGCGGCTGATTCTGCGCATTGCCCCGGCGGTGGCCAAGGCTGCGATGGACTCAGGCGTCGCCACCCGTCCGATTGCCGATCTCGAGGCCTATGCGGAGACGCTGAGCCGCTTCGTGTTCCGCTCCGGTTTCATCATGAAGCCGCTGTTCACCCAGGCGCGCGCGGCGCCGCAGCGGGTGATCTATGCCGATGGAGAGGACGAGCGCGTGCTACGTGCCGCCCAGGTGGCCATCGAGGAGGGGTTTGCCGTGCCGATCCTGATCGGCCGGCCGGCGGTGATCGAGGCGCGCTGCCTGCGCTACGGGCTCGCCATCCGCCCCGGCAAGGATCTCGCGGTGGTCAATCCCGAGGATGATCCGCGCTATCGCGACTATGTGGCGACCCTGACCGAGCGGGCCGGCCGGCGCGGCATCACGCCCGACGCGGCGCGGACGCTGGTGCGTACCTCGACCACCGCGATTGCCGCCATCGCGGTGGTGCGCGGCGATGCCGACGCGATGATCTGCGGGCTCGAGGGCCGCTTCCAGTCCAAGCTGCGGCTGATCCGCGACATCATCGGGCTGGCGCCGGGCGTCAGCGACCTGTCGTCGATGACGCTGCTGATCACGCAGAAGGGCAATTACTTCCTCGCCGATACCCATGTGCGCCACAATCCGACCGCGGAGGAACTGGCCGACATGACGGTGCTGTGCGCCCAGCATGTGGAGCGTTTCGGCATCACGCCGAAGGTCGCTCTCGTCAGCCATTCCGATTTCGGCGAGGCCGACACGCCGACCTCGCTGAAGATGCGCCAGGCACTGCGCCTGATCCGCGAGGCCGCGCCGGGCCTCGAGGTCGACGGCGAGATGCAGGGCGACACGGCGCTGTCGGCCGTGGTGCGGGCGCGCAAGCTCGCCTCGTCGCGCCTCACCGGCGAGGCCAACCTGCTGGTGATGCCGAATCTGGATGCGGCCAATGTCGCCTACCAATTCATCAAGGTGCTGGCCGACGCCCTGCCGATCGGCCCGATCCTGCTCGGCCCGGCGCGGCCGGCCCATATTCTGACCAGCTCGGTCACGGCGCGCGGCGTGGTCAACATGACGGTGGTGGCGGCTGTCGAGGCCCAAGCCCAAGCCCAAGCCCAAGCCCAAGCCCAGGCGGCGCGGGGCAGTTGATCCGCCACGCCATCACCGCGCTCATTCCGCGGTGGCGGTGATCTCCACCTTGTCGAGCAGCGCGGCCGGATTGCCTGAGATGGAGACGAAGTCCAGCAGGCCGAGGCCACCCGGATCACGGCTGCGGGCGCCGAGCGCCAGCCGACCGGGCGTGGCGATGAATCGCGCGACGGCGTTGGCGATCGTCTTGGCGCCCGCGGAATTTCCGAGCAAGGCCGGAATGCCGAGCGCCGCGACACTGCCGATCTCGCGCCGCAGCTGAGCGGGCGACTTGTCCTGCTTCGCGGCCTCGCGGGCCAGCACCTTCTCGGCCAGGCCGCGGTCCTCGATAGCCAGCGCCGCCTGCTTGACGGTGACGCCCAGCATCATGACCTGGAGGGCGGCAGAATCGGCCGTGAACATGGCGCGCGGCACATTGCCGATGACGCCGCGGATAACGGCGGATCCCATGCCGGCCCCGTCGAGCGTGACCTGTCCGATGGTTACGTCGGCGGAGCTTTCGCTCCAGCGCGCCTCGATGGCACCCGACAGGTCGATGCTGCGATAGCCCAGCGATAGAAGGTCCTTGAAGCCGCTCTCCTGGGAGTCGGGCGGGATCGGCATCGCCAGGCGGTCGATGGCAATCTTCAGGATGGTCGGGACGCCGGCAAGCTGGTCGGCGGTCTCGATCTCGAACGCCTTGAGCGTCATCCGGGTGCGCCCGTCCGTGCCCTTCTCGGGAACGTCGATCTCGACATCGCGGATGGCGAGGCTGCCAAGCTGCGGGATGAACTTGCGCGGATCGACGTCGCCAGACCGCCTTGCGTTGCGGTTGCGGGCGTTCTGGCCACCCTGTGGCGGCGTGGCCGTGCCATAGGTCTCGCGCAGGCCGTCGAGGGTCGGCTTCAACGACCAGCCGGTGTGCACGATGGCGCCGATGCGCACCTGTGCCTCGTCGCCATCGACGGCAAAGCCTTCGACGCGGACGCTGGCAGGGCGGCCCATGGCCGCCCCTTCGATGGCGATCCTGGCGATTTCGGCCGATCTCGTCTTGGGGGTGACGATCCGCATGCCGAGCACTTCCGTCTGGCCGATCTCGAACGCACCGAGCAGGTCCGTCAGGGCGTTGATGAAGCGCGCGCGCTCGCCGGGCTCCATTTTCGACAGGTCCTGCTCCTTGTTGCGGGCCAGCGTGGCAGCGATCTCGCTCCAGGTCTGGCTGCCTGGACGGGCACCGAAGTCGCGGGCCTGCATCCGGGCGATCGTGACCTCGGCGCCATCCTTGTCCTTGGCCACGACGGCTTCGACCGCGAAGCTGCCGTAGACCGGCCTGATCGGCTCACCGGCCTTTGCGGCTTCGGTGTAGACCCGCGCGATCTGCACCATGTCGATCCGGGTCGCCGCCACCGGGCCGAACGTGCCGCGCCGCATGTCGCCGCCCGGCGACCCCGAACGACTCTCGAATGTTCCACCGGCGGCGTTCAGCTGCGCGACCACGCCTGCCTTGAGGTCGGAAAGCCGCACATCACGGTACTGTATCGCCGTCGCGGTCCCGGCCTGCGTCTGGGTGGCAATGACCTCGGACATCACCATGCCGGCAGCCGTCAGCCTCGCCAGGCGCTGGGCCAGGGGCACTTTGGACGATGCATCGAACGCTGCCAGGACGTCAGCCCGGCCCATCGCGGCGCCGACCACGTCGAGCCGCGGGATCGTCCAGCTGCCGTCGGCCGTCGTCACCTTGAGGGCCTCGAAGCGCAGGGCATCGGACGCCTGGGCGGGGGTCACCAGGGCGGCGCCGGTGTTCAGCGCCACCTTGCCGATGCTGATGCGCGTGCCGTCGAGGCTGGTCCAGCCGAGGCCGGAGAGCACGAGGCGACAGGAGACCGGATCGGCAACGACGCTGCCATGGGTGACGCCGGCGCGGTCAAGGACCGCGCGGGCCGAGGCCGCCAGCGCGGCGGCTGCGACCTCATGCGCAGCAACCGTGGCGGCGGCAATGCCGCTGGCCGCGGCGAGCAGCCGGAAGGCGCTTACATGGCGCGCGCGCGGCGGAGGAGCGCCGGCCGGGCCGGGGCGGGACGCTACAGTCACGGTCATGGCAGGCCTCCGGGGGACGAGACTCACAGGCTGGCAGACAATCATGGCCAAGTTCAGCCATTGTCCTCACTGTCGGCCGCCAGCCGTCGCCCTCGGCCATCGCCGCGTGGAGCCAGTTCTGGCGCGAATGAAGTCTCAGGCCGCCTCGGCATAGCCGGCGCGGATCGCGGCAATCGCTTCACGCGTGGGCAGGCCAGCCTCGTTGCCGAGATGCTGGATCTTGAAGGCCGATGCCGCGCGGGCGAACGCGAAATGCTCCTCCCAGGCGACGTCGGGCCGGGTGATCGCCGACGCCACATAGGCGCCGTGAAACACGTCCCCGGCACCGCTGGTGTCGATCACCGCCTCGTGCGGGACCGCCAGGGACTTCTGCCGGCGCACCGTGCCTGTCTCGTCATACCAGAGCATCCCCTTGTCGCCCTGGGTCACGCCGCCGATGCGGCAGCCCTTGGCCTTGAGCAGGTCGAGCAGCGCCTCCGGGGTCACGCCGAGCTGCTCGGCTAGCCGTTCGGCGCAGATGGCTACATCGATAAATTCCAGTAATTCCATTGTATTTTCACGAAGTCCTCCACCATCAAGAGAGGTCAAGACTCCGGCGGCGCGGCAGGCCCGGGCGTAGTGCAGCGCCGCGTCGGCCTGGTGGCCGTCGAGATGCAGTGCCCGGATCCCGGTCGTGTTGAGCTGGGGGAAGGGATGCAGATAGGCGTCGTCGCGGCAGCGAATGATGGCGCGTTGGCCGTCCCGGGGAATGACGAAGGACAGCGAGCTCTCCCTGACCTTCCGGCCGTGGACCGGAATGGCGTATTTCGCCGCCATGTCGAGAAACATCCGCCCGAGCCAGTCATCGGCCAGCGAGGTCAGCAGGTCCGGCACCACACCGAGCTTGGCGCAGCAGAACGCCGCCGTCACCGCGTTGCCGCCAAACGACACCGCATAGTCACGCGCCACGGTTTTCTCATCGCCGGTGGGGATGCGGTCAGCCAGAAACGTCACGTCGATATAGGTCTGGCCGATGAAAAGCGCGTCCATGTCGCCTCCGCAGGCCGGCGCCGGCCGGGCCAGTCAGACCGTGAAGCTGGTGCCGCAGCCGCAGGACGCCGTGGCGTTCGGGTTCTGCACCCGGAAAGACTGGCCCATGAGGTCGTCGACGAAATCGAGCACCGCCCCTTGGACGAAGGGCAGGGACACGCTGTCGACCAGCACGACGGCACCGTCACGCTCGATCAAGAGGTCGTCGGGGTTGCGGGCCTGATCGAAGCCGAAATCATATTGGAAACCGGAGCAGCCACCGCCATTGACGCTGACCCGCAGCATCGACCCCTGCGGCTCGGACTGCAGGATCGCGAGGATCCGCCGCGCCGCCGAGGCGGTGACGGCGAAGGGGGCGGTCGAGGTTTCGGTGACGGACATGGTGTGCTCCGCGGATCGGCGACCACCCGCATGACGCGGGTCTTGCCTGCCGGCCTCCTTGAACCTAAGTCCGCGCAGGGCGGATTTCAACGCGGCTCCCCGGATCGGGGGGCGCAATGCGACAGGAGGGCCGGCCATGCCGAACCGCTTTGACCGTTGGCGGGCTCCTTACGCGGCAGATCCGTCCACAAGCCGGGGGCGGCTGGTCGTCGAGGAGGACTCGCCGACCCGCAGCGCCTTCCAGCGTGACCGCGACAGGATCATCCACGCCACCGCCTTCCGACGGCTCAAGCACAAGACCCAGGTGTTCGTTTTCCACGAGGGCGATCATTTCCGCACGCGGCTGACCCACACCATCGAGGTGGCGCAGATCGCCCGCTCGCTGGCGCGGGCGCTCGGGCTCGACGAGGACCTCGCCGAGGCGCTGGCGCTGGCGCATGATCTCGGCCACACGCCGTTCGGCCATACCGGCGAGGATGCGCTCGATGCCTGCATGGCGCCGTATGGCGGGTTCGACCACAACGCCCAGGCGCTGCGCATCGTGACACGGCTGGAGCGCCGCTATGCGGCGTTCGACGGCCTCAATCTCACCTGGGAAACGCTTGAGGGGCTGGTCAAGCACAATGGCCCGCTGGTCGATGCGGACCGGACGCCACTGCTGCGACACGCCCGCGGCATCCCGGCGGCAATCCTCGATTTTGATACGCAGTCGAGCCTCAGGCTCGACAGCCACGCCAGCGGTGAGGCCCAGGTGGTAGCCATCGCCGATGACATTGCGTATGACGCCCATGACCTCGACGACGGGTTGCGGGCCGGCCTGTTCGACCTCGACGGCCTGCGGGCTGTCCCGTTCCTCGCCGACCTGCTGGACGAGATCGCGGCCCGCTGGCCCGGGCTCGACCGCAGCCGCACGGTCCACGAGCTGGGGCGCAGGCTGATCACCCGCTTCGTCGAGGACGTGATCGCCGAAAGCGGGCGGCGGATCGCAGCGCTCGGCCCTGCCGATGCGGACGCGATCCGGGCGGCCGGGGCGCCGGTGGTGGCCTTTGCGCCGGCCATGGCGGAGGCAGACGCGGCCATCAAGGGGTTCCTGTTTCCCAACATGTACCGGCATCCGGACGTGGCGCGGATCCGCAGGCAGGCCGACCAGGTGGTGCGTGACCTGTTCGCCCGCCTTTTCGCCGCACCGGAGTTGATGCCCGAGGAGTGGCGGCAGGGTCTCGATGGCGTCAAACCGAAGAAGGTGGCCCGCCGCGTCGCCGACTACATCGCCGGCATGACGGACCGCTATGCCCTGCAGGAGCACCGCCGTCTGTTTGACGCCACTCCGGAATTGCGTTAGGCGCGCTTTCAGACACGTCCCGGATCGAGACAGGTCGCGGCCGCCAGCAGATCGGGCCCATGAACATTTTCGACGAGTTCCAGCGCCGCCTCGCGGCGGTGATAGCGCGGCTCGGACGCGAAGGCGGCGTGCCGGCAGGGCTGGACACGGCCAAGGTGGTGATCGAGCCGCCGCGCGACCCGTCGCATGGCGACCTTGCCACCAATGCGGCGTTGGTGCTCGCCAAGGAGGCTGGATCCAGCCCGCGGGCGCTGGCGGAGACGCTCGCCCAGGCGCTGCGTGGCGAGCCCGGCGTGACGGCGGTCGAGGTGGCAGGACCCGGATTCATCAATCTACGGCTGCATGCGGACGTGTTGCGGGCGGTCACGCGCTCGGTGGTGGCGCTGGGACCCGCGTTCGGCCGGGGTGATCCCGCTGCGCCTCGCGCCGTCAATGTCGAGTATGTCTCGGCCAACCCGACCGGGCCGATGCATGTCGGCCATGGCCGGGGTGCCGTCTTCGGCGATGCGCTCGCCAATCTCATCGCGTTTGCGGGCGATGCGGTGACGCGGGAGTACTACATCAACGACGCAGGGGCCCAGGTCGACGTGCTCGCCCGGTCGGTCCATCTGCGCTACCGCGAAGCGCTGGGCGAGACTGTTACCATTCCGGAGGGGTTGTACCCCGGCGACTACCTGAAGCCGGTGGGCGCCGCGCTCGTGCAGCAGCATGGTGCTGCGCTGCTAGCCAAGACCGAGGCGGAGTGGTTGCCGGTGGTGCGGGACGCCGCCATCGCCGCCATGATGGCGATGATCCGCGAGGATCTCGCGGCGCTCGACATCCGCCACGATGTGTTCTTCTCGGAGCGCTCGCTGGCCAATGGTCCGGTGGACCAGATCCGTGCGCTGATCGAGACGATGCGCGACAACGGCCTCGTCTACGAGGGCCGCCTGCCGCCGCCCAAGGGAGCGCGCGAGGAGGACTGGGAGGACCGCGAGCAAACCTTGTTCCGTGCCACGGCGTTCGGCGACGACGTTGACCGCCCGTTGCTGAAGTCGGACGGCTCCTACACGTATTTCGCGTCAGACATCGCCTACCACGCCTCGAAATTCGCGCGCGGCTTCGCCACGATGATCGACGTCTGGGGTGCGGATCACGGCGGCTACGTCAAGCGCATGACCGCTGCGGTTGAGGCCGTGACCGGCGGGAAGGGCGATCTCGACGTCAAGCTCTGCCAGTTGGTGCGGCTGTTGCGCCATGGCGAGCCGGTGAAGATGTCGAAGCGCTCCGGCGACTTCGTGACGTTGCGCGACGTGGTCGACGAGGTCGGCCGCGACGCCGTGCGGTTCATGATGCTGTTTCGCAAGAACGACGCGACGCTGGACTTCGACCTGGCCAAGGTGATCGAGCAGTCGAAGGACAACCCGGTTTTCTATGTCCAGTACGCGCATGCCCGCTGCCGGTCGGTGATCAGGCAGGCTGAAACGGCGTTCGGACCGGGCGCCGGCACGCCAGAGGCGATCACCGGAGCAGACCTGTCGGTGCTGGAGGATGCATCTGAATTCGATGTGATTCGTCGCCTCGCCCAGTTTCCCCGGCTGATCGAGTCCGCTTCAGCCGCGCATGAGCCGCACAGGATTGCATTTTACCTGTATGATCTGGCGAGTGACTTCCACACATTGTGGAACAAAGGCAAAGAAGCGCCGCATTTACGTTTTGTTATCGAAACTGATCGAAAGTCGACGGAAGCGAGGCTGGCGCTGGTTCACGCCGTGATGACGGTCCTCGCCTCGGGTCTTGCCATCCTCGGGGTGACAGCGCCCGATGAAATGCGCTGAATGTGCTGGATGGTTGCGGGCGGATCTGCCCGCGATGGCGCAAGCCGCAGCCACTGGCCGTAAGGTTGCAACGCCTAGGAAGCCGGCCTCGTTCATGCCGGCGGTGACAGCGGGTGCGTCATGAGCGAACCGAACAGGCAGCGGCCGGTCATCGACCTCGACGAGCTGGAGCGGCAGCTGCGCGAGGCATCAGGCCCGCGCACCGAGCCACGCGCCGTCGTGTCCTCCGTCCCGTCCGAAGATCCGCTGGCCGAGCTCGCCCGCATCGTCGGGCAGGATGATCCGTTCCGCGACCTGTGGGGTGACAACGTCTCCCGTGCCGGTCCGGCGCGGGTCGAGCCCACCGTCGGATCGGTCCAAACTCAGACCGCTCCCGTCCCAAGCCCGGTTGCCGAAGCCGAGTTTTCATCGGCGCCGGTCACGGATGACATTCAGGCCCGGTTCGAGGACCAGCTTGCCGCCGCCGAGGCGCTGCCGCCGCTCGTCGACCATGAGCCGGTCTATCATGAGCCTCCTCGCCAGGAGCATTCTCGCCAGGAGC